>NZ_LYTM01000023.1:0-338949 GCF_001672445.1 Mesorhizobium sp. WSM3873 | reverse complement strand
TGGCGGGGGTGAGGGATCGCGGGCCAGCATCTAGTGCTCCCCGAACTGGCGCACGCGGGGGTCGAGCAGGACCAGCAGCATGTCGGCGATGATGTTGCCGACGATCAGCGTCGCCGACAGAACCATCATGAAGGTTGCGGTCACATAGACATCGCCCACCGCCATCGAGCCCACGATCGCCGGCCCGACGGTCGGCAGCGCGAAGATGATCGCCGTCTCGATCTCGCCGGTCAGCATGTAGGGCAGCACCACGCCTTGATACATGACCAATGGATGCAGCGCATTGGGCACGGCATGGCGCATCACGACGGCGCCGCCAGTCAGGCCCTTGGCTTTGGCCGTCTCGACATATTGCGCGTTGAGCGTGTCGAGCAGGTTGCCGCGCATGACGCGCATATTGTAGGCGAGCCCGCCGAAGGTCGCGATCGCCACCACCGGCCAGACATGCTTGACCAGGTCGAGGAATTTTGCCCACGACCATGGCGCGCCGCCATATCGCGGCGAGAAGAAGCTGCCGATCTCCGACACGTTGAACTGGAAGACCAGCAGGTAGACGATGATCAGCGCCATCAGGAAGCGCGGCACCGTCATGCCGAGGAAGGAGATGGCCGAGAGCGTCGAGTCGATCCAGGAATACTGGCGGGTCGCCGCCCAAATGCCGAAGCTTATGCCCAGCACCGAGGCGAGCAGGTGGCAGACCAGCGCCAGGAGCAGCGTGCGCGGCAGGCGCTCGCCGACCACGTCCGCCACCGGCCTGTTGTAGTAGAGGCTGTAGCCGAAATCGCCGCGCGTGACGATGCCGCCGATCCAGTTGAGATACTGAACGGGCAGCGGCTTATCGAGGCCGTGTTCTTTCCGGTAGGCCTGGGCCTGTGCATCCGCCTCGGCATAGGAGGCGCCGCCCTGGTTGATGAGCTGCGATTTGATATAGTCGGCATAGTCGCCCGGCGGCGCCTGGATGATGGCGAAGGTGACCAGGCTCAAGATGGCGAGCACGGGAAGCGCCGACGCTATGCGCATGAGCAGGAATCGCAACATGGATGGTCGGCTTCCTTTGCTGGCCGGTCGCTCCCTGGGCGCTACCGGAGATTTGGCTTTGTCCGGCCGCGCCAGCTGGCGCGACCGGAGTTCTCTTCGTCAGGGAGGTTAACTAGTTCATCGGCCCCTTGTCTCCGGGCTTGCCGGGAAGCTCGTCGGGGAAGAGCTCATATTTCGCCTGTTTGTCGGCTGCGACGAAGACGCGTTCGCGGATGATCGAATCCTCGGCCCAGTTGAACATGAAGATCGGCGTTCCCTGCGGGATGTTGGAGAAGCGCTTGTTGACGATCAGCGCGCCGGGATATTCCGTCAGCCCGACATTGTAGACGTGCTCGGTCGAGATCTTCTGGAACTTCTTCATCAGGTCGGCGCGCTGGTCGTTGTCCTGCGTCGTGACGAACTTGTTCACGATGTCGACGAGGTCCTTCTCGAACGGCATCAGATCGACTTCGCCGCTTTCAGGCGCGCGATGGTTCCAACTGGTCTTGGGACCGACCGGAGCGAGTTGCTCCGTGTTCTGCACAACGGAGGTGAGCTCCTGGTCATTGCGCCGGATCAGCCAGTCGAAGCGGCCGGAATACTGGATCGCGTCGCGCTGCGTGCCGTTGACCCCGTTGAGCACGACCCTCAGCCCAAGCTTCTCCATCTGCGCCACGACGCCCTCGGCAAGGCTCTTGTCGGTGGTGTAGTCATTGTTGACCAGCATCACGATCTCGACGTTCTTGCCGCCGGCGGTGCCCGCCGGGAAGTTCACGAAGCCGTCGCCGTCGGTATCCTTGAGACCGGCCTTGGCGAGCTCGGCCTTGGCCCCTTGGAGATCGAACGGGTAATAAACCGTCGACTTGCGGTCATAGAAGCTGGTGCCGGAGGAGAAGCCGCCGGGATAGATGGCGGTGAACGGTCCCTTGACCAGCGAGTCGCCGAGCGCCTTGCGGTCGATCGCCATGGTTACGGCCTTGCGGAAATCCTCGTTGCGGTTCAATTCGCGGATCGCTTGGCCTCGCTCGTCCGGGTTGCCCCAGCCATTGGCGGAAAAATTCATACGCAGATTGTAGCCGATGAGCCGCGGACCGAAGGCAAGCCGTGCCGACGCGTTCTTGTCAGCCGCGCGCTTCAGCGAGGCGACGAAGTTCTCGGGCTGCTCGAGATTGGAGAAGTCGCCCGAGCCTGCGACGGCCTGGACGTCGCGATCGGCCCAGGTCGAGAGCTTGTATTGCAGCTCGTTGAGATAAGGCAGTTGGTTCCCCTTCTCGTCGACCTTCCAGTAGTAAGGATTGCGCCGCATGACGATGATGTCGTCCGGGCGGTATTCGACCGGCACCCAGGCGCCCATCACCGGCATGTTCATGTATTCCGGCGGGAAGGCGTTCTTGAACTGGTCGTAGGTGTTCTTCGAATATTTCGGATGCTGCGGCTTCAAAATGTGCGCCGGGCCGGGGCAGAAGGTGCCGTAGGCCATCGCATAGAGATATTGCCTCGGAAACGCTTCCTTGAACGTCCATTCGACGGTGTAGTCGTCGATCTTCTTGAGCGTCGTGCCGACGCCGAAGGTTTCGGGCGTCGCCCCGTTGAGCGGCGACACGTTGGGGTCGACGACCTCGTCGTCCCAGTAGAACATGACGTCGTCGGCGTTGAAGGGCACGCCGTCCGACCATTTGGCGCCTTCGACGAGATGCATGGTCAGCTTGTGGCCGTCTTTCGACCATTCCCAGCTCTTGGCGAGGTTCGGCAGCGGCTCGGTGTCCTTTGCGTCGACCTGGAACAGCGGCGCGGTGCGTGTCAGACATTCGGAAAGCGCGATGTCGATGCCGCCCCAGCCTTGCGTCTGGCCGGCACCGTAGTTCCAGCCTTCCGGCCTGCCGCCGATGACATGGCGCATCGTGTCACCATAGACGCCGATGCCGTCCGGCATGTTGGCGGTCTTGAAGACCAGCGGTTCCTTGGGCAGCCTGTCCTTGAGCGGCGGCAGCTTGCCGGTCTTGACGTATTTCTCCGTCACCCAGTCCGGCTCGTGGTATTCGGGCAGCGCCTTGAACTCCAGGATGGAGTCGCGCGCCACAGAATGGATCTTGCCTTCGGCCGGGAATGTCGCCGGCTCCGGCGGGATCGTCGGTTCCGAAGCGAAAGCGGTGAGCGCCGGAATAGAAACGCCGAGCACCAGTCCGGCGGCAATGCCAATTCTGTGTAAGTTCCTCATTGTCTCCTCCCAGATGTTTTGAACGTCTGCTGCTTGCCCGCCGCTCGATCTTTATTTTGAGGGCCGTTTCGGCGGTCTGCCTCCTGCAGGTCCGCCTGCCCGAAATCTCAGCCGGCCTGTTTCAGTGCCGCCTTTTCGGCGCGCAGTTCATCGATCGAGCGGACGTTGCGCCGCGCCGCGCCCGCCCATTCGCGGGTCTTGACCTTCGACTTCGCAAGCCGCTCCTTTGCCGCCGGCACGGCGTCGGCATATTGCGGCAGCCAGGCGGCCTGGGCGACGACCATCTCGTCCACCATCTGCCAGACCTCCTCCGGCGTCGACACCGCGCCGACCAGCGGATCGTGCAGCATGGCGAGCTTCAAGAGATCGATGTCGCCGGCGATCGCGGCATGCACCGACATGCGCTGGACGTTGATCGATGACATGCAGGTGGCGGCGCATGGCTCGGGCAGCGTGATGCCGGCGGCCATGTTGATGCCGAACCGATCGACGAAGCCGGGCGACTCGATGATGGCGTCCAGCGGCAGGTTGGTGATCACGCCGTTGTTCTTGACGTTGAAATGGCCGCGATAGACGCGGTTTGTTTCCAGCGCCTCGAGAATGTGGCTGGCATGCTCGTTGGAGCGCCTCGCAGGGTCGATCGGCTTCGACGCCGCTTCGAGGAACTGCGGATACTCGGTTTCGAACCAATTGCGGGTCTCGGTCGAGTAGCGGAGATAGCCGCCGGTCTCGCCATGGATCCAGTCCGACATGTCGATCCAGCGCGTGATCTCGTCGGGGCGCTTGCGGTACCAGGGCAGGTATTCGGACAGATGCCCATTGCTTTCGGTCGAATAGACGCCGAAGCGCTTCAGCACGTCGATGCGCAGCTTCTCCTGCTTCGAATAGACCGGATGCGCTTCGAAGGCGGCGACCAGCTCGTCCTTGCCGATCGCGCGGCCGTTCAACCTGAGCTCGATGAACCAGGTCTGGTGATTGATGCCGGAGCAGACATAGTCGAGCTCGCTGGGCGACTTCGCGCCGAGCACCTCGGCGATCTGTTCGGCGCCGTGCTGCACGCCGTGGCAGAGCCCGACCGTGTCGACCTTGCCGTATTCGATCGCGGCCCAGGTGTTCATCGCCATCGGGTTGGCGTAGTTCAGGAATTTGGCGTCTGTCTCGGCGACCTCGCGGATGTCCTTGCAGAAGTCGAGGATCACCGGGATGTTGCGCTGGCCGTAGAGGATGCCGCCGGCGCAGATCGTGTCGCCGACGCATTGGTCGATGCCGTATTTCAGCGGGATGCGGATGTCGTCGGCATAGGCTTCGAGGCCGCCGACGCGCACGCAGCTGATGATGTAGCGCGCGTCTTCCAGCGCCTTGCGGCGGTCGGTCGTCGCCGTCACTTTGGTCGGCAGCCCGTTTGCTTCCACGATCCGATCGAGGATCGCCTGGATCATCCCGAGATTGTGCTCGCTGATGTCGGTCAGCGCGAATTCGATGTCCTTGAATTCGGGCACGCAGAGAATGTCGGTGAACAGCTTCTTGGTGAAGCCGACGCTGCCGGCGCCAATAATAGCGATTTTGAAGCTCATCACCTTCACCTCGATCCAATCGAATGTTAGGCAAGGAGCAGCAAGGGAGGATATGGCCGCGCGCCGGCAGGCGCGCTCGCCATGTGGAGCCGAAATCCAGCTCTTTCTCCTCCCGCCCGCTCCTCGACCGCGGGTCTTTCCCGTTCTTGAGTGAGCCGGATTATGCGCTTATTCGCCGGCGCGGCCAGAGAAGGATTATGCTTTCGAGGGTAATTTTGTGCTGCAGGATCTGATCGCCAATGGAAAGCTGATGCGCACGATTTCGCTGCCGCGCGGGCGCCAGCGCCTGCATGCCATGCCGACCAGCACCGGCTACGAGGTGCGCGAGGACGAGACTTACGACTGGGACGGGCGAAAGCGCGGCCAGACCCCGTTCACCGTGCTCCAGCATACGATCAGCGGCACCGGGCAATTGCGCTACGAAAGCCGCAGTTACCGCCTGCAGGCGAACGATACGCTGCTGGTGCTGGTGCCGCACAACCATCGCTACTGGCTGGCCAAGGGCGACCGCTGGGAATATTTCTGGATATCGATGAACGGCGAGGAGGCGCTGCGCGTCCACAAGTCGATCCTCAGCGTCTCAGGTCCCGTGTTCCGGCTGCAGCCAGCGACCATCGATCACCTTGCCGATTGCAGCCTGCGCCTCATCAAGGGCGCCGCCTCGCCGGGCGCGGCCTCGGCAATCGCCTATGAGGCGGCGATGGCGCTTTACGACGATGTCTTCGGCTCGCACGCCTTCGCCGAGAAGCAGAGCGCCATGCAGCCGGTCATCGATCACATCAACTCCAATCTCGACAAGCCGCTGCCGGTGGCGGAGCTGGTCGAAATCAGCGGCCTCAGCCGCGCCCATTTCTCGCGCTGCTTCGCCGAGAGCGAAGGATTGCCGCCGGCCGAATTCGTCCTGCAGCAGCGGCTGCAGCGCGCCGCCAAGTTGCTGACCAAGGCCGATTTCCTGCCGGTCAAGGAAGTCGCTGTTCTGTGCGGTTTCGACGACCCCAACTATTTTTCCAAGGTGTTTCGCCGCTGCTACGGCATCACGCCCACACAGTTCCGCACCACCGGCATGTATGCCAGCCTGGGCAATCATCGTTGACGCTGCCGTTGACTACTGCCTGCGGTGGTCGAGCGTCGTCGATGCGGTGCTGACCGGATCGGCGGCCGCGAAGGCGGCGTCGAGCTGTTCGGGCGTGCGCTGTCCGGCTCGTTTCCAGGCGACATATTGCACGATGCCGAAGTTCGGGCGCTGCGGCACGGTCTTGACCACCGGCATTCGGAATCCGTCGCGGAATTTCTCCCAGCGCGCGCCGAGCACCGCGACCATTTCCTCGATGGTCGGCGGCGTCGCCACATCGGCATAGGTGATGGTGACCTTGCCGGCGAGGCCCGCTTCGCGCGGGATCGGCACCGGGATCGAGGCGAGGTAATCCGCCGGCACGTCGATCAAGCCGCCAAAGGCCCATTGCTGGCGCAACGCATCGGCTTTCATCGGCGCGACGCTGACGTCGATGTCGTTGGGCGTGCCCGGCACGCGATAGGGGCAGCTGAAGCGGCCGCAATTCGCCTTTGCCGCGAACTGCCAGAGCGCGTAACCCTGCCAGTTGCCCATCGGGAAATGCACGTCGATGTCCGGCTTGTAGCGCGCATACCAGAGCGGCAGCCGCGACAACAGCCGGTAGGTGTAACGGTTGTCGGCGATGTACTGGGCGGTCTTGCCGTTCGAGTAGAGCACCGGGAAGCGACCGAGGCGGCGATGCACCTGGCGCACGAATTCTTCCGCGTCCTCGAGCGACATCCATTGCGCGGGATCGATGCCCTCGATGTCGAGGGCAATGAGATCGTCCGGCGCCGGCTCGGCGAAATCGATGAAATTGTTGGCCTGCTCGACCGGATTGCCGGGGCGGGCGAGGTGATAGGCGCCCCATTTCAGGCCGAGCGCCTTCGCCACCACCCTGCGTGTCTGGAAAAGCTCGCGCGTCACCGCATGGCGCTTCCACAGCGCCTTGCAGAGCTTCACCTCAGTTTCGTCGCCGAAGCAGAAATAGGGCGGCGGCAGCCCGTCGGACGCCTTGTTGATGAAGCCGACGATGCGTTTGTCGGTGGCGAGCTCAGCCCAGTCGATGGAGTTATATTCGTAGGCGTCGATCACCAGCGCGCGGTCGAGATTCTTCCACGGCTCGGAGAAATCCGAGGCCTTTGCCGCCGTGCCCAGCGCAACCGCAGCCGCGAGAAGCGCCAGGCGGCGAAGAGGGCGCGCCGGCTTTTTCAATCAGGGTGTCCCCACTGACCAGAGGACGATCCTGAACCGCTATGGTTAAGGAAGTGCTGTCAAACCGCGACGTGTTCAGCGCCGGAACAGCGACTGAACCTCTCCGGCCGTGGACGACGAAGTCTACGCTTGCAAAATCCGCGTGTTTGACGTTTACGTAAAAAGAAGGACGCAGGCCAACCCCAAGTATGGATGGCCTCGCTTCGGCTACGCGACTACGGTGGGCCGCACTGGAGGAGAAGCAGGCACAATGTATCGCGCACCGGTCGAGGACATCGCCTTCACGCTGAAGCAGGTGGCCGGCCTGAAGCCGGGGCTGGATGCCGGCACCTTCGGCGATCTGGGCGAGGACCTTGTCGACGCGATCCTGGCCGAGGCCGGGCGCTTCGCCAGCGAGGAGGTTGCGCCGCTCTACAAGATCGGCGACGAGCATGGCGCGGTGTTGAAGGGCGCTTCTGTCACCACACCGCCCGGCTGGAAGGAGCTTTACCGGCGCTGGATCGAAGGCGGCTGGAACGCGCTGTCCGGGCCGGCCGAATATGGCGGCCAGGGCTTGCCGACCATGCTAGCCGTCGCCGCGCTCGAAATGTGGAACTCCGCCGCCATGGCCTTCGGCATCGGCCCGACGCTCACCATGGGCGCGGTCGAGGCGCTCGACAAGCACGCCTCCGAGGCGCTCAAGGCCAGATACCTGGCGAAGCTCGTCTCGGGCGAGTGGATGGGCACGATGAACCTGACCGAGCCGCAGGCGGGCTCGGACCTCGCCGCTTTGCGCACCCGTGCCGAGCCTGCCGGCGACGGCACCTACCGCATCTTCGGCCAGAAGATATTCATCACCTATGGCGAGCACGATTTCACCGACAACATCGTGCATCTGGTGCTGGCTAGGCTGCCCGACGCGCCCGCCGGCACGCGCGGCATCTCGCTCTTCCTGGTGCCGAAGTTCCTGGTCGATGACGATGGCTCGCTCGGCGCCCGCAACGACGTCTTCTGTTCCGGCCTCGAGCACAAGCTCGGCATCCACGCTTCGCCGACCTGCACCATGATCTATGGCGACGGTTTTGCGGGCATGACGCCCGGCGCCATCGGCTGGCTGATCGGCGAGGAGAACAAGGGGTTGGCCTGCATGTTCACGATGATGAACAACGCTCGTCTCGCGGTGGGCATGCAGGGCGTTGCAGTGGCCGAAACCGCCACGCAGAAGGCGATCGCCTATGCCAATGAGCGCCGGCAGGGCAAGGCATCTGATTATTCAGGGTCCGGCATGGCGCCGATCGTCCATCACCCGGACGTGCAGCGCAA
Organism: Mesorhizobium sp. WSM3873; assembly: GCF_001672445.1. Classification (NCBI taxonomy): domain Bacteria; kingdom Pseudomonadati; phylum Pseudomonadota; class Alphaproteobacteria; order Hyphomicrobiales; family Phyllobacteriaceae; genus Mesorhizobium; species Mesorhizobium sp. WSM3873. Next base: position 330,572 of record NZ_LYTM01000023.1, on the reverse strand, counting down.
TCTTCTCACCATGCAGGCGCTGACGCAGATCGCGCGTGCTATCGCCTATACCTGTGCGCACGCCATCGACCGTGCCCGTGTCGCCGAGGGCGAGGCCGCCGCCAACTGGCGCGACCGCGCCAATCTCTTGACGCCGCTGGCAAAAGCCTTTTCGACCGATGTCGGCGTCGAGGTCGCTTCGCTGGGGATCCAGGTGCATGGCGGCATGGGCTTCATCGAGGAGACGGGCGCGGCGGCGCTCTATCGCGACGCCCGCATCGCGCCGATCTATGAAGGCACCAACGGCATCCAGGCCATCGACCTCGTCTCGCGAAAATTGCCGCTCGGCGGCGGCGAGCACGTGCATCGCTATATCGGCGAATTGAAAGCGATGGCCGATGCGGTGCGCACCTCCAACATCGAGGGTTTCGGCCGCACCGCCGACAATCTCGATCGCGCGCTTGCCGATCTCGACGAGGCGACCCGCTTCTTGCAAAGGCTGATGGCCGACGGCAAGGCCGATGCCGCGATGGCTGGCGCCACGCCCTATCTGCGCCTGATCTCGCTCGCCGCGGGCGGCGCTTATCTGGCGCAGGGCGGCCTAGCCGACCGCGGCCGAGTCGCGCTTTGCCGCTTCTTTGCCGAAAACCTCCTAGGCGAGACGCGCGCGCTCAAGGAGCGCGTCATCGACGGCGCCGAAAGCCTCGCCGCCGCCGGCAAGGCCCTGATCGCCTGAACAGCCAGTCAGCCGAAGGAACCGATCGTGACCGACCATATCCTCATCGAGCGCCGGGGCGCCGTGCAGATCATCCGTATGAACCGGCCTGAGAAGAAGAACGCGCTGACCCGTGCCATGTACGCGAAAATGTCAGCCGCCCTTTCTGAAGGCGATGCCGATCCGGCGGTTCGCGTCCATGTCTTCCTCGGCGTGCCCGGCGCCTTTTCTTCCGGCAACGACCTTGCGGACTTCCTGGTGATCGCCACCGGCGGCGAGGGCGGCAACGAGGTGTGGGATTTCCTGATGGCGCTGGCCAAGGCGGAGAAGCCGATGGTCTCCGGTGTCGACGGCATAGCGGTGGGCATCGGCACCACGCTCAATCTGCATTGCGACCTGACCTTCGCCACGCCGCGCACGCTCTTCCGCACCCCCTTCGTCGACCTCGGCCTCGTGCCGGAGGCCGGCTCCAGCCTGCTCGCGCCGCAGATCCTCGGCCGCCAGGGCGCCTTCGCGCTGCTCGGTCTCGGCGAAGGTTTTTCGGCTGAGCGCGCCAAGGCCGCCGGCCTGATCTACGATGTGGTCGCGGAAGACGCCCTGGAAGGCGCGGTGCTGGCTGCGGCGGCCGAGATCGCCGCCAAGCCGCCGCAGGCGCTTAAGATTGCCCGCGATCTGATGCGTGAGCCGCGCGAGGAACTCGTCGCCCGCATCAAGGTCGAGAGCGAGCATTTCCGCGAGCGGCTGAAGTCCGACGAGGCGCGCGCCGCGTTGACCGCCTTCATGACCCGCAAGAAAGGCTGAAAAATCTCCGCTCTCGGCGACATCAGGGGTAGAGCCGCGTCTTGCCCCAGCCGCCGGCGTCGTTTCTCGAGAACACGATGCGGTCATGCAGCCGGAACGGGCGGTCGTGCCAGAACTCGATCGTCTGCGGCAGGATGCGGAAGCCCGACCAGTGTTTCGGCCGCGGGATTTCGCCGATCGCGTAGCGCGCCGTGTACTCGGCCACCGCCTTCTCGAGCGCGAAGCGGCTTTCCAGCGGCCGCGACTGTTTCGAGGCCCAGGCGCCGATGCGGCTGCCGCGCGGCCGCGTCGCATAATAGGCGTCGGCCTCAGCGTCGCTGACGATCTCCACCGGCCCGCGCACGCGCACCTGGCGGCGCAGCGATTTCCAGTGGAAGCACATCGCCGCCTTCATGCTGCCAAGAATCTCGCGGCCCTTGGCGCTCTCGAAATTCGTGTAGAAGACAAATCCCCTTTCGTCGAACCCCTTGAGCAGCACCATCCGCACATCCGGCATGCCGTCGGCGTCGACGGTTGCCAACGCAACGCCGTTGGGGTCGTTGAGCTCGCTCTTGACGGCGTCGTCCAGCCACTCGGCAAACAGCCGGAACGGCTCCAAAGCCTCGGCGAAGTCACCGCTTGTTAACTCGCTTTCGTTCATAGTTTTCCAAATTTTTAACGTTGCGGGAGGAGTTCGCCGATTGTCGCGTATCGCGCAAGCTTTTGACAGCGGGCAATGGAGCGTTATCGCTTCGGCCAGCGCCAAGGCTGCGTTGCTGACATTGGCGCTTCCGCTCGCGGCCTGTGGCGCCGGCGGCTTCAGCCTCGAGAAGGCGGAGGTTGACCGCTCGATCATCACCTCCAGCGCGCCGTCCGCGCCCGCCGTGCCGGCAAGCAGCGACAACGACTCGGACCAGACCACGATCGGCAATGCGGTGTCTTCCGCCGACATCCAGGAGCTCGGCGGCCAGGCGGTGCCATGGGCCAATGCCGGCACCGGCTCGCGCGGCTCGATCACCGAGCTGGTGGAACTCAAGGATGGCGGCTTGACCTGCCGCCGCTTCAACGCGACGCGGGAAAGTTTCGATGGCGTCGCCGTGTACCAGGGCGAGCTCTGCATTGCCGACGCCGGAGGCTGGCGCATGCAGGAGTTCAAGGCGCTCTAATTTCACTCTCCATTGGCATCTTGCACCACTGGAATTTCTTCCTATGCGAGCGCATATAGAGGGCAACTGTGGACCCAATCTCTCTTTCAGGCAGGAAGCATGCGCGACCCCTATGAGGTGCTGGGCGTTGCCAAGAACGCCTCGGCCAAGGAAATAAAATCGGCGTACCGCAAGCTCGCCAAGCAGCATCATCCGGACCAGAATCCGAATGATCCGAAGGCGAAAGAGCGTTTTGCGGCCGCCAACCAGGCCTATGAGATCGTCGGCGACGAGAAGCGCCGCGCAGCTTACGATCGCGGCGAGATCGACGCCGACGGCAAGCCGAGATTCCAGGGCTTCGAGGGCGCGGCCGGTGGCGATCCGTTTGCCGGATTCCGCCGTCAGCAGGGCCCCGGCGGGGCGCATTTCGAATTCCGCACCGGTCGTCCGGGCGGCGATCCTTTCGACGGCAACAGCGACATCTTCAGCCAGATCTTCGGCGAGGCCTTTTCGGGTGGGCGCGGTCCAGGCCGTGGCGACCGTCGCCAGCCGGTCCAGGCGCCTGACCTCAATGTCACGCTGGACATCACCGTCGAAGAGGCGGCCACCGCGGAGAAGGTGACGGCGATGTTCCCTGACGGCCGCAAGATGGCGGTCAAGCTTCCCACCTATGTCGAGGAGGGCCAGACCATCCGCCTGAAGGGTCAAGGCGAGCAGGGGCCCGGCCAGCCGGGCGACGCGCTGGTCAAGATTCACATTCGCCGCCATCCGCGCTATCGCATCGAGGGCCGCGACCTCCATGTCGACCTGCCTATCGAACTCGCCGACGCGGTGCTCGGCGCCAAGGTGGCCGTCGAGACGCCGACCGGCAAGCTCGCGGTCAACGTTCCCGCATGGTCGAGCTCGGACAAGGTGTTGCGCCTGAAGGGCAGGGGGCTGCCGGAAAAAGTAGGTGGCCATGGCGATCTCTACGCCCATGTGCGGCTGATGCTGCCGGAGGGTGGAGACGCCGATCTCGAAGCCCTGATGCGTAAGCGGAAAGGCTGATCGAAGCAGTTTTCTCCTCAAGCCAGTCTGTTTTCGACGCTTGAAGGGGCCCTGTGCCTGTGCGATAGGGCTCCACAAAGCAGACATTCTTGCGGAGAATTGCGCACATGGCGGGTGGACAGGGCCTGATGGCCGGTAAGCGAGGCCTCATCCTTGGCGTCGCAAACAATCGGTCGATCGCTTTCGGCATCGCCAAGGCTTGCGTCGATCACGGCGCCGAAATCGCGCTGACCTATCAGGGCGAGGCGTTCAAGAAGCGCGTCGAGCCGCTGGCGGCGGAACTCAACGCGCATGTCGCCGGCCATTGCGACGTGACCGATCCGGAAAGCCTGGACGCAGTCTTTGCCGACATCGCCAAGCACTGGGGCAAGCTCGACTTCCTCGTCCATGCCATCGCCTTCTCGGACAAGGACGAGCTGACCGGCCGTTATGTCGAGACGACGCGCGATAATTTCCTGCGCACCATGGATATTTCGGTGTTTTCCTTCACCACCATCGCCAAGCGCGCCGAGCCGCTGATGAGCGAAGGCGGCTCGCTGCTGACGCTGACCTATTACGGCGCCGAGAAGGTTATGCCTCACTACAACGTCATGGGCGTCGCCAAGGCGGCGCTCGAGGCCAGCGTGCGCTATCTCGCCGTCGACCTCGGCGCCAAGAAGATCCGCGTCAACGCCATCTCGGCCGGCCCGATCAAGACCCTTGCCGCCTCCGGCATCGGCGATTTCCGCTACATCCTCAAATGGAACGAGTACAACGCGCCGCTTAAGCAGACGGTGACGCAGGAAGAGGTCGGCGATTCCGGCGTCTACTTCCTGTCGGACCTGTCGCGCGGCGTGACCGGCGAGGTCCATCACGTCGATTCCGGCTACCATGTCGTCGGCATGAAGGCGGTCGACGCGCCCGACATCTCGACCGTCAAGGACTAGTTCTCTCCGCCTGTCTATTCGTCCAGGCCCTGGCCCGACCTCCGGAGACCTGATGTATCCGCTCGTCTACATCGCGCGCCACGGCCAGACGCAGTGGAACGCCGAGGGTCGGCTGCAAGGCCAGGCGGATACCGATATCAACGAACTTGGCCGCGAGCAGGCGACGCAAAACGGCCGACGGTTGGCGGACCTTATCGGAAACGCTGCGGATTTCGACTTTGTCGCCAGCCCGATGCGGCGCACGCGCGAGACGATGGAGCTGATGCGCGCGGCGATGGGTCTCGACCCGCTCGCCTATCGCACCGATCCGCGCTTGGTGGAGCTAAGCTTCGGCGACTGGCAGGGTTTCACCTTTGCCGAACTCGAAAAGCGTGTCCCGGGTTCGACCAAAAGCCGCCGCGCTGCGAAGTGGGATTTCCAGCCGCCCGGCGAGGGCGCCGAAAGCTACGAGATGCTGCTCGAGCGGATAAAACCCTGGTTCGACGCGCTTCGCCAGCCGACCGTCTGCGTCACCCATGGCGGGATCATGCGCTGCTTCTTCCGCTTCGTCACCGGCATTTCCAAGCAGGAAGCCGCCAGCCTCGACGTACCGCAGGACCGCCTGCTACGGCTCGAGGGCCGCAGCCTGGAGTGGCTGTAAGCCTCTACACCTGGCAACGAATTGATCGTAGCAGTCGGCAATGCTTACCTGTCATGCTCAGCTTACGATTGGGCCGGTTACGACTGCATGCTCTCCAGTTTGATCGATAGATTTCGCCGACGGCCTGAGTTAGGTCGCCCAATTCGCCGCGGGCAGGCCCTAGGCGACATAGTCGCGGGAGCGCTGGCAGACACTCTGGCACCGGATTTTCAGCGAGTGGGCGATTTGTTCTGGGTGAGCGACCCAAAGGACCACATGCGCTATCTGTTGAAGTTTCAAACGATGAAAGGAATGACTTTTTCTGCTTGCTGGGGCGTGTCGGTCGACTTTGTGCCGATTTTCGGCCGTGGAAAACTCACGTGGAAAAGAACGGCAAAGTCGGCCGCCTTTGATCTCTGTATCGACCCCATTGACCTGTCAGGCTCGATTCCAGGCTGGTGTTCTTTCTACGCCAACGATCGTGACTATCATGTCGAACGGGTTGCATTGGCTGCCGTAAAAGCCGCTCGACTGGATTGGTCGAAGATCACTGCATTGGGGGACGTCGCCCACATCTTCGAGCAACGGGCAAAGATGGAGTTCAAACGTTTCTCATTGGAGAATTACGTGCAAACTGACCTGGCATGGGGCCTCATCCTAATCGCTTTGGGGCGGCTGAATGAAGGTCAGCATCGCCTCGACGCATTTTGTCAGCAGTTCGCTATAGCCCGAGGGTCGACTATCCTCGCAAAGGCGAAGGATGAAGCCACCAAGATGGCGGCCGGACGACCGGCGCCGTTGTTTGGTTGACCAGGTTGCCAGCTAATTCTAGTCGCTGTCCGGCAGCTGCATATCGGTCACGACATTCTCGCCATTGGTCACGTCGTAGGCGAGGACGATATCCATGCCGGGCTTCAGCGCGTCGAGATCGGTTTCGGCGTTGAGCTTGTAGGACTTTCCGTCGTCCAGCGTCAGCGTCAGCGTGTCCTTGTCGACCTTCTTGATCAAGCCTTCGGTCTGGCCGGCGAACGCGGCAGCGGTGGAAATGAGCAACATGGCGCAGGCGGCGCCAATCAGGGTACGCATCGTCGTCCTCTTTGGTCATTGCGCCGGCATGAGCAACGGCGGATCCTCAACGGCGGATGGAAGAGAGCAGAAACCAACCGAATGTGTCAAAACTAAATCCTCCAGATCACAGATTGATGCATCCGATCACCGTTTGACCGCTGTGGAAAACGCCAATAGAAGGCACGCTTGAACCGGCGAACCGGGTCCGCGCCGGGAAGGGCGTTTTTTCCATGTCTCACAACACCTTCGGCCATCTTTTCCGCGTCACCACCTGGGGTGAAAGCCATGGCGCCGCTCTTGGCTGCGTTGTCGACGGCTGCCCGCCCGGGATCCGCTTCAAGCGCGAGGACATCCAGGCCGAGCTCGACCGGCGCCGCCCGGGCCAGTCGCGCTTCGTCACCCAGCGCCGCGAGCCGGACGAGGTCAAGATCCTCTCCGGCTTCATCCTCGACGAGGACGGCGAGACGATGATCACCACCGGCACGCCGATCTCGATGCTGATCGAGAATGTCGATCAGCGCTCCAAGGACTACGGCGAGATCGCGCGCCAGTACCGGCCGGGCCATGCCGATTACACCTATGAGATCAAATACGGGTTGCGCGACCATCGCGGCGGCGGCCGCTCCTCGGCGCGCGAGACGGCAGCCAGAGTGGCGGCCGGCGCGCTGGCACGCAAGGTGGTGCCGGGCATGGTGGTGCGCGGCGCCCTGGTCTCGATGGGTGAAAAGTCGATCGATCGCGCCAATTGGAACTGGAATTTCATCGGCGATGCGGAAAACCCGTTTTTCACCCCTGACCCGGCCTCGGTTCCGGTCTTTGCCGCCTATCTCGACGGCATTCGCAAGGCCGGCTCGTCGGTCGGCGCGGTGATCGAGATCGTCGCCGAAGGTGTGCCGGCGGGCCTCGGCGCGCCGATCTATGCCAAGCTCGACCAGGACATCGCCTCCGGCCTGATGTCGATCAACGCCGTCAAGGGCGTCGAGATCGGCAACGGCTTCGAAGCCGCCCGCATCACCGGCGAAGAGAATGCGGACGAGATGCGGATCGGCAATGACGGCAAGCCGGTGTTTTTGTCCAACAATGCCGGCGGCATCCTCGGCGGCATCTCGACCGGCCAGGCGATCGTCGCCCGCTTCGCCGTCAAGCCGACCTCCTCGATCCTGACACCGCGGAAATCGATCGACAAGGACGGCAAGGATGTCGAGGTCATGACCAAGGGCCGCCACGATCCTTGCGTCGGCATCCGCGCCGTGCCGATCGGCGAAGCCATGGTTGCCTGCGCGATTGCGGATCATTATCTGCGCCATAGAGGACAGACGGGAAGGCAGTAAGGCAGTAGGTGAGTATGTTACGTCGCATTCGGCGACGCCAAACTTTTTCCTTTTCCCTACTCCCTTACTGCCCTATTCCCCAAGCGAGCTAGCGAGCGTCCATGCCATACGACCAGAAGAAGATCGTCGAAGCGATCCGTGCTTTCGAGCGCGGCGAGATCGTCGTCGTCATGGACGATGACGGGCGCGAGAACGAGGGCGACCTGATCGTTGCCGCCGTCCACTGCACGCCGGAAAAGATGGCCTTCATCGTCCGTAACACCTCCGGCATCGTCTGCACGCCGATGCTGCGCGAGGACGCAAGGCGGCTGAACCTTGCGCCCATGGTGGCCGACAATGATTCCGCCCACACCACGGCTTTCACCGTCAGCGTCGACTTCAAGCACGGCACCACGACGGGTATTTCGGCGGACGACCGCACGCTCACGGTGCGTAACCTCGCCAATGGCAATGTTGGTGCCTCCGACTTCGTGCGGCCCGGCCACATCTTCCCGCTGATCGCGCGCGAAGGCGGTGTCTTGATGCGCTCGGGCCATACGGAAGCCGCGGTCGACCTGTGCAAACTCGCCGGGCTGCCGCCGATCGGCGTCATCTCCGAACTGGTCAACGACGACGGCACCGTCAAGCGCGGGCCTGAGGTGCAGGCTTTCGCCGCGCAGCACGGGCTGAAGCAGGTTTCGGTCGCCGATCTCATCGCCTATCGCCAGCGCAAGGAAAGGCTGGTCGAGCGCGTCGCCTGCTCCGACATCGAGACGCCCGGCGGCAAGGCGCAGGTCTTCACCTACACGCTGCCCTGGGATTCCATGCACCATGTCGCGGTCGTCTTCGGCGACATCCGCGACGGCGAGGAGGTGCCGGTGCGGCTGCATTCGGAAGACGTCGTCACCGACGTCTTCGGCACCAGCCACCGCTTGGACCACATCATGGAGACGATGGGCGAGCGCAAGCGTGGCGTCATCGTCTACCTGCGCGAAGGCTCGGTCGGCGTCGCCCATCAGGAGCGCAAGCGGCCCCAGAGCGGCGACCGCGAGGATCACGAAGAGGCGCGCCGGCGCGAGAACGAGTGGCGCGAGATCGGGCTCGGAGCGCAGATCCTCAAGGATCTCGGCATCTCCTCGATCAACCTGATCGCCTCGCGCGAGCGCCACTATGTCGGGCTCGAAGGATTCGGCATTCACATCGCCAAGACGGAAATTCTCTGACGTTTCGGCCGACAGGGGGACGGAGAAAAACGATGGCCGGGCTATTGCCTGTCAGCCAGCAGACCGAACGACTGCTGCTGCGCCGGCCCAAACAGGCGGATCTGGAGTTTCTGGCCGATCTTTTCTCGCGCCCCGAACTGGTGGCGCATCGCCCCGACCCGACGCCGGACACGCCGCAGCAGAGTGCCGCAAGGCTCGCTCGCGACATCGATCATTGGGACAGGCACGGATTTGGTCGCTGGGCGGTCGAAGCCAACGAGAAACTGATCGGCTTCGGCGGCGTCACCTTATCGAGCGATTTCGATGGGCTAAACCTGTCCTATCATCTTCACCCCGAGACCTGGGGGCATGGCTACGCGACGGAACTGGTCCGGGGGAGCTTGCACGCGGCTTTCGGCCCCTTGCGCGCCGGTCGGGTGATCGCACTGGCGCGTCCCGCCAATTCGGCATCGCGGCGCGTGCTGGAGAAATGCGGCTTCGTCTTCGAGCGGGAGATCATGCTCCATGGCGCGCCGACGGGGCTTTACGCATTCCCGTCGGCGAAGTTCGTTCGACAGCAGGACGTATAGCCAGCCAGAGCCGGATGCAACGGTATCATCCAGCCGGAACAATCGCCGCTTCGCATTCATTCGGGTCGCAGTCCGGCGTCGCCAGCCGACACTGGCCGGCGAGCACGGTGACCAAAGCGACTGAGCCTGCCGCCACCGACACCCAGAACCCGTTCTGCGGTCCAAAAGTGTCGACCATCCAGCCGGCGGCGAAGGAGCCCAGCGCCATGCCGATGCCGATCCCGGTGGTCACCCAGGTCACGCCTTCCGTGAGCATTGCCGGCGGCACGTGGCGTTCGATCAGTCCAAAGGCGGTGATGAAGGTCGGCGAGATGGCAACGCCGCTGACGAACACGGCAAGCGCCAGCGTCGGCACCGTGTCGGCAAAAAGCAGTGGCAGAGTGGTGAGCGCGATGACGGCGACCGCTATCGCGAGTTGGCGTTGCAGCGGCGTGCGCAAACTGAGCGCGCCGACGATGATGCCGAGCACGAAGGATCCCAGTGCATAGACGCCGATGACGAGGCTGGCTGCTTCGGGCTGGCCCAGCTCTTCAGTAATGGCAACGGTGGTGACTTCCGTGGTTGCGAAGGTCGCGCCGACAAAGATCAGCGCGAAGGTGATGATCTGCACCGGCCGCAGGCGGATCGCCGAGCCGGCCGCGCCATCCTCGGCCGGGCGAATGGGCGGTTCCGTCGAACGCTGCAGCAGGAATGCCGCCGAGCCGAAGGCGAGCAGCAAGGTGCTCACCACCATCCCGGCTTCCGGGAACAGCGCGGCGCTCAAGCCCACCGACAGCGAAGCCCCAGCGACATAGACCAGCTCGTCCGCGGCCGATTCGAAGGCGAAGGCCGTATTGAGCTCGGGGCGGTCGCGAAAAATCTCGGTCCAGCGCGCCCTGACCAGCGCCGGGATGCTGGGCATTAAGGCGGCAAGCAGCGACGATAGGAACAAGGTCCACACCGGCCAGTGCTGGTTGGCCGCGACGATCAAGGTCGCGAAGGCAAGCGCCGAGACAAGTGTCGTCGGCACGGCAATCCGGCTCTGGCCGAGGCGGTCGACCAGCCGCGAGACCTGCGGCGACAGGAAGGCGTTGACCAAAGCGTATGTGGCCGAGACGGCGCCGGCCAGCCAGTACTCGCCATGCGTTTGCGACAGCATCGCCACAATGCCGATCGGCGCCATGGCGATCGGCAGCCGGGCGATGAAGGCTGCCGCGGCGAAGCTCTTCGTGCCAGGAGCCCGAAAGATTTCCGAATATGGGTTTCGCATGGTCCCATTCCTCGACAAGGGAAGGCGCCGCAATTACATACGCAGCGTATGAATGTCAGATAGTTCATACGTCGCGTATGTCAATTAGCATACGACGCGTATGTGAATAAGGCCAGGAGCCATGCATAAGCCCCGCAAGGAGATGATCGCCGAGACGCGCGCCAAGCTGATCGCGGCCGCGCGCCATGCCTTCGGCACGATCGGCTATGCCGAGGCCTCGATGGACGATTTCACCGCTTCGGCGGGTCTGACGCGCGGCGCGCTCTATCATCATTTCGGCGACAAGAAGGGGCTGCTGCAGGCGGTGATCGCCGAGATTGACGCCGAGATGGCGGCGCGGGTGAACGAGGTGGCCTCGCGGGCGCCTACTCGCTGGCAGCATTTCGTCGACGAATGCACCACCTATATCGAGATGGCGCTTGAGCCGGAAATCCAGCGCATCATGTTCAGGGACGGCCCGGCCGTGCTCGGCGATCCGGCTCAGTGGCCCAACGCCAGCGCCTGCACGGCTTCAATGACCGATCACCTGTCAAAGCTGCAGGAGGAGGGCGTCGTCGTTCCCGATCTCGATCCCGAGACCGCAGCGCGGCTCATCAACGGCGCCAGTAGCCAGGCCTCGCAGCGCATCGCCAATGCCAAGGATCCGGAAGCGACGTCGAAGAAGGTTGTGGCGGCGTTCAAGCAGCTGCTGGAAGGCCTGAAAACCAAATAGCATCCGGTCGCGGCGTTGCGGGCAATCACTCGGGTCCGCGCTGCCTCAGACAATTGTCCCCCGCTCAAAATCCCTCCGACATTGACTTTGGCAGGAGCGAGCGCATCCTCTCCCGCCAATTCTCTGAGGCGGAGGGTCGGGGCCATGTGGGACTTCAGCATCGGCCGGTCGGTGTCCATCATGATGCGGACGTGGCCGTTCATCGTCTTTCGCATCATCGTCTATTTCGGCATCACGGTGGCCTACATAACAGCGACCGGCACCGGCGCCAGCGTCGGTTACGGCGTCGGCCACATCTCGACCGATCCGGACGGGCCGATGTCCTTTGCCTTGTGGGGTGGGGTGGTCGGCTTCGGCGTGGTCTCGATCGCCGTCTACTGGATCCGCGAATACATTCTCTATGTGCTCAAGGCAGGCCATATCGCCGTCATGGTCCATCTGATCGACGGGCAGGACGTTCCCGACGGCCAGGGCCAGATCGCCTATGCGCGCGAAGTGGTGACGAAGCGCTTCGCCGAGGCCAACATCCTTTTCGTCGTCGACCAGCTGGTGAAAGGCGCCATCCGCGCCATCACAGGGCTGATCGGCGGCGTTGCTGCGTTCCTACCCATTCCAGGCTTAAGCGGTCTGGTGAGCTTCATCAATACCGTCATCCGCCTGTCGCTGACCTATGTCGACGAGATCATCCTCGGCTACAACATCCGCACCAATTCCAACTCGCCTTTCGAGACCGCCAGGCAAGGCGTCGTGCTCTACGCGCAGAACGGCAAGTTGATGGTCAAGAACGCCGTCTGGCTGGCGGTGATCATGTGGGGCGTTTCCTTCGTCATTTTCCTTTTGATGCTGGCGCCCGCCGCCGCGATCCTCTGGGCCATGCCGGGCCAGCTTGCCGGCTGGGCCTTCGTGTTGGCCATCGTCTTCGCCTGGGCCTTCAAGGCGGCTTTCATCGAGCCCTTCGCCATCGCTTCGCTGATGCAGGTCTACTTCGCCACCATCGAGGGCCAGGTCCCCAATCCGGAATGGGACCGGCGCCTGGCCGAAGCCTCGTCCAAGTTCAGGGAATTGCGCGACAAGGCGCTCAGCCCCTTCGGCGGCTCGCGCTGGGATTCGCCAAGGACCGCTTGAGCAGCAGCCCCGGCCACGAAGGCCGCCTGATCACGGCTTCGCCCCTTCACGGGAACCAAGGCGAGCGATCGCCGATTTGAGCGGCGCCTCGCCGGCGCCGCAAAAGGTCTCGCTCATCACCAGCTCGGGCAGCGGCAGGCGCTTGCCCCAGCCATGCGCTTCGAGGTCGGGCCTCGGCGCGAATTCCGAGACGCGGCCGACGCAGAGATAGGCGATCGGCGTGACGTGCTCGGGGATCGACAGCAGTCGCTTCAGTGCTTCGGGCTCGATGATGCTCACCCAGCCGACCCCGACGCCTTCCGCCCGCGCCGCGAGCCAGAAATTCTGCACCGCGCAGACGGTGCTGTAGAGGTCCATCTCCGGATTGTGCCAGCGCCCGAGCGGCGAGTTCTTCGAGCGCTGGCGGTCGCAGGTGATGCAGAGGTTGAGCGCGCTTTCGCAGATGCCCTCGAGCTTCAGCTTGCGGTAGAGCGCCCGCCGCTCCACCTCGATCGCCGGCAGTTCCTGTTCGCGCGCGGCCAAAAACAGGTCGCGCACCTGCCGCCGCCTTGTGGCGTCCCGGATGACGATGAAGTTCCAGGGCTGCATGTAGCCGACCGACGGCGCGTGGTGTGCCGCGGTGAGCAGCCGCGCCAAAACGCTGTCGTCGAGATCGTCGGCAAGGAAATGGCTGCGCACGTCGCGCCGGGTGAACATGGCTCGGTAGACGGCGTCGCGCGCCAATTGGTCAAAGTCATCGCCGCCGGCGGCGGCTGTTCGTGCCTGCATCGCTTGTCCCCTTGCGATAAGCAGTCCTCCGCCTGACCATGCGGATGACCATGTCTGCCGGGCCGGTCTTCTGGCTCGGGATCGACCCGCATCCGGCGCCTTCCCGTCTGGGACAGTGGCGTTTGCCGGCGCGGTCCCCCTCACAGCGTTGGGCACGCCACGGATTTCAACCGTGTTCCCGATTCTCCCGCGTTGCGGGCACCAGGCAGCGACGCGACCTTATCGCGAAGCCGAAGCCGGGCCAATGCCGCCAGCGACACGATTGGGCGCGATTTCCCCAATCATTCGGCGCTGAAACATGGCTATCCGTGCGACAGGTGCCTAGATTAGGCGCCATGACCACTCGTCTTTACACTCATCCGGTATTCCTGGAACACCTCACGCCGCCCGGCCACCCCGAGCGGCCCGACCGTTTGCGCGCCATCGAGCGCGTGCTCGACGACGAGGCTTTTTCGGCCCTCGACCGCGTCGAGGCGCCGGAAGGCGACGAGGCGACGATCCTTTACGCGCATCCGGAGGATTTCGTCGGCCGTGTCCGCGCTGCGATTCCCGAGACGGGGATCGTCTCGATCGATGCCGACACCAGCGCCAGCCCGAAAAGCTGGCAGGCGGCGGTGACGGCGATCGGCGCGGCCAACGCCGCAGTCGACGATGTGTTCGAGGGCCGTGCCGCCAATGTCTTCGTTGCCGCGCGTCCGCCCGGCCATCACGCCGAAAAAGCGACCGCGATGGGCTTTTGCCTGTTCAACACCGCGGCGATCGCCGCCCGTTATGCGCAGGAGAAGCATCTGGCCGAGCGCGTCGCCATCGTCGATTGGGATGTGCATCACGGCAACGGCACGCAGGACATTTTCTGGGACGATCCGTCGGTGCTCTATTGCTCGACCCACCAGATGCCGCTTTATCCGGGCACCGGTGCCAAGAGCGAGACCGGCGCCGGCAACATCGTCAACGCGCCGCTTGCGCCGAGCACCGGCAGCGACACGTTCCGCGACGCCTTCCTGTCGCGCGTGCTGCCGTCGATCGACGCCTTCCAGCCGGATCTGATCATCATTTCCGCCGGTTTCGATGCGCACCATCGCGATCCGCTGGCCGCGATCAACCTGACCGAGGATGATTTCGACTGGGCGACCGGCCAGCTGATGGAGCGCGCCGGGCGCCACAGCGGCAACCGGCTCGTCAGCCTGCTGGAGGGCGGTTACGATCTGCAAGGATTGGCATTTTCGGTCGCCGCCCATGTCGGGCGGCTGATGAAGGGATGAATGATGGCTGATGAAGCTAACCAAGACGTCAAGGCGATGAGCTTCGAACAGGCGCTCGACGCGCTGGAGAAGATCGTCGATGATCTGGAGCGCGGCGACGTTCCGCTCGACCAGTCGATCAAGATCTACGAGCGCGGCGAGGCGCTGAAGGCTCATTGCGACCGCTTGCTCAAGGCCGCCGAGGACAAGGTCGAGAAGATCAGGCTTTCGCGCGACGGCAAGCCGATTGGAACGGAGCCGCTCGACGCCGAGTGAGGTATATTGAGATTCAGGTGAGGCCGGCCTGCAAACGGCGGCTTCCTGCGGTTCCGGTGCTCAGATGCTTTCAAGTACGCTCCGCTCCGGCACTCGGAACCTGCCATTTTCCGCTCGGTCTGACCTGAATCTCAACACACCTCGGTGCACAATGTCAGACCGGTTCGGGCAGAAAGCAGGTAAGGAGTTAAAGCATGTGCCGAAACATCAAGACCCTGTTCAACTTCGATCCGCCGGCGACCGACGACGAGGTCCATGACGCGGCGCTGCAGTTCGTGCGCAAGCTGAGCGGCGCGACCAAGCCGTCCAAGCGCAACGAGCATGCCTTCAACCACGCCGTCGAGGCGATCGCCGCCGCCGCGCGCGAGCTGCTTGACAGCCTCGAAACCACCCAGCATCCGCGCAACCGCGAGGAAGAGGCCGCCAAGGCGAAGGCCCGATCCGCGCTCCGCTTCGCCTGACGCCGGTCATGAGCTTCTTTCCGGGCAACGATCCCGAGGCCGGCGACGCCTTCGCCTGCGACCAGATCGAGTTGATGGTCATTCCCAACGCCAAGGACATTGGCGGCTTCGAGGTTCGCCGCGCCTTGCCGACGGCGAAACGCAGGCTGGTCGGTCCGTTCATCTTCTTCGACCGCATGGGCCCGGCCATCCTGCGTGCCGGCCACGCGATCGACGTGCGCCCGCATCCGCATATCGGGCTGTCCACCGTCACCTATCTGTTCGACGGCAAGATCAGGCATCGCGACTCGCTCGGCACCGAAATGGTGATCGCGCCGGGCGACGTGAATTTGATGACCGCCGGCCGCGGCATCGTTCATTCCGAGCGCACGCCCGAGGAATTGCGCGGCGCGCCGATGTCGATTTCCGGCCTGCAGACCTGGCTGGCGCTGCCGGACAGCAAGGAAGAAATCGCCCCGGTGTTCGCGAACACGTCGGTCGTCCAACTGCCCGAAATCGATGCCGAGGGCGTTAGCGGCCGCGTCGTCATCGGCGAATTTTCCGGGCTGCGCTCGCCCGTCGCGCCCGCCTCGGAAACGCTCTATGCCGATCTGCGGCTGGCGGCGGGCGCCAGCGTCAAAATCCCCGGCGACGCCGAGGAACGCGCCATCTACACGCTGGAGGGCGAGGTTTCGATTGCCGGCGACCGTTTCCCGGCCCAGCGGCTTTTGGTGTTCAAACCGGGCGAGGAAATCGTCGTGTCGTCCGAGCGCGGCGCGCATTTCATGCTGTTCGGCGGAGCGTCGCTGGGCTCCAAACGTTATATCTGGTGGAATTTCGTTTCGTCCTCGAAAGAACGCATCGAGCAGGCCAAGGAAGAATGGAAGACGGGCCGCTTCGATATCGTTCCAGGCGATGAGGAAGAATTCATTCCGCTGCCGGAAGGTTAGCGCAGGATGGACATCCTGCGCCAGGCGCGTCACTGACACGCATTTACATTGGCGCGCCGTCAGCCTATCTCGCGCATAGCAAAGCGCATATTTGAAGGTTAACCCAAGGTTAAGTTGACAGGCCGTCCCAAAGTGAACCCGAAGCCTGACACGCCGCTCCTCGACAAAGTCCGCATCCCCGCGGATTTGCGGGCGCTTGATGAAAGCGAGCTGCCGCAGCTGGCGACCGAACTGCGCGCGGAGCTGATCGACGCGGTGTCGCACACCGGCGGCCATCTTGGCGCCGGTCTCGGCGTCGTCGAGCTTACGGTTGCGCTGCACTATGTCTTCAACACGCCGGAAGACCGGCTGATCTGGGACGTTGGCCACCAGGCCTATCCGCACAAGATCCTGACCGGCCGCCGCGACCGCATCCGCACGCTTCGCCAGGAAGGCGGTCTCTCCGGCTTCACCCGGCGCGCAGAGAGCGAATACGACCCCTTCGGCGCAGCGCATTCCTCGACTTCGATTTCGGCCGGCCTCGGCATGGCGATGGGCCGCGACCTTGCGGGCGGCCGCAACAATGTCATCGCCGTCATCGGCGACGGCGCCATGTCCGCCGGGATGGCCTATGAGGCGATGAACAACGCCGGCGCGCTCAATGCCCGCCTGATCGTCATCCTCAACGACAACGACATGTCGATCGCCCCGCCGACCGGCGCGATGAGCGCCTATCTGGCGAGGCTTGCCTCCGGCAAGACTTATCTCGGCCTGCGCGATTTCGGCAAGAAGCTGACCTCCTATCTCGGCAAGCGCGCCGACAGCGCCATCACCCGCGCCGTCGAGCACGCGCGCGGTTACGTCACCGGCGGCACGCTGTTCGAGGAGATGGGATTCTTCCACATCGGCCCGATCGATGGACACAATTTGGAGCACCTGATCCCGGTGCTGAAGAACGTCCGCGATAATGGCGACGGGCCCATTCTGATCCATGTCGTCACCCAGAAGGGCAAAGGCTACGGGCCGGCGGAGGCCGCCGCCGACAAGTATCACGGCGTCAACAAGTTCGACGTCATCACCGGCGCGCAGGCGAAAGCGCCGGCCAACGCGCCGAGCTACACCAAGGTCTTCGCCGAGAGCCTGATCCAGGAGGCGCGCGAGGACGAACGAATCGTGGCGATCACCGCCGCCATGCCGAGTGGCACCGGCCTCGACCTCTTCGGCGAGGTGTTCCCGGCCCGAACCTTCGATGTCGGCATTGCCGAGCAGCATGCGGTGACTTTCGCCGCTGGCCTCGCCACCGAAGGCTACAAGCCTTTCGCCGCCATCTATTCGACCTTCCTGCAGCGCGCCTACGACCAGGTGGTGCACGACGTGGCGATCCAGAAACTGCCGGTGCGCTTCCCGATCGACCGCGCCGGCTTCGTCGGCGCCGACGGCGCCACGCACTGCGGCGCCTTCGACACGACCTTCCTTGCCTCGCTGCCCGGCTTCGTCGTCATGGCCGCCGCCGATGAGGCGGAGCTTCGCCATATGGTGCGCACGGCAGCCGACTACGACGGCGGCCCGATCGCCTTCCGCTATCCGCGCGGCAACGGCGTCGGCGTCGACATGCCGGAGCGCGGCTCAGTGCTCGAGATCGGCAAAGGCCGCATTCTCAAGGAAGGCACCAAGGTGGCGCTGCTCTCGTTCGGCACGCGGCTGCAGGATTGCCTGCTGGCCGCCGAGGAACTCGGCGCCGCGGGCCTTTCGACCACCGTTGCCGACGCTCGCTTCGCCAAGCCGCTGGACGAGGATCTCATCCGCCGCCTCGCGCGCTCGCATGAGGTTCTCGTCACGGTCGAGGAGGGCGCGGTCGGCGGCTTCGCCAGCCAGGTGCTGCATTTCCTTGCCCATGAAGGCCTGTTGGAAAACGGTCTCAAGGTGCGGCCGCTGGTCTTGCCGGACGAGTTCACCGATCACGCCAAGCCTGAGAAGATGTATGCCGACGCGGGCCTCGACACGACCGGCATCGTGCGGACGGTTTTCGCCGCACTCGGCCATGGAATGCAGGCGCAGCGCGCCTGAATCGAAAACTCAGCTCTCCGATTGAGTTTGCCGGCTGCGGCTGCAACTGTTTGTTTAGGTTTTCATTTGGCCGTTCGGTTACCTTGTCTTTTGGCCGATTTTCAACGGGCGCCCTGCTAAAACCCTGGTCCTGGGCAGGGGATAAGAACAATGAAATCGTTCCTTTGCGGCATGGCCCTGCTGAGTGCCATGGCCGCGCCGGTGGCAGCCGAAACGCGTTACGACCGCAACCTCGAAAAGGCGGTG
The DNA here is from genome assembly GCF_001672445.1 of Mesorhizobium sp. WSM3873. Taxonomy (NCBI): domain Bacteria; kingdom Pseudomonadati; phylum Pseudomonadota; class Alphaproteobacteria; order Hyphomicrobiales; family Phyllobacteriaceae; genus Mesorhizobium; species Mesorhizobium sp. WSM3873. The sequence goes on along the minus strand of NZ_LYTM01000023.1, from coordinate 312,138 downwards.
ATGGACATCGTCGCCGGCAAGATGGGCAACATCCGCGGCGGCTTTTCCTACAAGCAGGCTCCCCAACTGGTGGTGCTGCCGGAAGCCGCGCCGACAGCGCCAGCTCCGGCTGAGCCGCGCGAGCAGGCCTCCAACAATGACGGCCTGATGCCGGCGGTCGAGCGCCCGGTCTCGCGGACTATTTTCTAAAACCACATATCGCGCACGCAGCGGCCGTCGCCCGGCAGGTCGTCGAACGTTTCGAGGCCGTCGAAATGCTCGATCGGCAGGTCGGCGACCGCCTCCGGCGGGGCCAGCCTGATATTGACGGCGATGCGAGTGCGGCCGCTCGAGCCGGGGCGCAACCCGCGCCAGGCGAGCACACAGGCGCATTTCGGACAGAACAGGATTTCCAGCGCGGGCTCGGCCACCTCGACCCTCCTGTAGGAGCTCGTCGGACCTGCGATGCGGATGCGCTCGTCGACATAGTCATAGGCCCAGAGCGTGCCGTAGCGGCGGCAAAGGGTGCAGTTGCAGGCGGTGATCGATCCCGGATCGCCTTCCAGCGTCCAGTGCGCGGCGCCGCAATGGCATGTTCCCTTCAGCATGGCTCTTCCTCGACCGGGTGAGCGGACTTTCGGCGCCGGCATTCTGCCGTGCCCCGCGCCATATTCAACAGGGCTGCCATTGCCTTCGCCGCCGGCTTTCGCCAATGAAGGCCGATGAGTTCCACTCTGCCCGCCAGCGCGCGTCCGCGTCTCGACGAACTGCTCGTCGCACGTGGCCTGTTCGCCAGCCGTTCCCGCGCCCGCGACGCGATCGAACGCGGCACCGTCACCGTCGACGGCGCAGCCGCCCGCAAGCCGGGTCAGCCCGTGGCGCCACACTGCGTCGTTGCCGTCGACGATCCGGCGCAGGCCTATGTGTCGCGCGCGGCGCTGAAGCTGATTGCCGGCCTCGACCATTTCGGCCTCGATCCCTCTGGGCATGAGGCGCTCGATATAGGCGCCTCGACCGGCGGCTTCACCCAGGTGCTGCTCGAGCGTGGTGCTACCCATGTCACGGCGATCGATGTCGGTCACGGCCAGATGCACCCCGAAATTGCCGCCGATCGGCGGGTCACGGTCATTGAAGGGCTGAATGCGCGGGACCTGACCGCCGCTGATCTTGGCGACCGCGTTCCGGATTTCCTGGTCTGTGATGTCAGCTTCATCTCGCTGAAGCTGGCGCTGCCGCCGGCGCTGGCCTTGGCGGGCGAGGGCGCCAGGGCGCTGGTTCTCGTCAAGCCGCAATTCGAGGCGGGGCGCGAGGCGATCGGCAAGGGCGGGCTGCTCAAGGACCCGAGCGATGCCGAGCGCATCGCCGCCGGTTTGCGCGACTGGCTTGCCGGCATGCCGGGCTGGCGCGTGCTTGGGCTGCATCCATCGCCGATCGAGGGCGGCGACGGCAACCGCGAGTTCCTTCTCGCCGCGATCAAGGACGCGGTATCGCCATGAGCGCGCGCTTCACCATCACAAGGCTCGGTTCGCAGGGCGACGGCATCGCCGGTGCCGATGGCGGCGAGGTCTTCATCCCGTTCACGCTGCCTGGCGAGACGGTCACCGCCGCGCGCCAGAAGGACCGCGCGACGCTGATGTCGGTTGTTGAGGCTTCACCGCTTAGGGTTGATCCGCCCTGCCGACACTTCACCGAATGCGGCGGCTGCGCGTTGCAGCATTTCGAGGCCGACGGCTACCGGCAGTGGAAACGCGAACGGGTGGTGCAGGCGCTCAAGATCAAGGGCATCGCTGGTCAGATCGACGCGCTGGTGCCTTGCGCACCGCACACGCGCCGGCGCGTCGTCTTTAGCGCTCGGCGCACCGAGGCCGGCATGCTGCTCGGCTTCGTGCGCGCGCTCTCCTCCGAGATCATTCCTATCGAGGAATGCCCGATCTCATTGCCGGCAATCGTTGATGCGCTCGATCCTTTGCGAAGGCTGGCAGGACTGGTCTGCGCGACGCCGAAAGCCTTCCACATGACCGTCACCGCCACGGCGTCCGGCCTCGATGTCGCCGTCCATGACGCGGGCAAGCTCGGCGAAAACCAGCGCCGCATCGCTTCCAATTTCGTGATGGCCGCGGGCTTGGCGAGGCTTTCGATAGACGGCGAGGTGATCGTGGAGCCGAAGAAGCCGGTGGTGCAGTTCGGCTCGGTCGCCGTCGCCCTGCCGCCCGGCGCCTTTCTTCAGGCGACGGAGGCCGCCGAGCAGACGATGGCCGGTCTCGTCTGCCAGCACCTGTCGCGTGCCAAGAAGGTCGCCGACCTGTTCGCCGGCTGCGGCAGCTTCGCGCTCCGGCTGGCGGCGAAGTCGGAGGTCCACGCCGTGGAGGGAGACGCCCCGGCGCTTGCCGCGCTCGACCGTGCCTCCCGCTTCGCCAGCGGCTTGAAGCGCGTGACCAGCGAGCGTCGCGACCTCTTCCGCAGGCCGCTGACCTTCAAGGAGTTGAGCGGCTTCGACGGCCTCGTCTTCGATCCACCGCGCGCCGGCGCGGAGGATCAGTCCAAGCAGATCGCCCGCTCAGACGTGCCGCTGGTCGCGGCCGTCTCCTGCAATCCGACGACGCTGGCGCGGGATCTGCGCATCCTCATCGACGGCGGCTATCAACTGAAGAGCGTGACGCCGATCGACCAGTTCCTGTGGTCGCCGCATGTCGAGGCCGTCGCGCTGCTGGAGAAGCCGAAGCGGCGCCGGTAGTCCGCGAGAGCCGGTTCGCAAGAAACTTGAAGCCTCTCTTTTCCGAAATTTGCGCCCTAAAGCCGCCTTCTTGGAGGTCTTAGTTTTGCGCTGTTAGGGAAACATTCCTGCTCTTTCGGCGTTACTGAAATAAGCGGCTGGCGGATGGCGGATAACGGACAGCGCATTGCCATGCAGACGCTTCTAAAATTCCTCAGCCTCATCGTTCTCATCGCTTTTGGCGCCGCGTCCGCGACCGGTGCGCTCGCGCAAGAGCAAAAACGTCTCGCCTTCGTCATCGGCAACGGCGCCTATCAGTCCGGCGAGCTCGCGACTGCCGCCAATGACGCCGGCCTGATCGCGCAGACCTTGCAGGCGGCAGGGTTCGACGTGGTCGGCGCGCGCGATGTCGATCAGGACTCGCTGCGCGGCGCGCTGCGCGATTTTCTCGGCAAGGTTTCCGCCGCCGGTCCCGATGCGGTCGTCTTCGTCTATCTTGCCGGCTACGGCGTGCAGTTCGAGGGGGAGAACTACTTCCTTCCAGTCGATGCCCAGATCGCCAGTCCAGCCGACGTGCCGCTTCAGGCAATGCGGCTCTCCGATGTCACCAGGTCGTTGGCCGGATTGTCGACGAAGGTAAACATCGTCGTGCTCGACGCGGCGCGGCCTGATGCCTTCCCGAAGATGAGCCAGCCCCTGGCCGGTGGTCTCGCGCTTGTCGATCCCGACCCGAACATGCTGATTGCGTTCAACGCGGCTCCGGGAACGGTCGCGCCGGAAGGCAAGGGCCCTTACGGCGCCTATGCTCAGGCGCTCGCCGAAATGATACGCGAGGGCGGGTTGTCGCTTGACGAGGTGTTCGACCGCACGCGGCTGCGCGTCAACGAGATGACGCAAGGCGCGGAAGTTCCGTGGCATGCCTCGAAGATCACCGCGCCTTTCGTCTTCTTCGACCGTGCCGCGGACGCGCCCGCGCCCAAGGTTTCGGAGGCCGAATCCCGCTCCAATCGGACCAGGGCGATCCAGGATTTCGACGCTCGTGACGCTTATATCGCGGCTCTCGACCGCGACACGATGCGCGGCTACGAGGATTTCCTCGTCGCCTATCCACACGATCCGATGGCTAAGCGCGTGCGCGGCATTGTCGCTGCGCGGCGCGAGGCGATCACCTGGCGCGAGACCTGGCTGGAGGACACGCCGGAAGCCTACTGGTCTTATCTGCGGCGCTATCCGCGTGGTCCGCATGCCTGGGACGCACGACGGCGGCTCGAACATTTCGACGCTGCCCTGGAGCCGCCGGAGGAGTTCACCGTCTATGAGTATGATTTGCCGCCGCCGCCGGAGGAGGAAATCATCTATATCGACCGTCCGGTGCTCTATTTCGACGATCCCGATTTCGACTTCGAACCGCCGCCGCCGATCACGGTGATCTTCCTGCCGCCGCCGCCGCCGGATTTCATCGTGCTTCCGCCACCTCCGCCGCCGGTCGACGTCTTCATCCTGCCGACGCCGGTATTCGTGCCGATCCCCGTATTCATCAACCCGCCGCGCCACGTCGTGCCGCCGCCGAACGCCATCATCTTCAACAACATCCACAACACGACGGTCATCAACACCATCAACACGACGATCAAAAACGAGACCATCGATCGGGCCGCGCAGCCGAGCGCCGGTGTTCAGCTTGACCGCCGTACGGCCCAGAAGACGATGGAAGGCGCCGTTGGTGGCCGCGCCGATGCGCTGGCGGCCAAGGTTCCCCTGCCGCCGCTTCTGCAGAAGAGGGCGGCCAAGCTCCGTCAGGCCACATCCGATCAGCAGCAACAGGGCGCCCTGCCGCCGAAGCCTGGTCAGAGTGTTATCCAGCGCCAGCAGCCTGACACCTCGCCGGAGACCTCGTCCAGAACCGGCAAGCTCTCAACCGATCACGCTTTGCCCGGAGCCGATGGCAAGAGGCTGCCGCTGGTCAACGGCAAGCCGGCGCTCGACGGCCAGAACTTGCCCGGCAACAAGTTGAAGAGGCAACGCGGCAGGCAAGGCGTCTCGGGCGGCAACCAAGAGGCGACGGGAAATGCCGGTCCCGACAGGACCGGGAAGCAGGACACGGATCGGAAGAGGGGTAAAAAGCTCCGCAACCTGCCCGCCGTCAACGGCATGCCGGCCGACAACGGGCAGAGCGCGCGGGAGAAGTTCAGGCAGAACAGTCCCAAGGCTTTATCCGAACGGAGCGGTGGCAAGCCGAGGAAGCTGACGCGCAAGGATTTGTCCGCAGGCCAGTCCGTGGTCGAACCGAACGATCAAGGTTCGGCCGCCGCGAGCGACAAGGGCAGGAAGGTCCGCAAGCTGCCTACCGTCAACCGGATGCCGGCCGAGAACCGGCCGAGCGTGCGCGAGCGGCTCAGAAAGAACAATCCCGACGTGTTCTCCGGTGACAACCAGGGCTCGGCCAAGAGCAAGAAGTTCCGCAGACTGCCGAGCGTTAGTGCTGGGCCAACCGACAATAGACCGGCCGTGCAGAAGCGGCTCAGGAGGAACAATCCGACCGTGTTCTCCGACGAGAATCAGGGCTCGGCCAGCGGGAACGACAGACGCAGGACGGTGCGCCGGCTGCAGAGCGAAGAAGGTTCCGCCGGCCGGGATGTCACCGTCCAGCGCAACTTCAAGGTCAACAGGCCGAACCAGAATGCGCAGCGCCAGTTCAGGCAGGAAAGGCCTAACGAGCAAGTGCTGCGGCGGCAGAGATCGGAGCCTCGCCCGGAATTGCGTTCGCAGCCGAGGCCGCGGATGCAAGAGCGGAGTGTCCCCCGAGAGAAGCCGCAGCCCAAGAAGAAGCTCTCTTGCGGACAGCAGGGCGAGCCGGCCTGCAACCAGTAGGTTGGCGCGGTCGAGGCTGCGCCTTATCTTTGCGAGCCGATTTTTCGGCCATGAACGTGCAAGGCAGAGGCGCCGGTCTGCGCGTATCGGCTGTCGAGGCCGCTCGGTTGAGCCTGGCGGCATCCGTCAGGTTTTCGGCGTGCCGCCGCGCTGATTGATCGATACCCAAATATTCGGGTTCTGCTGCGACTGGCGCTTCAGGAAATAATAGCCGGTCGCGTTCCAGGGCCGGACTTCGTCGACCAGATTGTCGAGCACGAGATCGCCCTTGTCGGTCTTCACGGTCAGGATGGTGTGGCCTTCGTTGTTCAGGTCGCGCACCACCGTCATCAGCAGCGCCTGGCGGGGAAATCCCGCTTCCATGAGAAGCTTGCGCTTGTAGAGCGCGTAGATCTTGCAGTCGCCCTTGCCGTCCACCGGATAGTCCCAGTGGTCCATCATCGTGCCCCAGTGATCAAAGTTGCTGACGGGCTTGATGGCGCGGTTCGCCTTCTGGTTTATGCGCTTGAGGGTTCGCATGTTCTGCGCGGTCAGCTTGACGTTCGCCGGCTGCAGGGCAGGCACTTTGCACTCTTTCGGCCGGCGGTGGCAGAAATCGATCCAGCCATAAGGGACGCTGGTACGTCCTCCCACTGCGGCGGAGCGCAGGTCGACCGGACTCGATGGCCGCTTGAACAATGTCGACTGCGCCGCCGCCGTGTCGACGCAAAGCGACGTCACACCGATCAATGAGCAAAGGCCAAGGAGGAATGAAGAGGTCAGGACGCCAGGGGAACGCAGCACTGCCAACACCACCGCAACGAGAAGACTGCTGATAGTTAAGTCGGAAGCGTCGGCCAAAGCAATTGAACAATTAATAATCTGCTAACACGATTGTGTTCGCGCTCCGGCGGGTAGCTAGGTGTGAGCTTTCCGGCCGGATCGAGGTGACCGTTCAGGATGGTCGTTCGTCAGGTATCTGACGACAAGGTTGGGATCAATTGCGAGCATGGCGCCGCCGCGCTTCGTTCATCTCTTCAAGCGTCTTCTGCTTGCCGCGGTGCGGCAGCAGGCCAACCACGTCTTCCGGTCGCGTCGGGGTGAAGGCCGGCACTTGCTTCAGAAGAACACCGTCTGGTGTGTCTTCGACCTGCAGACGTGTGCCGGCACCCCAGTCCCTCCGTTTCCGGATCGCGCTGGGGAGGATCACTTGTCCCTTGGTCGAGACGGTGGTTATGAGTTTTTCGGCACCAGCCATCGCAAGCTTACCCCATGTAAGACACAGGTAAGATACTCAAGCGGCGGAGTGCTATTCAAACCTGCCGGATTGAGCGTGCTCAAACCCTGGTGCCGCCCACCGTCATCTGGTTCATCCTCAGATGCGGCTGGCCGACCCCGACCGGCACGCCCTGTCCGGCCTTGCCGCACATGCCGATGCCGTTGTCGAGTTTCATGTCGTTGCCGACCATGGTGACGCGGTGCATGGCGTCGGGCCCGTTGCCGATCAGCATTGCGCCCTTGATCGGCTGCGTCACCTTGCCGTCCTCGATCATGTAGGCCTCGGTGCAGCCGAACACGAACTTGCCTGAGGTGATGTCGACCTGTCCGCCGCCGAAAGAGACGGCATAGATGCCGTTCTTGACCGTGGCGATGATCTCTTCCGGCGCGGTATCGCCCGAGGTCATGTAGGTGTTGGTCATGCGCGGCATCGGCTGGTGGGCATAGCCTTCGCGCCGGCCGTTGCCGGTCGCCTTCATGCCCATCAGCCGCGCATTCTGGCGGTCCTGCATGTAGCCGACCAGCTTGCCGTCCTCGATCAGCACATTGCGCGCCGAAGGCGTGCCTTCGTCGTCCACGGTAAGCGAGCCGCGCCGCTCGGCGATGGTGCCGTCATCGACGACGGTGACGCCCTTTGCCGCTACTTGGCTGCCCATCAGGCCGGCGAAGGCGGATGTTTTCTTGCGGTTGAAGTCGCCCTCGAGGCCATGGCCGACAGCCTCGTGCAGCATCACGCCCGGCCAGCCGCTGGAAAGCACGATGTCGAATGTGCCTGCCGGCGCCGGAACGGCCTCGAGATTGACCAGCGCCTGTCGCAGCGCCTCGCGCGCGGCGTGCTTCCAACTCTCCTCGGTGAGGAACTCGCCAAAGCTCTTGCGGCCGCCCATTCCGTAGGAGCCGCTCTCCTGGCGGTCGCCATCGCCGACCACCACCGAGACGTTCATCCTGACCAGCGGGCGGATATCGCGCACCACCTGGCCGTCGCCGCGCACGATCTCGACATGCTGCCACGAGGCGGCGAGCGAAGCCGTCACCTGGCGCACGCGCGGATCGGCGGCGCGCAGCCAGGCGTCGATCTCCTGCAACAGCTTCGCCTTGGCCTCGAAACTGGGCGAGGGGATGGGATTCTCGTCGCCGTAAAGGTGGCGATTGGTGCGCGCGGGCGCTGCGGCAAGCATTCCGGAATAGCCGCCCTTGACCGCGGAGACGGCATCGGCGGCGCGCAGCAGCGAGGCTTCCGACAGGTCGCTCGAATGGGCATAGCCGCTCGCCTCGCCGGCGACGGCGCGCAGCCCGAAACCCTGGTCGGTGTTGAAATTCGCCGTCTTCAGCCGGCCGTTGTCGAACATCAGCGCTTCGTTCTCGCTGTATTCGAGGAACAGTTCGCCGTCGTCGGCGCCTTTGATGGTATCGGCGACGATCTCTTTGACGCGGTCGTCGGAAATGTCGAATTGGCCGATCAGGCTGTTCATGGCAGGGCTGTCCGCTGGCGGTTTCGCATTCCCCCGATGTAGGGGCGAAGTGAGGTCAAGACAATCGCCGGCCTTCACACGCGATCGTCATCGCCCCGAGCCGACTGGCGGCCGCGTTGCCGCCGCTGGACTTAGGGCAGAGCCGAGAAGCCTTCGGCGAATCCCTTCAGATCGACCGGAATGCCGATGCCTTCCTCCGGCGTCTGGAACACGATGAAGGTGGCCGACGTGCCGTTCTTCAGCGTGTCGAGCAGTGGCTTCTCGAGGATCACTTCCGCGTAGCAGCCGTCCTGGAAGCAGCGCACGAAATAGGCGCGGCCGATGTCCTTGCCGTCGACATTGAGGCCGAGCCCGTTGGGCAGGAGCACGCCGAGCGGTGCCAGCACCCGCAGGATCTCCGCCTTGTTGTCGGCGGTGCGCAGCACCACGACGGAAAGCCCCATCTCCGGACGGTCCTCGGCGACGACGTTCTGCATCATCACGCATTGCTCGGAGGTCGCGCCGGCCGGCGTGTCGCAGATGATCGACCACGCGCCATGCGTCGACTTGACCGTGCCGCTGGGCGGCGCCGCGGTCTGCGGCGGCGCGGCGTTCGCCACGCTGGCGCTAAGCGAGGCGGCAAGGAAGATAACCTTCGCCAAGGGTCTCGAAAGCCAGGAAGTCATAACGGCTCCATTGCGAATCACGGCACTTTAAGCTGCGCCAAGGCCAAGTAAAGGACGAGACCGTCGCCAGCCCGCCGAGATACCGGCAATTACGCGCTTTTCCAGAGCAAATTCGCCCGAATTGCGACCACCCGGCGCGGGGGCGGCGATGGTCGGGGATGCCCTTCGGGCTGCGCGCAAAAATGCCGCACGGTTTCGCCCGCTCCTTCCTTGCGGAGGGAAATAGAGTATGGTTTGAACCACCTTAGGGACAGACCGGGATTCCCCATCCCGGCGTCGTTCGTTATTGGTGCGATCCGATTGCAGGAAGTGGGAGACGAGAGGGCGATGAGAAAATTCATGGCAAGCGCCAGACTTCTGGCAGGTGCTGCGGCCGCGGGCACGCTCCTCTCCAGCGCATCCGCCTATGCGGATCAGCCGCGGCCATGGGAAACCGCCTTCCAGGCGCCTGCGACCGACATGATGCGGCAAATCGAATGGTTCGGAAACTACACCTTCGTATTCATCGTGGTCATCACCCTGCTGGTGCTGGTCCTGCTCGCCTATGTCATCCTGCGGTTCCGCGCGAGCGCCAACCCGGTTCCTTCCCGGACCAGCCACAACACGCTGATCGAGGTGATCTGGACCGTCGGCCCGGTCATCGTGCTGCTGCTCATCGCCATCCCCTCGTTCCAACTGCTCACCGCGCAGTATACCCCGCCGGAAGAAGCCAAGCTGACCGTCAAGGCGACCGGGAACCAATGGAATTGGGACTACGAATACCAGGTCGACAAGAGCTTCTCCTTCAACTCGGCGATCCTTCAGGACGGTGACCGCGCCAAGGCCGGCAAGGAAGACCGCAACCTCTATCCGCGCCTGCTCGCCGTCGACAATGAGCTGGTGGTGCCGGTCAACACCATGACTCGCGTGCTGATCACCGCCACCGACGTCATCCACTCCTTCGCCGTGCCGTCCTTCGGCATCAAGATGGATGCCGTGCCCGGCCGCACCAACGAGACCTGGTTCAAGGCGGAGAAGGAAGGCCTCTATTACGGCCAGTGCTCGCAGCTCTGCGGCAAGGATCACGCCTTTATGCCGATCGCGGTTCGCGTCGTCTCCGACGCGCAGTTCAAGACCTGGCTGGAGACGGCCAAGACCGACGTGCCCGCCGCCAACAAGGCGCTGATGGCCGAGATCGATGGTACCAACAAGGTAGCGGCCGCCGGCAACTGACGCCGCGGGTTAGCAAGAATTAGGGAACGGAGCGGAATATGGCAGAGGCTGCAGCTCACGACCACCACGACCACAGGCCGCATGGCTGGGTCCGCTGGGTCTACTCGACCAACCACAAGGACATCGGCACGCTCTACCTGATCTTCGCGATCATGGCCGGGATTATCGGCGGCGCGCTTTCGGTCGCCATCCGCATGGAGCTGCAGGAGCCGGGCATCCAGATCTTCAGCGGTCTGGCGCAGATGGTCTACGGCATGCAGGGTGATGCCGCCATCGACGGCGGCAAGAGCATGTACAATGCCTTCGGCGCCGCGCACGGCCTGATCATGATCTTCTTCATGGTGATGCCGGCGCTCATCGGCGGCTTCGCCAACTGGATGGTGCCGATCATGATCGGCGCGCCGGACATGGCCTTCCCGCGCATGAACAACATCTCCTTCTGGCTGCTGCCGCCGGCCTTCCTCCTGCTGCTCGGCTCGATGTTCGTACCGAGCGCGCCCGGCGCCTTCGGCGTCGGCGGCGGCTGGACGATCTATCCGCCGCTCTCGACATCCGGCCAGCCGGGCCCCGCAATGGACCTTGCGATTCTGTCGCTCCACATCGCCGGCGCCTCGTCGATTCTCGGTGCGATCAATTTCATCACCACCATCTTCAACATGCGCGCGCCTGGCATGACCATGCACAAGATGCCGCTGTTCGCCTGGGCGGTGCTGATCACGGCCTTCCTGCTGCTCTTGTCGCTGCCGGTTCTGGCGGGCGCCATCACCATGCTGCTCACCGATCGCAACTTCGGCACCGCCTTCTTCGTGCCGGACCAGGGCGGCGACCCGCTGCTCTTCCAGCACCTGTTCTGGTTCTTCGGCCATCCCGAGGTGTACATCCTGATCCTGCCGGGCTTCGGCATCGTTAGCCACATCGTCTCGACCTTCTCGAAGAAGCCGGTCTTCGGCTATCTCGGCATGGCCTACGCCATGGTCGCGATCGGCGCCGTGGGCTTCATCGTCTGGGCGCACCACATGTACACGACCGGCCTGTCGCTCGACACGCAGCGCTATTTCGTGTTCGCCACCATGGTCATCGCGGTTCCGACGGGCGTGAAGATCTTCTCCTGGATCGCCACGATGTGGGGCGGCTCGATCTCCTTCAAGCCGCCGATGCTGTGGGCGCTGGGCTTCATCTTCCTGTTCACGATCGGTGGCGTCACCGGCGTTCAGCTGGCAAATGCCGGCCTCGACCGCTCGCTGCATGACACCTATTTCGTGATCGCCCACTTCCACTACGTGCTGTCGCTGGGCGCCGTGTTCGCCATCTTCGCCGGCTGGTACTACTGGTTCCCGAAGATGACCGGCTACATGTACTCGCCGGTGATCGCCAACACCCACTTCTGGGTCACCTTCGTCGGCGTCAACCTGATCTTCTTCCCGCAGCACTTCCTCGGCCTTGCTGGCATGCCGCGCCGCACTGTCGACTATCCGGATGCGTTTGCCGGCTGGAACATGATCTCGTCCTACGGCTCCTACATCGCCGCCGTCGGCGTTGCGATCTTCCTCTATGGCGTGTTCGAGGCCTTCCAGAAGAAGCGCGTCGCGGGCGCCAATCCGTGGGGCGAGGGTGCCACCACGCTCGAATGGCAGCTGCCCTCGCCGCCGCCGTTCCACCAGTGGGAACAGCTGCCGAAGATCAAGTAAGGCCGCAGATACAGGACCGCCGGCTCGCCCGGCGGTCCTGGCCAACGGAATGATGGACTTTAAGTACGCATGGCCCTTGCCGACCACAAATTGATGGAGGAAGTTGGCTTTCGCATGTCGGAAGCCACCGCGGGCGATTTCTTCGCCCTCCTCAAGCCGCGCGTGATGTCGCTGGTCGTCTTCACGGCCTTTGTCGGCATGGTCGCGGCGCCGGTCGCCATCAATCCGCTGCTGGCGGTGATCGCGATCCTGGCGATTGCCATCGGCGCCGGCGCCTCGGGCGCTCTCAACATGTGGTACGACGCCGATATCGACGCGGTGATGACCAGGACAGCGAGCCGTCCGGTGCCGGCCGGGCGCGTCACGCCGGGTGAGGCGCTGAGCTTCGGCCTCGTGCTCTCCGCGCTGTCGGTGATGACGCTGGGCGTGCTCATCAACTGGCTGTCGGCGGCGCTTCTTGCCTTCACCATCTTCTTCTACGCCGTCATCTACACGATGTGGCTGAAGCGCTGGACGCCGCAGAACATCGTCATCGGCGGCGCCGCCGGCGCCATCCCGCCGGTGATCGGCTGGGCGGCGGTGACCGGATCGGTCAGCCTCGAAAGCCTGATTCTTTTCCTGATCATTTTCCTTTGGACTCCGCCGCATTTCTGGGCGCTGGCGCTGTTCAAGTCGGACGACTACGCCCGCGCCGGCATTCCGATGATGCCGAACGTCGCCGGACACGCCTCGACCCGCCGCCAGATCTTTGCCTACGCGCTGATCCTGGCGCCGGTCGGCGTCTTGCCATGGCTGCTCGGCTACACCACCGCCGCCTATGGCGCGGTCTCCGTTCTGCTCGGCCTGGGCTTCGTCTGGTATGCCTGGAAGGTGCTGGGCATGAGCGATGCCGACCGCGCGATGAAGCCGGCCAAGGCGCTGTTCGGCTTTTCGCTGCTCTATCTCTTCGCAATCTTTGCCGCCTATCTCGTCGACAGCGTGGTCGGGCGTGCCCTCGTCATGGGGGGAGTATGATCGTGGCCGACAAGAACCTCGAACTGGTCACCTTGACCGAACGCCAGCGGAAGGCGCGGCGCAGCCGCTCCGTTGCCATCGGCGTCGCGCTGGCCGCGCTCGTCATCATCTTCTACATCGCCACCATCGTGCGCTTCGGCCACCATGCCTCCGGCCTGATACCGACGAATTTGATGTGAGGCGGCGATGAGCGGCGAGACCGGACCCATCGGGAAGAACAGCAACCGCATCGTCGTGGCGGTCTGCCTTGCTTTCTTCACTGGCATGGTCGGCATGGCCTATGCGGCGGTCCCGCTCTACAAGATGTTCTGCCAGGTCACCGGCTATGGCGGCACGACGCAGCGCGCCGAGAAGCAATATGCCGGTCGCGTGCTCGACCGCGACATCACCATCCGCTTCGACGCCAACACCAATGGCATTCCGTGGCAGTTCGAGCCCGTCGCGCGCTCGGTGACGATCAAGATCGGCGAGACCACGCAGGCGCATTACAGCGCCACCAACAAGTTCGATCGCCCCATCACCGGACGCGCCTCCTTCAATGTGCAGCCGGAAATGGCCGGCGCCTATTTCAACAAGGTGGAGTGCTTCTGCTTCACCGACACGACGCTCAAGCCCGGTGAGACGCTGGACATGCCGGTCGTGTTCTATGTCGATCCAGACATCGTCAACGTGCCGGAACTGAAGGACTTGAAGACCATCACCCTGTCCTACACCATGTTCCCGGTCGAAAAGAAGCAGCCAATCGCGTCGTCCGCGCCGGCCGCTCGCAGCAGCAACAAAGTTCCAGATTCCGAAGCAAGCCTCGGGGGTTGATATGGCAGACGCGCACGCAAAACCGAACCACGACTACCATCTCGTCAATCCCAGCCCTTGGCCTTTCCTGGGCTCGATCGGCGCATTGGTCACGGCCGTCGGCGGCGTTTGCCTTATGCAGTATCTGAAGGCCGGCAGCTTCCCAATCTTCGGCCACAACATCGCCAATCCGTGGCTGTTTTTCATCGGCCTGATCATCGTGCTCTACACGATGTTCGCCTGGTGGTCGGACACCATCAAGGAAGCGCATGAGGGCCACCACACGCGCGTCGTTTCGCTGCACCTGCGCTACGGCATGATCATGTTCATCGCCTCCGAGGTGATGTTCTTCGTCGCCTGGTTCTGGGCCTTCTTCGACGCCAGCCTATTCCCGGGCGAGGCCGCGCAATATGCCCGCACCACTTTCACGGGCGGCGTTTGGCCGCCAAAAGGTCTGGAGGTTCTCGATCCCTTCCACCTGCCGCTCTACAACACCATCATCCTGCTTCTGTCGGGCACGACGGTGACCTGGGCGCACCACTCGCTGCTGCACGGCGACCGCAAGGGCCTGATCAACGGCCTGATCCTGACCGTCGGCCTCGGCATGCTGTTCACCATGGTGCAGGCCTACGAGTACATGCACGCTCCGTTCGGCTTCAAGGACTCGATCTACGGCGCCACCTTCTTCATGGCGACCGGCTTCCACGGCTTCCACGTCATCATCGGCACCATCTTCCTGCTCGTCTGCCTGATCCGGGCGATGCGGGGCGATTTCACCCCGAAGCAGCATTTCGGCTTCGAGGCGGCCGCCTGGTACTGGCATTTCGTCGACGTGGTCTGGCTGTTCCTGTTCACCGCGATCTATGTCTGGGCCTCGAGCGGCGCGGTAATCGAAGCCCACTGAGACCGATGGATTGAGTTCACGAGGCGGCTGCGGCGACGTGGCCGCCTTATCTTTTTGACCGAACGGGTCTACGGTGCGGACATGAGCGAAGACAAGGCGATCTGGCCACCCGTCGACCCGATCTCGGCCGGGCTGCGCGGCCATTGCCCGCGCTGCGGCGAGGGCAAGCTGTTCTCCGGCTTCCTCACCGTCGGCAAGCGCTGCTACAATTGCGGCCTCGACTATTCCTTTGCCGATGCCGGCGACGGTCCGGCGGTCTTCGTCATCCTGATCATCGGCTTCATCGTCGTTGGCCTGGCGCTGTGGATGGAAGTGTCGCTAAGCCCGCCGCTCTGGCTGCATTTCATTTTGTGGATACCGCTGGCGCTGGTGCTGAGCCTGGCGGCGCTGCGCCTGATCAAGGGCGTGCTGATCACCCTGCAATATTCCAAGAAGGCCGCGGAAGGCAGGCTGGACAGCGGCCAATGAGCGATGCGACCTCCTCGACTGCCGGCGCTTCGCGGCCGCGCTCGGCGCTGCTGCTTGGGATCGGCCTTGTCCTGTTCGCCATTCTCCTCGGCCTCGGCACGTGGCAGGTCCAGCGCTTGCACTGGAAGGAAGGGCTGATCGATACCATCGACAAGCGCACCCATGCGGCACCTTTGCCACTGACCGATGTCGAGAAAGAATTCGCCGCCACACACGATGTCGACTACACGCCGGTGACGGTGACCGGCACTTTCCTGCACCAGGGCGAACGGCATTTCTTTGCCACTTGGGAAGGCGACACGGGCTTCAATGTCTACACGCCCCTGCGGCTCGACGACGGCCGCTTCGTACTCGTCAACCGCGGCTTCGTGCCTTACGATCTCAAGGATCCTGCCAAGCGGAAGCAGGGCGAGGTCGCCGGCACGATGACGGTGACCGGGCTTGCCCGCAATCCGCTGCCCGAAAAACCCTCGATGATGCTGCCCGACAACGACGTCGCCAAGAACATCTTCTACTGGAAGGACCGCGACGTCATGGCCTCGAGCGCCGGTCTGCCAGCGGGAGCCGTGCTGGTGCCCTTCTTCATCGATGCCGACAAGACCCCTAACCCCGGCGGTCTGCCGGTCGGCGGCGTCACCATCATCGATCTGCCGAACAACCACCTGCAATATGCCGTCACCTGGTATGGCCTTGCCGCCGCCCTTGCCGCGGTGCTGATCCTCAGGCTTCGCCGCCCGGCGAAGGAGGAGTGAGCGCCGCTCTTGACAGGGCAGGGGTGCACGCCTCATTTCGCCTTCAGCTTTCCGACTGAACCGGCCCGTTTTGATGATTGAAAAAAAGCCACCGCTGACGATCAGGCTTTGCCAGCCGCGCGGCTTCTGCGCCGGCGTCGACCGCGCCATTCAGATCGTCGTGCTGGCGCTGAAGAAATACGGCGCGCCGGTCTATGTCCGCCATGAGATCGTGCACAACCGCTACGTCGTCGAGGGGCTGCAGAGCCTGGGCGCGGTGTTCATCGAGGAATTGTCCGAGATCCCGCCCGAGCATCGTCAGTCGCCGGTCGTCTTTTCCGCGCATGGGGTGCCGAAATCGGTGCCGGCCGACGCCGAGGCGCGCAACCTGTTCTACCTCGATGCCACCTGTCCGCTGGTGTCGAAGGTGCACAAGCAGGCGATGCGGCACCAGCGGCTCGGCCGCCATGTGCTCCTGATCGGCCATGCCGGCCATCCGGAAGTGATCGGCACGATGGGCCAGTTGCCGGAAGGAGCCGTGACCCTGATCGAGACCGAGGCCGATGCAGCAACCTTCGTGCCGGCGGACCCGGCTGCGCTTGGCTTCGTCACCCAGACGACGCTGTCCGTCGAGGACACCGCCGGCATCATCCGCGCGCTGCAAGAGCGTTTCCCCGAGCTTCACGCCCCGGCCGCCGAATCGATCTGCTACGCCACCACCAACCGCCAGGAGGCAGTGAAGGAGACGGCCGCCGGCGCCGACCTTTTCCTCGTCGTCGGCGCGCCGAACTCGTCCAACTCGCGGCGTCTTGTCGAAGTGGCGGAGCGCGCGGGCGCCGCGATGTCGCTTCTCGTGCAGCGGGCGTCCGAAATTCCGTGGAATGAGATCGGCAGGATTTCGACGCTCGGCCTGTCAGCCGGCGCGTCGGCGCCGGAAATCATCGTCGACGAGATCATCGACGCGTTCCGGCAACGCTTCGACGTCACCATCGATCTGGCCATCACGGCCACGGAAACGGAGGATTTTCCGGTGATGCGGGTATTGCGCGATGTCGAACTGACGGCGGCCGACATGGCCTTCGTCAACGGAGCCGCGTAAGCCCAGATGGCCGTCTACACCGACGTCAACGAAAACGAGCTCAGCGCGTTTCTGAAAGCCTATCCGGTGGGCGAGCTCCTGTCCTACAAGGGCATCGCCGAGGGAACCGAGAACTCGAATTTTCTGGTCCATGCTTCCACGGGTTCCTACATATTGACGCTCTACGAGAAGCGCGTCGACAAGGCCGATCTGCCCTTTTTCCTCGGCCTGATGGGCCATCTCGCGCGAAAAGGCATTTCCTGCCCGCTTCCGGTCACCGCGCATGGCGGAACCGTCATCGGCACGCTCGCCGGCCGGCCGGCCGTCATCATCACCTTTCTCGAGGGCCTGTCGCTGAGGCGCCCGACGGCAGCGCATTGCGGCGAGGTCGGCAAGGCGTTGGCCGCGCTCCATCTCGCCGGGCGGGATTTCCCGATGAAGCGGCCGAACGCGCTTGCCATCGACGGCTGGCGCAAGCTCTGGGCGGCGTCGCGCGACCGCGCCGACGAGGTCGAGCCGGGGCTCGCGGCCGAAGTCGACGCGGACTTCCTGGATTTTGGGCGCAACTGGCCGACCCGCCTGCCACAAGGCATCATCCACGCGGATCTCTTCCCGGACAATGTCTTCTTCCTTGGCGAGAAGCTGTCGGGGCTGATCGATTTCTATTTCGCCTGCGACGACCTCTATGCCTATGATGTCGCCACTTGCCTCAACGCCTGGTGCTTCGAGAAGGACTTTTCCTTCAACCTCACCAAAGGGGCCGCGCTGCTTGCCGGCTACCAGTCGGTGAGGCCGCTTGAAGGCGAGGAAAAAGCGGCGCTGCCGATGCTGGCGCGCGGCTCGGCGCTACGCTTCATGCTGACCAGGCTCTATGATTGGCTGACCATTCCCAACGGCGGGCTGGTGATGAAGCGCGATCCGACCGAATATATCCGCCGCATGCGCTTCCACCGGGCGATCAAGTCTCCATCCGAATACGGACTGACATGAACAAGCAAATCGAGATCTTCACCGACGGCGCCTGCTCGGGCAATCCCGGGCCGGGCGGCTGGGGCGCGGTGCTGCGCTATAACGGCGTCACCAAGGAGCTGTCGGGCGGCGAGGCCGAGACCACCAACAACCGCATGGAACTGCTTGCCGCCATCAGCGCGCTCGATGCGCTGAAGGAACCCTGCACGGTCGATCTCTATACCGACAGCAAATACGTCATGGACGGCATTTCCAAATGGATCCATGGCTGGAAGAAGAACGGCTGGAAGACCGGCGAGAGGAAGCCGGTCAAGAACGGTGAGCTCTGGCAGGCGCTCGACGAGGTCAACAGGCGCCACAAGGTTATCTGGCATTGGGTGAAGGGCCATGCCGGCCACCCGGAGAACGAGCGCGCCGACGAACTGGCAAGGCAAGGCATGGCGCCGTTCAAGCCGAAGCAGGCGCGGCCGGCACTGGTTGCGGCTGCGCCGCAGAAGGCTGGTGCTCCGACCCGTAAGCCGGCGGCCAGGCGTTCGACGCAGAGCTATTGACGCGCCTGACGTTCTCTACCGGATCGCCAGCGCCGTGGAGAACAGGCCGAGGGCGAAGACCGTGTGCGAGACGAGGTTGAGCGCGCGCACCAGCATCGGGTTGGGCGTCCTCGACGCTGCCCAGCCGGCGCCCATGCCGGGCGCCAGCAGGAACCAGCCGGCGCCGACGGTGACGATGCCGAGGATGAAGGCCGGCAGGAAGGTCGGCGCCGCCAGCCAGCCCGTTCCCGCCAGCACGACCAGGATCACGCCGTAGAGAATTCCGACGAGATAGTGGAATGTCCAGCCCAGCGCCTTTTCATGCGTATAGGGCGCGGCCTGACTGATATCGTCATGGAAGACCTTCTCGGGCAAATGCCGGACCCAGCGGCCGACCATGCCCCAATTCGGCCGCGGCAGCCCGAACGCCTTGTTGAGGATAATCGCCCAGACGTCCATGAAGACCGTGGCGCCGATGCCGATCGCGATGGCGCGCCAGACGATGTCGAGCATCAGAGCTGCTCGAGGATCTTGGCCGCCCCACTCTCGTCGACACCCGGCTTGGCTTCGACATTGAGCGCCACGACCTTGCTGTCATCGACGATCATCGAAAAGCGCTTCGAGCGCAGCCCCATGCCGTTCGCGGAAAGGTCGTTGTCGAGTCCGACCGACTTGGCGAAATCTCCGCTGCCGTCGGCGAGATAGAGGATCTTGCCTTCGCCACCGGTGAAGCGTGCCCAGGCGCCCATGACATGGACGTCGTTGACCGAGACGACCGCGATAGTGTCGACGCCGCGCGCCACGATGGCGTCGTGGTTCTCGAGATAGCCCGGCAGATGGTTGTTGCTGCAGGTCGGCGTGAAGGCGCCGGGAACGCCGAACAGCACCACCTTCTTGCCGGCGAAAATCTCGGCGCTGGTCATCGGCTTGGCGCCATCGGCGGTCATCACCTTGAAAGTCGCCTCGGGCAGTTTTTCGCCAACCGAAATGGTCATGGTTTCCTCGTTCGGGAGATTGGGAAGGATCTGTGCCTGCGATATCGAACCGGGGCGCATTCCGCAACCGTTCAGAGCAATGCCAGGAAAAGTGCCCAGCGGTTTTCCATTCGGAATTGCGGCTCCACGACGAATTGGCTCAAGGGAAAGGCAGCATCCCGTCCACCGCACCTTCGGCGCTTGTCAGCGTGTAGTAGAGCCCGCCGTCCGTGGGCGTCGCCGACGGCCGGTCGAGGATCGGCACGGTGAAAACAAGCTTGCCGTCCTTCTCGCTGCGCACCGGCGCGCCGAACATATAGTCGCGCTCCCCCGCGATGAAAAAGTCGACGGAATCGGCATCGCCGGGCGAATGCGCCTCGACGATGAGCGTCTCGTGGTCGCCGGGCAGCACGCGGATGCCGAAATCAGGTCGCGCCGGGCCAGGGAGCGTTGCAAGCGCCGTCTTCACCAGCGCCGCGTCGGTGGCGTTGTCCGGATCGGAAGCAGGATCGAGGCTGAGCCTCGTCTGCACCGGAATGCAGATCGTCTCGCAAATGCCGAGAAAGACGTTGGCATCGATCGTCGCCGGCTGGTCGGGCGCCGACAGCGTGAAGGTCACCGGCAGCGATACGGGACGGTCGTAGCCGGCCCATTTGCCGTAACCGTCGTCGTGGCGCTGCGGCGGCGGAAACGACAGCTTTGCATCGGCGATGTTGGTGCTGGCCGAGATGTCGATCTGCGGCGGCACACCGGCGTCACCGGGATCGCGCCAATAGGTTTTCCAGCCTGGCTTAAGCGCGATGTCGAGCACGCCGTGGATCTTGCCCGCCTCGTCCGGCTTGCCGCTGGTCACCAGCCGCACCTTGCCGCCTTCGCTGTTGTACCAGGCCGAGGATGATGCCTCGGCCGGCTGGCCCGCTGCCAGGCCGACGACGGCGCCGAGCGCCACAATTTTCAGGTATCGCATGACCGGTGATTTGATCGCCCGTTCTTGGCCGCGCAATGATTTCATGTTCCTGCAGGTATCATATTTGCGTGACATCGGGCAGCCTGACCATCTTTTCGGCGCCGCGGAAACGGGTTACCCTCAGCTCCATGGACTTGTTGCGTCACAAAAAGAAGACGGCCGGACGCGGCTTTCTCGACGATCAGTTCCTGATTGCCATGCCTGGCATGAAGGACGACCGCTTCACGCGCTCCGTCATCTATATCTGCGCCCACAGCGACGAGGGCGCTATGGGCCTGATCATCAATCAGACGCAGCAGATGCTGTTCCCGGACCTTCTGGTGCAGCTTGGCATCGTGAACGAGCAGGAAGCAATCCGCTTGCCGGCGCATGCCCGCGATTTCGTCGTGCGCAATGGCGGGCCTGTCGACCGCAGCCGCGGCTTCGTGCTGCATTCCGGCGACTATCGCGTGGAATCCTCGCTCAACGTCTCCGACGACATCTGCCTGACCGCTACGGTCGACATCCTGCGCGCCATCTCGACGGGTCGCGGGCCGCGTCATGCGCTGATGGCGCTCGGCTATTCCGGCTGGGGCGCAGGCCAGCTCGAAAGCGAGATCGCCGAGAATGGCTGGCTGACCTGCCCGGCGACGCCTGAGCTGCTGTTCGACGCCGACATCGAGCGCAAATACGATCGCATCCTTGCCTCGATCGGCATCGATCTCGCCCATTTGAGCGCCGCCGCGGGGCACGCTTAAACGCCTTTGCCGACCTGCGGGATCAGTCGAACCCGCCTTGGCTTCGTCATCAGCTCTGAGGAATGGCGGCGCTCTGAGCGTTTAGGGTGATGACGAGTTGGAGGTCACCGCAGTTCGTAAGCGCCGAAGCAACGCCCTCTAAGCCTGCGTGAGCGGGTACTGCTCCCTCAATGTCTTCAGCACCAGTTCGCCGGGCATCGGCGCGCCGAACATGAAGCTCTGGACATATTCGCAGCCCATCTGGCGCAGCTCCAGCGCGTCGCTTTCGTCGGAGATTCCTTCGGCGACGACCGACAGGCCAAGCTCATGGGCCATGTTGACCATGGACTTGAGCAGCACCGCACGTTTCGGCGTTGCGTCGTCGACGAAGCTCTTGTCGATCTTGATCGTGTCGAAGGGGAAGCGCGTCAGGTAGGAGAGCGATGAATAGCCGGTGCCGAAATCGTCGAGCGACAGTCCGATGCCGAGCTGCTTGAGCTTGGTCAGCACATGCGCGGTCTGCTCGGGATTGTCCATCACCAGCGATTCGGTGAGTTCGAGCCGGAAGCAGCGCGGCTTCAAGTTGGCCCGCGCAATGACGGAGCGCACGTCGCTGACCAGGTCGCGGCGGATGAGCTGCCGGCTGGAGAGGTTGACCGAAACCGACAGCGGCGCGTCGCCGATCTGCTTCTGCCAGGCCGCCAGATCCTCGGCCGCCTGCTGCATGGCGAACAGGCCGAGCTGCACGATCAGGCCGCAATTCTCAGCCACCGGGATGAAGTCTCCCGGCGGGATCATGCCGCGCCGCGGATGATCCCATCTGAGCAGCGCCTCGAAGCCGGCGACGCTGCCATCCTCCAGCCGCACGATCGGCTGGTAGGCAAGCGTGAATTCGCGCCGCTCGATGGCGCGGCGAAGGTCCGATTCGAACTGCAGCCGGTCGGTGCCGACGGTGCGGAAGGCCGGCCGGAACGGCTCGATCCTGTCTCCGCCGAAACGCTTGGCCTGATGCATGGCAAGCTCGGCGTCCTTGACCATGTCCTCCGACGAGGTTTGCGCCGTCGTCCAGGTGATCAGGCCGATCGAGGCGGTGAGCACGATCTCGCGCTTGGCAAAGGTGATCGGATTGTTGATCGCATGCTTGATGGCATCGGCCATGGCGGCGATGCGGGCCGGATCCTGTTCCGACAGCAGCATCAGCGCGAACTGGTCGCCGGCAAAGCGCGACAGCGAATCCTTGGGCTTCAAAAGCCGGTGCAGCCGGCGCGCGATGGTCAGCAGGATGGTGTCGCCGGCCGAAATGCCGAGCCCGTCATTGACCTGTTTGAAACGGTCGATGTCGATGACGAAGACGGTCGGGCGCACCTTGTCCTCGGTGCGGGCGATCGAGATGATCGCCTCCAGCCGGTTCATGAACAGCTCGCGGTTAGGCAGGCCGGTCAGGTTGTCGTGCACGGCGTCGTGCAGCAGCCTTTCCTCGGACTTCTTCTGCTCGGTCACGTCGACCATGGTGCCGACGCAGCGGATCACCTCGCCATCCGACCCGATCACGGGACGGGCGCGCAGCGAGAACCAATGATAATGCCCGTCGGCGCCGCGCAGGCGGAAATTCTGGGCCACGCGGCCGCGGCGGTGCTCCAGCACCACGTCCAGCGTGGTGCGGAAGGTGTCGCGGTCGTCGGCATGCAGCACCGGCAGCCAGTTGCGGGCCGCGCCCGAAAGGCTGTTGGGGGCAAGGCCGAGCTGCAGGCTGATGTCGGGCTTGGTCACCACGCGGTCGCGCAGTACGTCCCAGTCCCACACGATGTCGCCCGAGCCGGCGACTGCAAGCGCCTGGCGCTCGAGGTCGGAAAACAGGCCCTGGTGCAGCGCGCCGCCGGCAAAAGCGTGCTGCATCACGGTGAAGCCGATCAACAGGATGATCAGGATCAGGCCGCCGCCGAGCGCCGGCTGGGCGATGTCGTTGTCCAGCATGCCGGTGATCGCCATCCACGAGCCGCATAGCCAGAGCAGCACCATCACCCAGCTCGGCACCAGCATGATCGCGCGGTCATAGCCGCGAATTCCGAGGAAGATGATGAGGCCGAGGCCGGTGAGCGCCGTCGCGGCAAACGAGATGCGGGCGATGCCGGCGGCGACCGCGGGATCGACGATGGCCACGCCGGCAATCAGCAGCAGCCCGAGGATCCAGACCAGCGCGCCATAGCTGAAATGGCCGTGCCATCGGTTGAGGTTGAGATAGGCGAACAGGAACACCACGAAGGTACCCGCCAGCGCCACCTCGGTGCCGGCCCGCCACATCTGCTCGTTGCCGGGCGAGATTTCGATGACCTTGTTGAGGAAGCCGAAATCGACGCAGATATAGGCAAGCACCGCCCAGGCAAGGGCGGCGGTGGCCGGGAACATCGAGGTTCCCTTGACGACGAACAGGATGGTCAGGAACAGCGCCAAGAGGCCGGCGATGCCGATGACGATGCCGCGGAACAGCGTGTAGGAATTGACCGAGTCCTTGTAGGATTCCGGATCCCACAGATAGACCTGCGGCAGCTTGGGCGAGGCGAGTTCGGCAATGAAGGTCACGACCGTTCCGGGGTTGAGCGTCACTCGGAACACATCGGCGTCGGGGCTGGTCTGGCGGTCGAGCGCGAAGCCTTCGCTGGGCGTGATCGCCGCGATGCGCGTCGCGCCGAGATCGGGCCAGAAGATGCCGGAATTCACCAGGCGGAAATGCGGCGCGACGATCAGCCTGTCGAGCTGCTGGTCGGTGGTGTTGGCGAGCGCGAACACCGCCCAGTCGCCGGTCGAGCGCGCGTCATTGGCCTCAACCTCGATGCGCCGCACGATGCCGTCGGGGCCGGGCGCGGTCGAGACCTGGAAATTCTCGCCCTGGTTCCGGTAGATCTCGACTGCGCCCGAAAGGTCGAGCGCCTTGTCGTCGCGGGCAATCTTGATCGGCTCGACGGCCAATGCCGGCGCAACCGCTGAAAGCGTGACGAAGAGCGCCAGGATGAGGGCGAACAGCGACGCGATTCGCGAAAAAGTCGTCACATATCAGCCCTTCGTTCCATCACCCGGCGGATCGTCCGCGATCCGGGCGTAGAGGTAGTGATCCTGCCAGATGCCGTTGATCCGGAGATAGGATCTGAGAAGTCCTTCGCGCCGGAATCCGGCTTTTTCAAGCACGCGGATCGACCGTGCGTTGTCGGGAATACAGGCAGCCTCGATCCGGTGCAACCGCAGCGTATCGAAGGCAAAACGCGACACCACCTTGACCGCGTCGGTCATCAGTCCACGGCCGCCGAAGCGCTCGCCGATCCAGTAGCCGATGTGGCCGCTTTGCGCGACACCGTGGCGGATGTTGCCGAGCGTGATGCCGCCGGCGAGCTTACCGCTCGACTTCTCGAAGATGAAGAAGGCAATGGCCGTGCCTTGCGCATAGTCCTCGCGGTAGCGGCCGATGCGCAGCCGCCAGGCGGTGCGGTCGAGCTCGTCAGGCTGCCAACGCGGCTCCCATGGCTCCAGAAAGGCGCGGCTTTCGCCGCGCAGCGTCGACCATTCGCGGTAGTCGTTGGTCAAAGGCACGCGCAACGTGACCTTTTCGCCCTTCAGTGCCGGCAGGTCGCGGCGAAAGAAAGGAAGCGCGAACACGACTTTGGAACGAAGGTTAGACGGCGAGCCTGCGAGCCGTCGTCTGCGGGCCCGCAAGCGATTCGAGGATCGCCTCGTAGGGCGCCAGCGTGCCCACGGGGCCGACCGCCGTCAGCGTCGGCTTGGTCGAGAACAGCCGCGAGGAGAGATCGGTCAGCCGCTCGACGGTCAGCGCCGCCAGCCGCTC
The DNA here is from genome assembly GCF_001672445.1 of Mesorhizobium sp. WSM3873. Classification (NCBI taxonomy): domain Bacteria; kingdom Pseudomonadati; phylum Pseudomonadota; class Alphaproteobacteria; order Hyphomicrobiales; family Phyllobacteriaceae; genus Mesorhizobium; species Mesorhizobium sp. WSM3873. Next base: position 287,303 of record NZ_LYTM01000023.1, on the reverse strand, counting down.
CATCAACTCCTCCTTGGCGATCGGCCGCCCGAACAGCAGCAACTGCCTGGCGATCTGCGAGGCGCGGCTTGCCGGGCTTTCGGCCGACATGATGAGGCCGGCCCGATATTGCGCGCGTGCGCGGTCGAGCTCATCCTGCTGGATGCTTTCCCCGGCCTTCTGCAATTCGTCGATGATGACCGGCACCAGCTTGGCGATATCACTCTGTCCGGTCGCCGCATGCACACCGAAAATGCCGGTGTCGGAAAAGCCCCAGTGGAAGGCATAGACCGAATAGCACAGGCCGCGCTTCTCGCGCACTTCCTGGAACAGCCTCGACGACATGCCGCCGCCGAGGATCATCGACAGCACCTGCGAGGCGTAGAAGTCGCGCACATGGTAGGCGCGGCCCTCGAAGCCGAGCACGATCTGCGCATCCATCAGGTCGCGGTCCTCGCGGAAGTCGCCGCCGACATACTGCGCATATTGCGGGATGTTGCTGGTGGCCTTGGCGCGGAAGCCGCCAAGCTGTCTTTCCACCTCGCGCACGAAATTGTCGTGCTTGATGTCGCCGGCGGCCACGATCACCATGCGCTCGGCGCCATATTGCCGTTCGATGAAATCGTGCAGCTGCCTGGAGGTGAAGGATTTGACCGTCTCCGGCGTGCCGAGGATCGAGCGGCCGATGGTCTGGTGGCGGAAGGCGGTTTCGGTGAAACGGTCGAAGACGATGTCGTCGGGTGTGTCGTGCGCGGCGCCGATCTCCTGCAGGATCACATGCTGCTCGCGCTCCAGTTCCTCCGGATCGAACTCCGATTCCTGCAGGATGTCGGCCAGGATGTCGACCGCGAGCGGCACGTCGGCGGAAAGCACCCTGGCGTAGTAGGACGTCGTCTCGACGCTGGTGGCGGCGTTGATCTCGCCGCCGACATTCTCGATTTCCGAGGCGATCTCGAAGGCGCTGCGCCGTTTCGTTCCCTTGAAAGCCATGTGCTCGAGCAGATGGGCCATGCCGTGCTCTTCGTCGCGTTCATTGCGTGCGCCCGACTTGACCCAGGCGCCAAGGGCAACGGATTCGAGGCTTGGAAGGGTTTCGGTGGCGACCGTCAGGCCGTTCGACAGACGGCTTACCTCAACACCCATATGGCAACTACTCCCTAACGGGCCGCCCGCGTGTGGCGGCTCACGTATTCTTCCACCATTTTCAGCTCGGATGGAAGTATGGTGTACTTTTCGTCGGCTGTCATCAAGCCGGCGAGCCAAGCGGGCAGCGCTGGCGTAACGCCGCTGGCGGCCTCGACCGCCGCCGGGAATTTGGCCGGATGCGCGGTGCCGAGAACCACCATGGGCACGGCGCCCGACATATGGCGGGCCGCAACGTGCATAGCGGCGGCCGTGTGCGGATCGAGCAGATAGCTGCTCGCTTCAAGCGTCTGGCGGATGGTTGCCGCGACCTCGTCGACGCTGGCGCGGCCGGCGTCGAACTCCGCACGGATCCTCGCCATTTCGCCCGCTTCGACGGTAAAGGCGCCGGACTGCTTCAGCCCGTTCATGTAGCGCCTGACCGTCGCGGCATCCCGGCCCGCCGCCTCGAACAGCAGGCGCTCGAAGTTCGAGGACACCTGGATGTCCATCGACGGCGAGGTGGTGGCGAACACGCCCTTGGTGCGGTATTCGCCGCTTGCAAGCGTGCGGGCCAATATGTCGTTGTCGTTGGTGGCGATGATCAGCCGCTCGACCGGCAGCCCCATTCGCTTGGCGGCATAACCGGCGAAAATATCGCCGAAATTGCCGGTCGGCACGGTGAATGACACCGGCCGGTCGGGCGCGCCCAGCGACAGCGCCGAGGAGAAGTAATAGACGATCTGGGCCATGATGCGGGCCCAGTTGATCGAATTGACGCCCGACAGCGACACCCTGTCGCGGAAGCCGTGGTCGTTGAACATGTCCTTCACCAGGCCCTGGCAATCGTCGAAATTGCCTTCGATCGACAGCGCATGGACGTTCGCCGCGCTCGACGTCGTCATCTGCCGCTGCTGCACCGGCGAGACCTTGCCGTTGGGGAAAAGGATGAAGATATCGGTGCGGTCGCGGCCGGCAAAGGCGTCTATTGCCGCGCCCCCGGTGTCGCCGGAGGTGGCGCCGACGATGGTCGCGCGGTTGCCCCGTTCGACCAGCACATGGTCCATCAGCCGCGCGAGCAGCTGCATCGCCACGTCCTTGAAAGCCAGCGTCGGGCCGTGGAAGAGCTCGAGGATGAAGGTGTTTTTGCCCGTCTGCACCAGCGGGCAGACCGCATCGTGCCGGAAAGTCGCGTAGGCTTCACGCACCAGCCGTTCGAAGACGGGTGCGGCGATCTCGCCGCCGAGGAAGGGTGTCAAGACGCGGATGGCAAGGTCGGGATAGGCGAGGCCGCGCATGGCGCGAATATTGGCGGACGAGAACTGCGGCCATTCGCGCGGCAGGTAAAGCCCGCCGTCGCGCGCCAGTCCGGCCAGCACCGCGTCCGAAAATCCAAGCACGGGCGCATCCCCGCGGGTACTCACATATTGCATCGTCAAGAACCCATTGCTGCCGGCCGCGTCATCCACGGCAAATTGGTTAATTTTCCGAGCCGGCTCAGTCGCATTTTCGCCGCGGCGTTGATATACGTCACCGGCTTTGTGAGAGGGAAGTGCAGTTCATGAGGTTTTATTCGGTCAACCGCCGTGTTGTCGCGGGTCTGGCGCTCACCGGCTTTATGCTTGCCGCCGCAGGCTGCCAATCGAGCGACAATGGCATTTTGAACTTCGGCTTCAGCAAGAAGGACCCGACCGCGCCGCCACCGCCGCAGGACCCCAAGGTGCTTGCCAGCCAGTTGCGCGCCTACTGCCCGAAAGTGACGCTGCGCGACGGCACCGCCTTCTTCAATACCTATGCCAAGGGCGCCGCCGCCAAGACGAAGAAAAAGAAAGTCGATGCCGCGGCGGACGCTGAAGCCGAGGCAGCCGCAGCCGCACAGACCGGACCGAACGGTCAACCCGTCGACCCCAATCGCGATCCCGCCAAGATCATTTACCAGGCCTCGATCACCGACGTGACGCGCGACTGCACTCACGAAAACGGCCAGCTGACGATGAAGATCGCGGTGGCCGGCAAGGTCGTGCCGGGACCGCTGTTCACGCCCGGTACCGTGACGATGCCGATCCGCATCGCGGTCCAACATGGGCCTGACGTGCTCTATTCGCAGCTTCATCAGTATCAGGTGCAGGTCACCGATCCGTCTGCCGCGACGCAATTCGTCTTCACCGACACCAACGTCGTAGTGCCGGAGCCGACCGCCCGCGACTACCAAGCCTATGCCGGCTATGACGAGAACGCGCCGGCAGCGACGGACAAGTCCAAAGCCAAGAGGAAGAAGCGCGTCGCCGCGGCGGCGACAAACTGATCTTGTTCGCCGCCAATCGCGCTTCCGCGGTTAAGCGTCCTCCGACCACTCCGACAATGCCGCAATTGTGCTGCCGAGTTCCGCCAAACGGCGGATGACGGTTTCGGCGCCCGCTTCGGTCAGCGAGTCGGCATGGCCGGGATAGCTGTGCCCCGCGCCGGTGAAGCCGATGACGCGCATGCCCGCCGTCCTGGCGCCGGTGACGCCGTGCACCGAATCCTCGATGACGAAAGTGTTCTTCGGGTTGGCGCCGAGCTGTTCGGCGGCATAGAGGAACACGTCCGGTGCCGGCTTGGTCTTCTTGCTGGGGATGTCGAGCCCCGAAAAGATGCGGCCGGCGAAGAAGGGCAGCAGGCGCACCTTTTCAAGCATGAACTCGATCCGCTCGGTGCGCGAATTGGAGCAGACGGCGCGCGGCGTGGTCACCGCCGCCACCGCCTCGCGTGCGCCGTCGATGATGCGCACGTCGCTGCGCAGCTTGCGATCGACGAGTTCCTCGGCGCGGTCGATCAGCGAGGCCTGGAAGGGAAGGTGAGATTTTTCCTCGACCCGCATCAGGATGTCCTTGAAGGTCAGCCCGGCATAGGTCTCGGCAAGCTCCTCCGCCGAAATTTCGTATCCGGCCGATGTCAGAAGCTCGGCCTCGACGCGCGCGGCGATGATTTCGGAATCGACGAGCACGCCGTCGCAATCAAAGATGACAAGGTCTGGCTGGGGCATGGCAATCCGAAGCTGGGAGGAAAATGGCCTGACTGGCCCAAGCGGCGCGGCATACACCAATGGGCCGATGTTCGCAAATCAGTGGCGCAGGCTCTCGCCCGACCTTCACCGAATGTTTACGCTGATCGGTAACCATAACGGCTAGTAAACCGTAACGCGTGCTTTGGGTGTTTTGATGTCTGCCGTGCGTCTTCTCGACGAGCTTTCCCACGCTCCCCAGCAGTCCGAATGGCTGGACACGATCCTCAAAGGCGATTGCGTCGCCGCCCTCGACAGGCTGCCCGAAAAGTCGATCGACGTCATCTTCGCCGATCCGCCTTACAACCTGCAACTCGACGGCGACCTGCATCGGCCCGACCAGTCCAAGGTGGACGCCGTCGACGACGACTGGGACCGGTTCGAGAGTTTTGAGGCCTATGACGCCTTCACCCGCGCCTGGCTGCTTGCCGCGCGACGCGTGCTGAAGCCCAATGGCACGATCTGGGTGATTGGCTCCTACCACAACATCTTCCGCGTCGGTGCCAGGATGCAGGATCTCGGCTTCTGGATCCTGAACGACGTCGTCTGGCGCAAGACCAACCCGATGCCGAATTTCCGCGGCCGCCGCTTCCAGAACGCCCATGAGACGATGATCTGGGCCTCGCGCGACCAGAAGTCCAAGGGCTACACCTTCAACTACGAAGCGCTGAAGGCCTCGAATGACGATTTGCAGATGCGCTCGGACTGGCTGTTCCCGATCTGCACCGGCGCCGAGCGCCTGAAAGACGAGAACGGCAACAAGCTGCATCCCACGCAGAAGCCGGAAGCGCTGCTGGCCCGCATCATGATGGCCTCGACCAAGCCGGGCGATGTCGTGCTCGATCCCTTCTTCGGCTCCGGCACCACAGGCGCCGTCGCCAAGCGCCTCGGCCGCCACTTCGTCGGCATCGAGCGCGAGCAATCCTACATCGATGCCGCCAATGAGCGCATCGCCGCCGTGCGCCCGCTGGATGAGGCCGACCTCACCGTGCTCTCCGGCAAGCGCGCCGAGCCGCGCGTCGCCTTCATAAGCCTGATCGACACCGGCCTGGTGACCCCCGGCGTCACGCTCTACGACGCCAAGAAGCGCTGGGCGGCCAAGGTGCGCGCCGACGGCACGCTGGCCATCGGCGACAGCGCCGGCTCGATCCACAAGATCGGCGCCGAGGTGCAGGGTTTGGACGCCTGCAACGGCTGGACCTTCTGGCACTATGAGCGCAGCGGCGGCCTCACCCCGATCGACGAATTGCGCCGCATCGCCCGCCTCGGAATGGAGCGGGCAGGCGGCTGATCCGCTTGAATCGAAAGCTCAACCGATTGCTGCAAGTGGTTCAGTTCAGGCCGCAATCCCGAGCCGTTCAAGATCCGCTTGAAGCGCCTTGGCATCGGTGAACAGCACCGCCTGCCAGCCGGCGGCCTTGGCGCCGTCGACATTCTTCTGGCTGTCGTCGATGAAGAGTGTGGCGGCCGGCTCCAGGTCGAAGGATGCGACGTGACGGTCGTAGATGGCCTGGTCCGGCTTGATCAGGCCGATCTCGCCCGAGACGGTGACGCCGCGCGGCCGATTGAGAAAGTCGAAGCGCCGGCGGGCTTCGGCGAATGTGTCGGCGGCGAAATTGGTCAGCATGGTCACATCGCGGCCCCTGTCGATAAGGCTGACCATGATGGCGACGCTGTCGTCATAGGCATGCGGCACCATCTCGTGCCAGCAGCGGCGGAAGTTGCGGATGTTCTCGGCGTGATCGGGGTGTTCGGCGATCAGCAGCGCCTCGGCCTCTTGCCAGGTGCGGCCGCGATCCTGCTCGATGTTCCAGGCGCTGGTGCAGACGTTGTCGAAGAACCATTTCCGCTCCTCGGCATCCGGGATCAGCCGGCTGAACGGAAGGTCCGGATCGTAGTGGATCAGCACCTTGCCGATGTCGAACACGATGTGGCGGATGTCAGTCATTGCGGTCCTTTCAACGCGGGCGCTGCGGGGCTTGCTTTTTGGTTGCGCCCGGTATCGCTGCCTCGATTACCTTTTTCATGACGGTCGGCAGCGCTTCCCCGGAAATTTCGTGGGCTAGCGACCAGAAATGCCCGTTGGGCGCATCACCCCTGATGTGGGCATGGAAGACGTCGAGTTCGAGCGCGAAATGGGTGAAGACATGGCCGATCCGCCCGGCGCGCCGCCAGTCGGCCGGAAGGGGCGCTGCGTCCGCCGTCGTAGCGCCGTCGGCCCGCGCCGTCCATGCCGTGGTCGGCACCTCGGTCATGCCGCCGAGCAGCCCCTTGTCCGGCCGTTTGCGCAGCAGGATGGCGCCGTCATCGCGTTGAGCGACAAAGGCAGCACCGCGCCTGAGCGGCTTGTCGCCCTTGGGCAGGCGGACTGGAAAACGCTCCGGATCGCCTGACAGGATCGCGCTGCAATCCTCGCGCAGCGGGCACAGCATGCAGCGCGGCCGCCGCGGCGTGCAGATCGTTGCGCCGAGATCCATCATCGCCTGGGCGAAATCGCCGGGCCTTGCACGTGGCACGAGCTTCTCGACCAGCGCGCGGATTTCCGGCTTGGCCTCGCTGAGCGGCGTCTCCACCGAATAGAGCCGCGAGATGACACGCTCGACGTTGCCGTCGACGACTGCGGCAGGCCGGTCGAAGGCGATCGCCGCGATGGCGGCCGCCGTGTAGGCGCCGATGCCCGGCAATTCCTTCAATCCGGCCTCGGTGTCGGGAAAGCGGCCCCCCCGCTGCGCCACGAGATCGGCGCAGGCTTTGAGATTGCGTGCCCTCGAGTAATAGCCGAGCCCGGCCCAGGCCTTCATGACGTCCTCGGCCGGCTCTGCCGCCAGCGCCTCGACGGTCGGCCATTTCTCGACAAACGTCCGGAAATAGGCTTTCACCGCCTCGACCGTGGTCTGCTGCAGCATGACCTCGGAGAGCCAGACGCGATAAGGGTCGGGTTTTGTCCCACGCGAGAACGCACTCGGCGTCACGCGCCAGGGCAGGTCGCGGTGATGCGCGTCGTACCAGGCAAGCAGGCGGACGGCGATGCTGCTATCTCCGGATACGCACTTCTCGGCTGCGGCCTTGCGGGTCTGGTCTTGCGGTGCCATTGATCGGGTGAGTTAGGATCGGAGAACGCACATGGCAGGGAAAAGGCCCTTCGGCAATCCCGTTCCGGTGAGCGATCTCGCTACCGAGATCCTCGATCCTGTCCTGAAGAAGCGCGCCGGCATCTCGATCGGACTGGTGCAGTCCTGGGAAGAGATCGCCGGGCCGCGCCTGGCCAGCCACTCGCGCCCGGAAAAGATCCAGTGGCCGCGCCGCCTGCATCAGGACGATCCGTTCGAGCCGGCGGTGCTGATCATTGCCTGCGAAGGCATGGCGGCGCTGCATCTTCAGCATGAGGCGGGCGAGGTCATCAACCGCGTCAACGCCTTCCTGGGTTTCAACGCCATAGGCCGCATCAAGATCCTGCAGAAGCCGGTCCTTTCGGCGAAAGCGCGGCCGAAACCGCAACCGCGGCCTCTCAGCGAGGCCGAGAAATCGAAGCTGGCGCGAACGGTCGGCAAGATCGAGGATGATGGCTTGCGCGCTTCGCTCGAGCGGCTCGGCGCGACCATCCTCGGACAAAAAAAGCCCTGAGCATGTCTCCCGAAAGTTCCGGCGGTTTCGGGAAAAGTCGTGGAGCTCGCTGCAAAATTGTCGTCAATATCGCATATTCGTGATCGCGCCCGAAAAATTTGGCGATTGGATTGGGGATGCCGATGCCTTAATTCGCGCCAACTCTCGCCTTTTCTAGCCCTTGCATTGCAAAATCCAACCGATATCAGGTGATTCGCATGAACCGCTCTTTGTCTCGCAGAAACCTTCTGACCACGCTGGCCGCCGTTCCGGCAGCGGCGCTGCTTGCCGCGTGCAGCGACTCGGGCGAAGAGGCAAAGGCGGCCGATGTGAAGCCCGCCAATCCGTCGACGCCAGCCAAGCCTGCCACGCCCGCGGCCGCTCAGGTGCCGGAAGCGCAGGGCACCGTCGACATGGCGGAACTGCTCAAGCCCGGCGCTTTGCCCGACAAGCAGCTCGGCAAGGACGACGCCAAGGTCACCATCGTCGAATATGCCTCGATGACCTGCCCGCATTGCGCGCATTTCAACGACACAACCTTCCCTGAGCTGAAGTCGAAATACATCGACACCGGCAAGGTGCGCTACATCCTGCGCGAATTCCCCTTCGACCCGAGCGCCGAGGCCGGCTTCATGCTGGCACGCTGCGCCAAGGACAACTATTTCGCCATGGTGGACGTGTTGTTCAAGCAGCAGCCGAGCTGGGTCGGCGTCAGCAACACCAAGGAAGCGCTGCTGCAGATTTCCAAGCTCGCCGGTTTTACACAGGAGTCATTTGAGGCCTGCTTGACGGACCAGAAGCTTCTGGACGATGTGAGAGCAGTCCAGAAACGCGGAGCGGACGAGTTCAAGGTCGACTCGACGCCGACCTTCTTCATCAACGGAAAGACCTACAAAGGGGCGATGTCGATTGAGGAAATGTCGGCCATCATCGACCCTCTGCTCTGACGTCCAGGCCGCGCCGAAGCTGCTTGACTTCGGCATATTGGTCTTTGCGGAGCGGCGCGAATGAAGTTTTCGCGCCTTCGCCTCCTCGGTTTCAAGTCCTTCGTCGAGCCCGGCGAGTTCGTCATCGAACGCGGGCTGACCGGCATTGTCGGGCCGAACGGCTGCGGCAAGTCCAACCTTGTCGAGGCGCTGCGCTGGGTGATGGGCGAAAGCTCCTACAAGAACATGCGCGCGTCCGGCATGGACGACGTGATCTTTTCCGGCTCCGGCGCGCGGCCGGCGCGCAACACCGCCGAAGTCACGCTCTTCCTCGACAATTCGGACCGCACGGCGCCCGCCGCCTTCAACGACGCCGATGAATTGCAGGTGTCGCGCCGCATCGAGCGCGAGGCGGGCTCGCTCTACCGCATCAACGGCAAGGAAGCGCGCGCCAAGGACGTGCAGCTGCTCTTCGCCGACCAGTCGACCGGCGCTCGCTCGCCCTCCATGGTCGGCCAGGGCCGCATCGGCGAGCTGATCCAGGCCAAGCCCCAGGCGCGCCGGGCGCTGCTCGAAGAAGCCGCCGGTATCTCCGGCCTGCACACGCGCCGGCACGAGGCGGAGCTTCGGCTGAAGGCGGCCGAACAAAACCTCGAACGGCTGGACGATGTCGTCGGCGAGTTGGAAAGCCAGATCGACAGCCTGAAGCGCCAGGCGCGCCAGGCCTCGCGCTTCAAGAACCTGTCGGCCGACATCCGCAAGGCCGAGGCGACGCTTCTGCATCTGCGCTGGACACTGGCCAAAACCCAGGAAGGCGAAGCGCGTTCGGCGCTTGCCGTTGCCACCACGCTGGTCGGTGACCGCGCCGCAGCCCAGATGGCCGCTGCGAGGGAGCAGGGCATCGCCGCCCACCGCCTGCCCGACCTGCGCGACGCCGAAGCGGCCGCAGCGGCGGCCTTTCAGCGCCTGTCGATCGCCAAAACGCAGATCGAAGAAGAGGCCGGCCGCATCCGCTCGCGCCAGGCGGAGCTGGAGCGGCGCCTGCAACAGCTCGATGCAGACATCGCCCGCGAGGAGCGGATGGTGCGCGACAATGCCGACATTCTCGAGCGTCTCCGCGCCGAGGAAGCCGAGCTCAATTCGGACAATGCAGGTGCTGCCGAGCGCGAAGCCACCACCCGCGCCGCCTTCGAGCAGGCAGGCGCGACGCTCTCGCAGAGCGAAGCAAGACTTGCCGCGCTGACTGCCGAACGCGCCGAGGCGGCCGCGTCGCGCCACCAGATCGAGCGCACTTTGCGTGAGACCGCCGAGCGCCGCGACCGCTTCGCTCGCCAGCTTGCCGAGGTCGATCGCGAGCTCTCCGATATTGTGGCGCGCATTTCCGGCCTGCCCGATCCCGCCGAGAAGCGGCTGCTGGTCGAGGACGCGCTTGCCCGGCTGGAAGAGAGCGAGCTAGGCGCCATCGCCGCCGAGCAGGCGGTCGCCGAAGCGCGCGCCGCCGAAAGTGCTGCCCGTCCGCCTCTGCAGGATGCCAAGGCCGAATTGCAGCGCATCGAGACGGAAGCGCGCACGCTGGCCAAGATACTCAACGCCGCGAGCGGCGATCTCTTCCCCTCGGTGCTGGAGCAGATCAGCGTCGAGCGCGGCTACGAGACGGCACTTGGCGCCGCGCTCGGCGAGGACCTCGACGTGCCGCTCGACCGCAGCGCCCCGGTGCATTGGGGTGAGAGCGCGGTTCAACCGGGTGACGCGGCGCTGCCCGAAGGCGTGAGGAGCCTGGCGAGTGTGGTCCGCGCGCCGGCACAGCTTGCCCGCCGCCTGGCGCAGATCGGCATCGTCGACGCCGCCGATGGCCGTCGCCTTCAAGCGCAGCTCGCGCCCGGCCAGCGGCTGGTCAGCCGCGACGGCGCGCTCTGGCGCTGGGACGGCTTGACGGCCAGCGCCGATGCGCCGACCGCTGCCGCGCAGCGGCTGGCGCAGAAGAACCGCCTGGCGGAGCTCGATGCCGAGGCCGTGCAGGCGACCCGCGTCGTGCGCGAGGCCGAGGAGGCGCTGACGCGCGCCGAGCAGGCGATGCGCCAGGCGAGCGAGGCCGAGCGCAACGCGCGTCAGGCCGGCCGCGATGCCCAGCACGCACTGGACGCCGCCCGTAACGCGCTGGCCGAGGCCGAGAAGGCCGGCGGCGAGCTGGCGAGCCGCCGTGCTGCCTTGGATGACGCCCGCGCGCGCATCGTCGACAGCCATGAAGAGACGCAAGCCGCTTTCCTCGAAGCCGAGGAGATGCTCAGGGACGCGCCCGATCTCGGCGACCTGCAGCTCCAGCTCGAGCAGGCCTCCGCCAGTGTAGCTCGCGACCGCGCCACGCTTGCCGATACGCGCGCCGTGCATGACGGCCTGCGGCGCGAGGCCGAAGCGCGCATGCGCCGGCTCGACGCGATCGGCACCGAGCGCAAGAACTGGCTGGAGCGGGCCGAAAACGCCTCGACGCAGATCGCCGCGCTTGGCGAGCGCAAGGCTGAGGCCGAAGCTGAGCGCGAGCGGCTGGCCGACGCGCCCGACGAGATCGACGCCAAGCGCCGTGCGCTCTTGAGTCAGCTTTCCGAGGCCGAGGCGCTGCGCCAGGCCGCCGGCGATCGCCTGCAGGAAGCAGAGACCAAGCAGGCCGAGCTGGACAAGGCGGCGACCGCGGCGATCCAGTCGCTTGCCGAAGCGCGCGAGACCCGCGTCCGCGCCGAGGAGCGGCTGACCGCAGCCGACGAACGGCGCGCCGAGGTCGAGGCGCGCATCCAGGAAGCGCTGAACACGCCGCCGCATCTCGTCATCAAGCATACCGGGCTAGAGACCGACGACCCGATGCCGGACATGGCCGAGGTCGAGCGCCAGCTCGACCGGCTGAAGATCGAGCGCGAGCGGCTCGGGGCCGTCAATCTGCGCGCCGAGGAAGAACAGAGGGAGCTGTCGGACCGCCTGGAAATCATCGTGTCCGAGCGCGAGGACATCATAGAGGCGATCAGAAAACTGCGCCAAGCGATCCAGAGCCTCAACCGCGAGGGCCGTGAACGCCTGCTGTCGGCCTTTGAGGTGGTCAACGGCCATTTCCAGCGGCTGTTTGCACATCTCTTCGGTGGCGGCACGGCCGAATTGCAGCTGATCGAGTCCGAAGATCCGCTGGAAGCCGGCCTCGAAATCCTCGCCCGGCCGCCCGGCAAGAAGCCGCAGACCATGACGCTGCTCTCCGGCGGCGAGCAGGCGCTCACCGCCATGTCGCTGATCTTCGCCGTCTTCCTTACCAACCCGGCGCCGATCTGCGTCCTCGACGAGGTCGACGCCCCGCTCGACGACCACAATGTCGAGCGCTTCTGCAACCTGATGGACGAGATGTCGAAAACGACGGAAACCCGCTTCGTCATCATCACCCACAACCCGATCACCATGGCGCGCATGGACCGCCTGTTCGGCGTCACCATGGCCGAGCAGGGCGTCAGCCAGCTGGTCTCGGTCGACCTGCAGGCCGCTGAGGCGCTGCGCGAGGCGAGTTGAGGGCGGGCTTGGCGCCAGGAACCGACTGAGTTACGTCTCCGGTGCCGTGGCTGGCGCCGTGTAACGCCGGCGCACGGCCTCCAGCACGCGCTTGCGGCTCTCCTCGGGCGATAGGCTCTTGTCCTTCTCGGCCTCTGACGTCTCGCGGGCGAGTTCCTTGTCCCTGATCTGTTGGCGGAACCATTTGGAATAGTCGCCGGCGCGCAGGTGGTATTCCCAGGTCTTGTCGTCGATGCCTTCCGCCATTTGGGCGAAAATGATCAGATTGTGGGCTCTGAGGTTCATCGCCTTTTCCGGCCCCGTGAAATAGAAACTGCCGGCCTCGTCGAGCTCGCCTTCGGCATATTTGCGGCTGTGCCGCTTCAGCGATTGGTCGGGTTCGATCGCCTTGACCGTGAACGGCTTCTTGCCGTCTTGCGGCCGCCATAGCAGGACCCGGTCACCCTTCGGCGAAGGAATGCTCTTGGGCGCCTCCAGCCCGGCCTCCTTGCAGAAGGTCTTGATCACGCTCTTCGCCTTCGGACCGAGCGCGATGACCGCCGTCACCAGGCGCAGGACCCCGGTCGAAATCGCTTCCGGATGCACGGTGATCAGCACCGTGCCCGGCAGCTCGAGCGACAGCACCGCGCGCGTGTCCTCGCGGCGCCTGGGCAGAAGGTGATGCGCCTCGTCGATGATCAGCCAATGCGGCCTTGCCGTGCGGTAGCGGACGCTGCCGAGGCCTGGCAGCAATTCGGCAAAGAAGTCGGGCCGCTCGTCGACCTTCAGCGCCAGCCCGTTGACCACGATATTGGTGCCAGGCTTTTCGATCAGCTCCAGCAATTGCTCCTTGCTGGGTGTAGTCGAGCCATCACCTAGCGGAACGGCGCCCTCCAGTCCGTCATAGTCGCCCTCGGGATCGAAAATGCAGAACTGCAATCCCTGTTCGGCAAGCCGCTCGGTGAGCGCTGTGGCCAATGTCGACTTGCCGATACCGGAGCTTCCGGCGATCAGAACGGTCTCAACGGGCGACAGATAAACCTTCTTGCCGTTGGCAGTTCCCAGCAGGACGCCGCGCAAGCGCTTGCGAGCTATCAGATGATCCTGCTTTATCAGCTTGCCGATCAGTTCTTCGACACCCTTGCCGCGCGCCTCCCTGGTGACGAGGTCGGCGGTTTCCTTCACGGCGGGCAGTGCGTTGGCGACGGCGACGCTGCAACCCGAAGCCCTGAGGAAGGCGTGGTCGTTCTCGGCGTCGCCGATGCCCACCACATTATGCGGCGACAATCTGAGGTCCTTGAGCGCAGCCGCCAGTCCGGTGGCCTTGTTGATGCCTGAGGGCAGGATCATCACCGCGCCCTTGTTGAAGATGATCTCCAGCTCAAGGCCGAGCTCCTTGATGACGTCGAGCACGGTGGCCTGGTGCGGCTCCCAGGTAGCAACGATCGAGCGGCCGACCGAGAGCGGCTTGACGTCGCGCTTCTTCAGTCTGTCGACGAAATCGGCGGAAGGCGAGGGCGAGATCGTTTGCTCTTCCTCGCTCGCCGGCGTGTAGATCAGCGCGCCGTTTTCGGCCACCACCTTGTCGAATAGCCCGACCTCCGGAAACACCTCCTTGAGATCGGGCAGTTCGCGGCCGGTGACCAGGATGAGCTTGCGGCCGGACTTCTTCAGCTTCTTCAGCGCCGACAGCGTGCTGGCGGTGACCAGTCCGTCATGCGCCAGCGTGCCGTCGTAGTCGGTGGCCAGTGCCATGAAATACATCGGGTGATCCTCTCCGCTGCCGGTCGCTCGGTCTGTCTGGAACAAACAACGTCTGTCGGCGGAAAAGGTTTACGCCGGCGCTTTCGCCTCCCTGGCGAGAAACCTGGCGTGGAGAAATGCAACTCATCGGAAAGAGAGAAGGTTGGCTGGGTTCTGGAAAGGCGGGGCGCTTCTGGTCCTTAGGTCTGTTTGGGGTCGGCGCGTTGCTCCTGTGCCCTCTTGCAGATCTCATCCAATTTTTTTCGGACCCGGTCGTTATCGAACAGCAGCTTGGCGCGTGAGAATCCTCTGCTACGAAGCTCCCATTCGATGGCAAGCCATCCTTCATAGTCGCCAGATAACGCAAGTTTCCCGGCTTCGCGCCACATAAGCACGTCACGCTCTCGGGACACACCCTTTCTCCGTGCTTTTGCGCGAAGCATATAGGAGGTCGGGCCGATATTGTCGAGGGACCTGCCCCACCGCTCGCCGCGACCAGAGCACGGACTTCCACTTCATATTGAGAGATCGTGATGTCGAGCTGACGCAAATATCGGTCAGTTCATTGCCGGGCGTTCGACATCCCGGCGTGCGTTCTTGCCCCATAACTCACGAACGAATTTGATCGTCTCGCCAATCGTCCGGATTTCGATGATTGTGCAACGATGGGCCTCGTGCGCACCGTCTCCGCTCATGGACTGCTCCTGCGAGGCCCGTGGGTTTCGGAGGTGGCAAGGGGTCGAAAGCCGCGTACACTGAAGAGAATCCGCGCTAAAATCGCTGCGCCACCCAATTCCCGCGAGAGATATATTGTTACATTTTGAGACACTTTTTTAACTTTTGTGATTTGCACCATACCGCTAACGTGGGCTCTTTTGGCGCGAGCCATTCGGGCTTCAGGCATGTTGGGCAAAAAGGGTGGGGGTGTGAAAGGTCGCCAAGAATGGCCGATACGAATACCATTGTCTTGAGCGGTGACTACGGCTACCGCCAATATAAAGCATCCGGTCTCCCCGCCGACACCACTATCGATGCCAGCAAAGCCTCGTGGATCGTCGCCAATCAGGGAAGCTCCACCAACCTCTATCCCTTCGCGGTCGTCAACCCCGGCGACAACCTCGTGGCGTCGGGCGGCACAATCAACGGCACGGTCTCCCAAACCGGCGCCTGGGAGGACGTTTACGTCAACTCCGCCGCAGTCCGCGTGAATTCAGCCCACAGCTTTGTCATCGACGACTGGACGATCACCAAGCCCTGGGATGGCATCCGTGTCGGCGGCACTGGCACCTTCCTTATCGAGGATACCTATGTCGGCAACTCACGAGACGACGCGGTCGAGGACGACGACGTCATCGGCGGCACCATCCGGGATTCGCTGTTCGACCACGTGTTTTCCGGAGTGAGCCTTGGCGACGGTGACGTGGATGGGTCTCACAACACGGTCACCATGGATGGCATGCTTCTGGGCATGGGAGAGTATCTTCGCAAAGGCGAGATGACGCACGGTTCGCCGTTCAAACTGGACAAGGGCACAGGCGCTGACGATATCGTTCCCAGCTTGCGCTTCATCGACTGCGTGGTGGCGATCACCGACGTTGACCACAACGGCTTGGAGCGGGTGCAGCGGGCCTGGGACAAGACGGTCGAGTCGCACGGCAATTACTATCTCAACCTCTCCGACACGCCACTGCCGGCGGATTATCCAATGCCGCCCGCCGGCTGGACGGTCCTTCAAGGCCAAGCGGCCCGCGATTACTGGGCCAACGCCAAGGCGGCCTGGCATGCAGCCCATGACGGGACGGACCCGCTACCGTCATCTCCGACCGTGCCGACCGACCCGCTACCGTCATCTCCGACCCTGCCGGCCGACCCGACCCACGGAACGACCGGGAACGATACATTTGTCGGCACTGCCGCGGCCGATACCTTTGATGGCCTGGCTGGCAACGACACATTGCGGGGCAAGGGTGGCAACGACGTGCTGACCGGTGGCGCGGGCCACGACACCTTTGTGTTTGACACCGCCTATGGCCCCGGCAATGTCGACACACTGACCGACTTCGACGCTGTAAACGACGCGCTCTATCTCGACAACGCCGTCTTCACCCAACTCGGCGCCGGTTCCTCGTCCAGCCCGACGCAGGTGAACTCGTCGTATTTTGAGTTGCGAGAACACGCCACCCATAGCAACGATCACCTGCTCTACAACCGGGCCACGGGCGTCTTGTCCTATGATCCCGACGGCTCGAGATCGGCCCCGCAGGTGGAAATCGCCCACCTCGAGCCCGGAGCGGCACTGACCTATCACGACGTGTTCGTCGTTTGATCGTTCATGCGATCGGACCATGGCATGGCGAGGGGCGGGCGCGCCCCCCGCCGTGCCTGGTTCCGACGGTCACCGATCAGAAAGGCGGCGGACGCCGATCAAGTTGCCCATAAGCGTCGGCCGCATTGATCGCCGCAGATGCGCATGCGCCGGCCTTTGCAGTCGGCGCTGCCATCACCAATTCCAAACCGATCGGGCCGATGGCGGGGACACCATTATCGGCGGCCAGCTTGCTGCGGCGGCGCCGCTATTATTGGAAAACATGTAGCAACTAGAGTTTCACGCCGCCTCGTTCGCAGACGTCATTTTCACTGGCCAGCAAACGATTGGCTGACTAGGGCAATTTCGAGGTTTGGACGATTCAATTCTCTGCTTGAGAATCAGACGCTTAGCGCCATCCTGGATTGGTGGTTCCTGGCGTCCCAGCCGAACTGGATGCCCGGTGGATAACTTCCGGTGAAAGTGAGGCTAGGCTGTCAAAAGGTCGCAAGCGATAGCGCGGCTGCTTGGCATGATATATAAACATTGTCTAAAATGATCGCTTAACCAAAAGAGACGATTTCGGGGATGCCCAGTTACACGAATAGAAGGGTGCTGTCGAAGAGCGTGGTCGAAATGGGCCTGTTCTCCGCGGTGATGAACACCCTGGTGCTAGTTCTGCCTCTCTACATGCTGCAGGTCTATGATCGGGTTTTGCCCGCCGCCAATTTGGACACGCTCACCTACCTAACATTGCTTGCGCTTTCGACGCTCTTGCTCTTCGGCGTGCTCGAAGTCGTGCGGGGTGTATACGCAAGCCGGCTCGCGGCGCGACTGGATGTCTCTTTGGGCACATCGTCTTTTCTCGCTGCAATGAGTGGCCCTCGCGCTGGCCTCGGCGATGTTCAAGCCTTGCGCGACTTGGCCACCGTGCGAGGCTTCATCGCTTCGAGAACGATTTTCTTTCTCTTCGACCTTCCTTTCGGGCCGATCTTCGTAGGCCTGCTCTATTTCATCCATCCGCTGCTCTTCCTCGTGACGGTCGTCGGGGCGGTTCTCATGGTCGCCATCGCCATGCTGAACCAGGTCGCGAGCTCGCGACCTGGCAAGGAGGCGTCGGAGAGTCTCAACGCCTCGATGAATTCGGCGCAGGCTTTCGCCCGAAACTTCGAAACCGTTCGCGCACTTGGCATGGTGTCCAACGCGATAGAATTCTGGGGCACCCGTTTTTCCGGCTCTCTACACGCCTCGGATGGGCTCGCTCGCATCAATTCGTTTTATGGCGGTGTATCGCGCACCACTCGTTCGACACTGCAGATCGCGATATTGGGGGCCGGCGCTTATCTGGTTCTCCACAACGAGATGACCGCCGGTATGATATTTGCGTCCTCGATGATTTCGGCGCGCGCTCTGCAACCTCTTGATCAGATCATTGGGAGTTGGCGGCAGATCATCGACGCCAATCTTGCCTGGAAGAGGCTTTCAGCTCTCCGGTCCGGGCTCGACAACCAGGAAAACGTAGCATTGCCGGCTCCTGAAGGAGCGCTAAGCGTGGAGCAAATAGTCTATCATCTTCCGGGCGCGGCCGACGGCTCGCTGCCGCTGATCAAGCGCTTGACCTTTGAGGTCGCCGCCGGCGAGACAGTCGCGATCGTGGGGCCGAGCCAGGCTGGAAAATCGACTCTGGCGCGCCTCATCGTCGGTGCGATCGCGCCCCGCTCGGGGGCGATCCGGATCGACGGCGGCGATATTCGGAACTGGGACCCGGAACAACTCGGCCGCCATATTGGTTACCTGCCGCAAGATGTGGAACTCTTCCCGGGAACCATCGCGCAAAATATCGCGCGGTTCGAACCGAATGCGCCCAGCGAGAAGTTGGTTCAAGCAGCCCAGCGGGCCCAAGTGCATGAGCTCATCCTGGGTCAGAGGGATGGCTACTCGACGCTGATCGGCCCGACCGGCGTTCGCCTTTCGGGTGGCGAGCGTCAACGCATCGGGCTTGCTCGGGCCTTCTACGGCGATCCCAAGGTGCTGGTTCTCGACGAGCCCAATGCAAATCTCGATTCCAACGGCGAAGCCGCGCTCGAGCGCGCGATTAGCGGGGCGCGTTCACGAAAAACGACCGTGCTTGTCATAACCCATCGGCCCTCTCTCGCTTCCAAATGCGATCGCGTATTGATGCTACGCAATGGCCAGGTCGAGATCTACGGTTTGACCAAGGGCGTGCTCGATAGACTTGTCGAGCGACGCGCCCAAGCGGGGTGGCCCGCAGCCTCTCAGTCGCGCGAAGGAGTGGTGCCTTTCCCCTCATCTGCTCGAGGCGAGATAAAGGTCGCTAATGACTAGCCAAGCCATCGGCGCCAGGACGTATAGCTGGCAGCGCAACGTCGACACACGCACAGATCGCATCACGCTCGCGGGGTATGCAAGCGTGTCCGTTTTCTTGCTTGGCTTCGTATTCTGGGGCGCAATGGCGCCGATTGCCGGAGCAACGATCGCGCCAGGAGTGATTGCAGCAGCTGGACAGAATGTCATGATCCAGCATCTCGAAGGTGGCGTGGTCAGCAGCGTCAAGGCCCGAGAGGGTGACAGAGTCTTACGAGGGCAGGCGCTGATCGTGCTCGATCCAACGGTGGCGCAGTCGCAGCTCAACCGAGTCCTCAAACAGTGGGTCGCACAAAAGGCCGAGATCGCGCGGCTCGAGGCAGAACGGGACGGCCTGGAGAAAATCGTCCTGCCCCGCGATTTAGGCGCCTACTCAGACGCGTCCGAATTCAGTGACGTCTTTGCAGAGCAAACCAAGGAGTTCCGGGCTCGGCTAGCGCGCTATGGCGCAGATCAGGAGATCCTTAGGGAACGGGTGGCAGCCCTTCGGGAAGCTGTTGCCGGCTTGAAGGCGCAAAAGGATGCTGCGGCAAACCAGCTCGCGATCGTCAATGCCGAGACGGAACGCAAAAAGCACTTGCTCGACAAGGGACTGACAAATCGTTCTGAATACACCGATCTTCTGCGTAGCACCGCCGAGTTGGTAGGTCAGGAGGGATCGCTGGAGGCGCAAATCGCCAGCGCGGCCACCCAGATCGTGGAAGCGCGCCAGCAGATTGAAAGACTAACAACCACCCGGGTCGAGGATGCCGTCACGGAATTGAACAAGGCCCGGGTAGAGGTGGCCGACCTTGAGGAACAAATCAACGCCGCTCGATCGGTCCTGGTCCGAACGACCATTCGTGCCCCGGCGGACGGCATCATCGTCCGCTCTCTCTACAATTCCGAAGGCAGCGTCATTCGTGCTGGCGAGCCTGCGATGGAGCTTCTGCCGACGAAGGAACTTATCGTCGAGGCAAAGATCAAGCCTGAAGACATCGATTCTATCCGAGTCGGCCAAGGCGCGAACATGATGTTCACAGCCCTGAACGCGCGGACCACACCAAAAGTGCCGGGAAAGG
Source organism: Mesorhizobium sp. WSM3873 (assembly GCF_001672445.1). NCBI lineage: Bacteria > Pseudomonadati > Pseudomonadota > Alphaproteobacteria > Hyphomicrobiales > Phyllobacteriaceae > Mesorhizobium > Mesorhizobium sp. WSM3873. The sequence goes on along the minus strand of NZ_LYTM01000023.1, from coordinate 267,617 downwards.
TGTTCTACATTTCGGCGGACCGGCTGACCACTCCCAGCACTGGACAGCCCTATTACACCGTGCGGCTCAAGATGGCCGACAAGCTGCCACCGCAGGTCAAGCCCGAGCAGATCTACCCAGGCATGCCGGTCGAAACCTTCATTTCAACCGGCGAGCGAACGTTTCTGAGCTATCTGACCAAGCCACTAGTGGACTCGTTCCAGCGCGCGTTTCGGGAAAGATAGGCCCGATCCTGCCTCCTGCGGCCTTCAACATTACCCGAAGTGGAACTCTTCCGCCGGATTATGCGCAACCGTGGTTCGGCCAGTCACGGTCCTCGGTTTTCACGGCCAAAACGTCGCACGCTCGTAGCGCTCGAGGCGACGGGCTTTGTAGTGGCTGTCTCGCCACGTGATCGAAGGCAAGGACCATCACCTATTGGGCTGCGGTCGCCTTCCTCCTTCCTTGCCATGGTGAGCTGGTCTCGAAAGGATAAGCGGGATGATCCCGTCCATCGCCAGAGTCTCGATCTCGAAGTCAGTTTCAACAGCCGCGGTCCCTTGCACCCGGACGGCATCGAGATGCATCTCGATGACAGCATCTATCCCGGCGACAAGTGGGAGTACCGTCTGCGCCGTGGCGACTTCGTCGCCAAAGCGCACGGCGCGCGGCAACTTGCCTCGCGCAATGTATGGGCGCGGATCCCTGCCGAGAGCGTATGGGTCTTCGCGGCGGCAGCCGCGAAATATTCATTGGTACCAACGCCGCTTGCTCTCGGGGCGGCCTCGTTTAACATTCGGTCTCGCACAATGACGTCACAGCCTCGCATTGCCCTGATCCATGCCACGCCCATCTCGATGGAGTCGATCAGATCGGCGTTCGAAACGCGATGGCCTGGCGTCGAAACCGTCAATATCCTCGAGGACAGCCTGGCAGTGGACCGCGCCAAAACCGCTGACCTGACGAGCGACATGATCCGGCGCATCGAGGCCTTGGCCAGCTATGCCCGTTCGATTGGAAGCGATGCCGTGCTGTTCACCTGCTCGGCGTTCGGGCAAGCGATCGAACAGGCCGCGGCGAAGCTGGACGTTCCGGTCCTGAAACCGAACGAGGCCATGTTTGAGATGGCGATCCGCCGTGGCGGCCGCACCGCAATGCTCTACACTTTCCCGCCGTCGAGGGAAGGAATGGAGCAGGAGTTCCGGGACGAAGCCGCCCGTATGGGCCAAGCTGCCACCATCACGAGCTATTTCGTGCCGGGCGCGATCGAGGCGGTGCGTGCAGGAGACGTGGAAACCCACAACCGGCTGATCGCGGCTGAAGCCGCCAAGCTGAAGGATTTCGATGCGATCGTCTTGGCACAGTTCTCCATGGCGCGCGCGCGGGATGCGGTCAAAGCGGCGACGAACATCCCCGTATCGACCAGTCCGGATGCGGCCGTCGCGAAGCTGCGCGTCCTTCTTGGCGCGGACCAACCCGCCTGACCAAAAGAAGGTCCCACGGAGCGCTCAACAGCTGCTCCGGTGGCTATTTCCAGATTTCCCGGGCAAGGCGCATGAAGTTGCCGCCTATGACGTCGCGGACCGCTCCTTCCGGCTGACCGCGACGAAGCAGAACCTCGGTCAGCTCTTTCATTTGGGCTGGTGCCGAATAGGTCGTTTCTCCCGCATATTCGCTCTTCGGCCAGAAATGCGGATTGCTGGCGATGATGTCGTCGATGCCTTCGATCTCGACCGGGAAAGCATGGTCGAGGCCGATGCCAACATGGCGTGGGCCAGCGAGATCGATCAGATATTCGACATGGTCGGCCAGCCGTTCGGAATCGGTGCGCGCCTCGCCAAGGAAACGGCTGAGCCCGACGACGCCGACGATGCCGCCGGTGCGGGCGCAGGCCTTGATCTGCTCGTCCGTGATGTTGCGACCGTGGGCGCAGAGCGCTTTCGGATTGGAGTGCGAGAAGATGACTGGCCGGTCCGTGTACTCCATCACGTCCATGGTGGTGCGGTAGCCGGTGTGGCTCACATCCACGAACATGCCGAGGCGGTTCATCTCGTCGATCACCTGCCGACCGAACGCGGTCAGACCCGGGTCTTCGTCATGGCATCCGCCGCCGGCAAGGTTGTTGCGGTTATAGGCGAAAAGCATCTGGCGCACGCCAAGGCCTTGATAGAACTCGACCATCTCAATCCGGCCGTCCAGGGCATTCATGCCTTCGATGTCAAAGGTGACCGCCAGCTTGCCTTGCGCCTTAGCAGCGAGGATTTCGTCGGCCGACGAGACGAGCACGTAGTCGGCGGGACGCGCCAGGATCCAGTGGCGGAAGCAGCTGAGATTGGTTACCGTCATTTCCCAGGACAGCAGATCGAACCCGACATCGATGGACAGATAGTCGACACCGGCGTCTCGCCAGATCCGCAGGTTGTTCAAGTCCGCGGCAGGATCCGGCATGAAGCCGGAATGGGCGTCCCAGACGACTTCGCTATCGAGAATGGACCGGGCTCTGGTTTGAAGGTTCATTGCCGTTCGTACCGGAATTTGCACCAGCCCCAATCTCTACCATACTGGCTAGAATGGGGAAGTTGCGTCCGGTACGCAGAGCATTTGCAAACTGCCTGAAGCTGGATCTGCCGTCACGCGCAACGGAATCCGGATTCGCCTTCGCCAGCATCTTCTGCCGAATGACTTCCGGCAAAAACGGATCGCAGATAGGACTGCCGACGATATTGTCGGCTCACGAATCGCTCAAACAAATCGAACTTCGCTCTGGCGAGAAAGGCGCCCGCAAAACGCGGACGCTCGCAGCCGGCAGCAACCTGTGTCGATCGTCCGTTACTCTTCCGTCTTGCCCTCGAAATCCAGAAGCTTGCCAACAGGCACGTACTTCTGCCCGTCGAACTGATAGAGCTGCAGTGCCTCAATCGGGAAAATATCGGAGCCGGCTTTGGTGTTCAGCTTGATCCCGTCCAGCAACAGTGGATCGTCCCACTTCTGCATGTTGAAGACGGTGTCGAGGAGCTCAGCCCGGGTCGGCTTCTTCATGTGCTCGAGCGCCTTCACAAGAGCATCGCCGGTCGCGTAGCCGACCTGTCCGATGGTGTTGGCGAAGACGAAGTTGACCTTGGCCGCGGCGATATCGTCCAGATACTGGTCGATACCCGCGTCACCGGTTTTTTCCGGGCTAACGATCGGTTTCAGGAAATTCGAGGTGATGATGCCCTTGGCGTTCTCGAGCCCCACCGCCTGCAGGATCGGGTAGGCCGAGGAAAGGTTGGTGACGAGCGTCAGCGGCTTCCAGCCGCTCTCGGCCTGGAAGCGGATTGCTTCGCCGCCTTGTTGCGGCGCGGCGATGATCACCAGCGTATCGGCGCCGGAAGCCTTGAGCGCTGTCAGTTGCGTTTCGACGGTCGGATCCTGCGAAGTCACCGGTTGCCGATCGACGACCTTGACGCCTGAGCCGTCGATGGCCTTGTCGAAGGCCTTCATGAAGGTTTCGCCGGTCTCGGTGTTGAGATAGAGGAGCGCGACCTTTGCCTCGGGCTTGTTGTCCTTCAGATAAGTGGCGAACGACGCCGCCTCGGTCGAGAAGGCCGGGACGAACCCTATTTCCTCGTGCGGCGCGTTCAGCTTGTGAACGCCGGAATACATGAAGACATTAGGCACTTTGCGTTGCTCGATATAGCGTCCGATGGCGACATTGTTCGGCGTGGCAGCCGTGGCGACAAGGGCGAAGACTTTGTCCTGCTCCACCATCTCGCGCACATTCGCAAGCGTTCGCTGCGGATCGAGCATGTCGTCCTTGATCACGAGCTCGATCTTGCGGGTCTTGCCGTCGGACATCTTGACGCCGCCGTGGGAATTGGCGGCCTCGACCCGGGCGCGGATGCCTTCTGCGACCGCGCCGACGACGGCGACGGGACCGGTGAGCGGACCGGTGATGCCGATCTTCACGGTGCTGTCGGTGATGCCCGGTGTCTCGTCAGCTTTCGCCGGAGCGACACCGACGGCCAGCGCAAGTATTGCCGCCGTCGCAAGCATTCTTGGCATGCATGGTCTCATAACTTCCTCCCTGATTGGCTCATTGATCCGGCTTTGCCGTTGGCGTTCGACCGCGCCTTCAAGGCAGCGGCGAGTCTCTCCAGCAGACCGGTAACCCCTCCGCGCGCCAGAAGCATGATGCCGATCAGCGCCAGCGCGTAGATGACGTTGCCGAGTGCGAGATTGATGTTGGACGTCCATGTCGGGACGAAGGTGATGAACAGCCCGCCGATGAAGGCGCCGACAATGCTTGTCGAGCCGCCGACGATGCTCCCGATCACGATGGTGATGGAAAGTGGGGCGAGAAAGGACTGCGGGCTGATGAAGCCGTTGAGGATCGCGAAGACGCCGCCGCCAAGGCCAGCGAGCGCAGAGCTGATGGCGAACGCCCACAGCTTGGTCTTGGTCAGGTTGACGCCGAGAGCCTCCGCGATCTGCGGACTGTCCCGTTGCGCCTGGAGCGCGCGGCCGACGTCGCCGAGGAGAACGAGATAGACGATGAATGCCGCGACGCAGGCGCACCCCAGCGACACCAGATAGAGCCAGAGCTCGGGGTAATCGGCCAGGAACGCAGGCGGCTCCAGGGAATCGATCGGCAAGCCGGAGACTCCGCCCGTCCAACTGCCGAGCTTCAACAGAAGCTGCGGAAAGGCCGCCGCGACACCAAACGTGATGATCGCAAGTTGCAGCCCCTGCAGACGCAGGGCCGGCAGGCCGACGACGAGACCGGCCAGCGCGGTAAAAACAGCTGCCGCAGGCAGGGTCGCCAACGGGTGGACGCCGTAGGTCGCGTTCAAGATGGCGGTGACGTAGGCGCCGATGCCGAACAGCGTCCCCTGGGCGAGGCAGATCTGCCCGGCAAACCCCATAAGCAGGTTGAGGCCAAGAATGGCGACCGCATAGGAGATGGCGATGCTCACCTGCTGCAACTGGAAGCCTGACAAAGTGGCCGGCAGCAATGCGGCGACCAGCACAAACCCAACGCTTGCCGCGACCGTGCGCCGAATATCGTTGCTCATAGCTTGGTGACCTTCTGTGAGCCGAACAGACCGACCGGCTTGACCAGCAGGACGAAAAGGGTGAGCCCGATCGGGACCGCGATGCGCATGTCCGCGCCGAGAAAGCCGAGGTAGTTGGCGCCAAGGCTCTCGCTGACGCCCACCAGAAGGCCTCCGGCTATGGCGCCGAGCGGACTGTCCCAGCCGCCAACTGTTGCCGCGGCAAGACCGTAGAATAGGATCGGGGTCATCATGGTCGGGCTTAAAAACAGCCGTGGCGCGACCAGCACCGCCGCGATCATTCCGATCGCCGCGGCGAAGCCCCAGCCGAGCATCAGCATGCGCTCGACGTTGATGCCCACCAGAACGCTGCGAACGCGGTCGAAGGCCGCGGCACGCATGGAGAGCCCAAGCCTTGTGAAGGCGAAGAGGGAGGCGATGGCCGCGGCCAGGACAATGAGGATCAGCAAGGTACCGGCCGACGAACCCAGCACCCGTACCTCACCGAGGCTGAAGCTGCCTTCGGGAAACAGGCTGGGGAACGGCTTCTGCTCGGCGCCCCAGAGCCACGTCACCATCGCCTGGAAGAGCACAAACATGCCGAGCGTGACGACCACTGTCGCCTCGACCGGAGCTGCCAGGAGCGGGCGGACGAAGACCCGAAACGCCAAGATACCCAGCACAAAAGAACCGGTCAGGCCGATTGCAATGGAAAGCCATAATGGCAGGCCCCACAGGCATAGCTGCCAGGTGCAGTATGCCGAGAAAGTCGCCATTTCGCCTTGACCGAAATTGACGACATTGGTGGCGCGAAAGATCAACACCAGCGCAAGGGCAAGAGCCGCATAGATCGCGCCGGTGGCAAGACCGCTGAGGACGATTTGCACGAAAAGGGTCAAGCCCAGCCTCCCAACTGCAACGCCGAGGCCGTCGACCTGCGCGCCTTCGGTCCGAGAGCCTTGGCCGAGGGAACCCCGGCGTTTGATGACGGGAAAATGGCGGTTACCACGATCAGGAATGGCAGTCCGGCGGTATCGTGAATGTCGATGAAGGAGGCCGCATCGAGGCGGTCGGCCGACGCCCGCCTTGTAAGACGCGAGACCAGCACGAGGGCAATCACCAGCACGGCGTAGACAGCGCCTGGGGCAATGCCGCAAACAATGATCTGGTGAAACGTCGCCACGTTAGTCCCCAAGGTAAGATTTCTGGATATGCTCATCTGCAAGTATCGCGCCGGCTGAGCCGCCGGCCACGATATGCCCGGCCTCGATGACATAGGCGCGGTCGGCGAACTTGAGCGACAGGTCCGCGTTCTGCTCCACGACCAAGAGCGTCAACCCATCGATGTCGCGGAGTTCCTTGAAGATCGCGAATATTTCGCGCGTGATGACGGGCGCGAGACCCAATGACGGCTCATCGCATAGCAGCAGTTTTGGCCGCGACATGAGCGCTCGCGCAACCGCGAGCATCTGCTGCTCGCCTCCGCTCAGATTGCCGGCCAGTTGGGAGCGTCGTTCGCGCAATCGCGGAAAGCGATCGTACCACCGCTCCTTGTCCTGTCGGACCTGGCGGGCATCGGAGACGATTGTGGCGCCCAGCGTCAAATTCTCGTCGACCGTGAATTCCGTGAAAGTGCCTCTGCCCTGGGGAATCTGCGCTAAGCCGCGTTGCAGACGCCGTTCCGGCGCCATCTTTTGCAAGTCGCTTCCCATATAGGCGATTTCGCCGGCCGAGCGGATTGTGCCCGAAAGCGCGCGCAGCAAAGTGGTTTTTCCCGCGCCATTGGCGCCGAGCAGGACAACGAATTCGTTCTGCGCGATTGCGAGCGAGCAGTCAAAAAGCGCCCGTACCTTGCCGTAGGAGGCCGAGAGATTGCGGACGTCAAGCAGTCTCACGTGCTCCTCCCGAGGTAGGCGCCGATGACGGCTTCATTGGTCCTTATTTCTTCGGGGCGTCCTGACGCCAGATTTCGACCGAGGTGGAACACATGGATCCGGTCGCACAGGCTCATCACCAGACCCATGTGATGCTCGATCAGGAGGATCGAGAGCCTGCGGCTATGCCGGATCGTATTGACGAGGGTGCCGAATTCGGTGACCTCGCCATGGGTCAGTCCGCCGGCCGGCTCATCCAGCAACAGGAGCTTGGGCTCGGCCGCCAGGGCGCGTGCGATCTCCATCCGCTTTTGCAAGGGATAGGGCAGGGAGTCGGCGCGCACGCTCGATAATGCGGCCATTCCCAATTCATCCAGAATTGATTCAGCCTTGCGGCGGACCGTCTTCTCCTCGGCCCACGCACCGAAGGGATTGAGAAGGGCACGCGCGACTTTTCCACCCATCTTGTGGTGTGCGCCGAGCATGACGTTCTCCAGGACGCTCAGCGAGCCGTATACGCCGACGTTTTGGAATGTCCGAGCGATCCCTAGACCGATGATGTCGCGCACCGCCGAATTGGAGATTATCCGACCCGACAGCTCTACGGTGCCGCGTTGAAGGCGTGCAAGGCAGGTGATGGCATTCAGGAAGGTGGTCTTGCCCGCGCCATTCGGGCCGATCAAGCCGCAAATCTCGCCATCGCCGACGTCGAGCGAGACATTGTCGAGCGCCTGCACGCCTCCGAAGCTGACCGATACGCCATCCGCCGCGAGCACAGGCAAATAGGCGCTGATATGTTCCTGCACAGCCACGCACTCCTCCCAGGCGTGTCAGCGGAACCGGCGCTTCCGCGTCTGTCCCACTTTAGATACCATATAGTATTTGAAGTCTTAGTCGTATGTCAACCGACTTCGCCGGTGCACCTGCACTAAGGCGAGGCGGGTTCCGGCCAGCTGTCCAGTTGGATTGACAAGGTTAGTGAGATACGCTTTGGTATTTGAAATCTGACCGGTATCCGGAAGGGCCGGTCATGGAGAACTCAGACCGGGGAGGACGGTGTGACTTCATCCTGCCGCAAGGTGCCGCGAGCGTGTGCCCGCTATCCTGTAGCCAACAACGGTAATGCGACGTGATTGGCGTTGCCCGATCGCCGCAGGAGGCCGTTATGCTGGCGGTCGCCATTTGCGGCCTTTTGTCGTTCGCCTTGAGCGGCCTGATGCGATGGGGGCGCGTCGATCGCCGTTGGTACGATCTCTTGATCCCGCTCGGCTTCTTCCTGTCCTACTGGTTGACCTACAATCGCCTTCCCTCCTTCCCTCCGGTCGGCGCCGTCAACAAGGTGTTCTACCTGGCGGCGGTTGGATCGATCCTGGGCGTGGCGACGGAATGGACAGGCAGCCGCAGGCTCGGACAGTTGCTGTTGGCGGCAATGCCGGTCGCCTCAGCAGCTTACATCGGCGATACGATTGCCCTGGCGCAGCCTCTCGACCTGGTTGTCGCCGCTCTGGCCGGAGCGGCAGCGCTATATGCGCTTCATCGGGAAGCTGACTATCCCGATGAGGGATCGGATCTGCGCCCTGCGATCATGCTCGCGGTTGCCAGCGCAGGCTTTGCTCCCATTGCCTTCATGGGGGCTTCATCATCCAGCCTGCAACTGTCTCTTGGCGTCGCCTTTGGCATCGCCGGCATCGTGGTTGGGCACCTGTCCCGGCCGAATTACCGCTTCGGATGGGCATCCTTGCTCGGCGGAGCGGCGGGCATGATGGCTGTGGCGCAGACCGTCGCGCTGATCACTCGTAAGATCGACCTTCTCGCCCTTGCGGTGCTCCTGCTGCTTTTCCTGGTCCCTTCGGCCTGCCGCGTGATCCTCGATCGTCTCGATCAGAAAACCCCTGCACTCGCCACGTTCGTCTTCGCAGGGTTTTGCCTGGTGCCGGCCGTCGCGGCAGTCGCAGTGATGCTGGCACGGAAGGGGTTCAGCCTTCCGCTGTGAATTCGCTTTTCGTGCATCAACAAAGGAGGATGGAATGAACTACAGACTGAAACTAGCTTTGCTAGCTGCACTCGCAACGGCGCCAATCGGGCCGGCAACCGCACAGCCGATCACGTTCGACATCGATCCGGTTCATTCCGGCATCGTATTCTTCATCAATCATCTCGGCTTCTCCAACGTCATCGGCGTCGCAAAAGAGTTCTCCGGGGAATTCACCTTCGACAAGGACGCGCCTGAGGCCAGCAAGCTGCAGGCCAAGGTCAAGGTGTCCAGCATCTCCACCAACAATGCCCAGCGCGACAGCGACATCCAGGGCGCCGACTGGTTCAATGCCACCGAGTTTCCGGAGATCACCTTCGTCGGCACCAAATTCACCAAGTCCAGCGACAAGCAGGGCACCATCACGGGCGATCTCACCATCGCCGGTGTGACCAAGCCGGTGACGCTCGACGTGACCTTCAACGGCCAGGGCAAGAACCCGTGGGACGGCAGTCTTGAGGCCGGCTTCAGCGCGACTGCCAAGTTGAAGCGCAGCGACTTCGGCATGACGGCCAATCTTCCCCTGATCGGGGACGAGGTCACGCTGCGCATCGAAACGGAGGGGCGCGGCCGCAGCTGACGGCGGCTTCGCGTTGTCCTGAGCGCGCCGGACGTCCTCGCGGATGTCCGGCGGTGCTGACTGATAGGCTGCGCGTGGCAATCGTGCCGCAACATTCGCCCATGTAGCGGCAACGAGAGACCGTGGCGCGCCGACGATCGGCGCGCCATGGTCTGGCTCGGCTCTCGGGAGGTGGCTGCGCGCTTAAGCGATCGACGAGCGATCGTCGGCTTCGAGGTCTTGCCACGAGCCACGCTCGTAGAGCCACCTGGCCGTATTCTTGATGCCGCCAAACGGAAAGACATGCAGCTGCGCGATTGCCGACTCCGGCTTTGCCCGCAAATGGTGCTCGATCGGGCCGACGAAGCTCTCCGGCGAGTGACTGGTGGCAAGGGCGGCAAGCGAGGCGCTGCGCTTTTTCAAGAAATTCAGCGAATTGCCGACGCCGCACAAGGCGGCGTATTTTAGCAAGGTCGTGATCTTGGCGGGACCGGCCACGCCAAGATGGATCGGCAGGTCCACCCCGGAAACCGCCAGGCCGTCCGCCCAGGCGATGAACTTGTCCGCGTCGAAGCCAAATTGGGTGACGACACGCATCTTTGCCCCGGTCCGCTCGGCCCAGGCGCTCTTCATCCGGAGCGCTGCAATCGCCGCCTCGTCGCCAAAGTCGCGACTGCCTTCCGGATGGCCGGCTACACCGACCTCGGCGATGTCGTACTTGTCAACGAAACCAGTCTCGAGCACCTTGAAAGAGGAGGAAAATGAACCGGCTGGGGTAGCCACGTCGCCGCCGATGATGAGCAAGTCGCGGACACCCGCTTCCTCAGCCAAAGCCTTCACCCGCGTTTCCAGCGCTTGGCGCGTGGTCAGTCGGCGAGCGGCCATATGGGGAACCGCGGTGTAGCCAAGGTCCGCGACGCGACGCGCTGCCTTGACCAGGGTCGGCGTGTCCGCCAGGCCGATATCGGTGATGTAGACCCGGACCCCCGACGGGAAAAGGCCCGGTAGGTCAGGGGAGTCGATCACCTGGCTTGGCGCCATCTCGATCGAGGCGTAGATAGAGGAGGGGCGGATAGCAGCTTTTTCCATGCGCGTGGCTCCGTTGTTAGGCGAAGACGACGGTCTTGCGTCCATTGAGCAAGACCCGATCCTGAAGGTGGAAGGCGACCGCGCGGGCCAGCACGCGGCGTTCGATGTCCCGACCCTTGCAAACGAGGTCCTCGGGCGTGTCGGCATGGGTCACATGTTCGACGTCCTGGGCGATGATCGGACCCTCGTCCAAGTCTTCGGTGACGTAGTGCGCCGTTGCTCCGATCATCTTCACGCCGCGCTCATGCGCCTGGTGATAGGGCTTGGCGCCCTTGAACCCCGGCAGGAAAGAATGGTGGATGTTGATGCAGCGGCCGGAGAGATAGGCTGAGAAGTCGTCGGATAGGATCTGCATATAGCGGGCCAGCACGATAAGCTCGGCGCCGCTATCTTCGATCACGCGCTTGATCTTCGCCTCCTGGGTGGCCTTGGTCTCATGGCTGATCGGGAAGTGGTGGAAGGGAATGGCGTCGTCGGAGGCGAGGTTGAGACCTTCTCGCGGATGGTTGGAGACGATGGCGACAACCTGCATGGGCAACTCGCCCAGTCGTTGGCGGTAAAGCAGGTCTACCAGGCAGTGGTCGAATTTCGAGACAAGCAGCAGAACCTTGCGGGGCAGGTTCTGGGGCCGCAATGTCCATTGCAGGCCGAAGCGGTTGACCTCCTCGGAAAAACGCCCGGCGAGATCATCGAGGGGCGAAGGCAAATCGAACGCTACCCTCATGAAGAACCGATCCGTCTCGGGGTCGTCGAATTGCTGGGCCGCGGTGATGTTGGCGCCATGTGCGGCCAAACGGCTCGCGACGCCGGCGACGATGCCCGGCCGGTTCTTGCATTGGAGCGTAAGCAGATAGGACTTTTGCATACCCGGTCTCCGGGTTGACGGCCGAGCTGAAGGGCAAGGCGGTTTCTCGCGTCGCAAAGCGACACCGGCAGGAGGTCCCGCCAGTCTGTTGTCGTCGGGTGCGGTTGCCGTGAGGGGAGGGCGGCCGTGATGCCGCCCTCGGTTCAGGCGTGCGGCTTAGGCGTTCTTGCGATAGCTGGTGCGTGCGTGCGCGTCGATCGGCGCCGGGTGGACGGTGGCGCGGATCTTGAACTGCACGTGGTCTTCAACCTGCACCTTGGAGGATGGCTTGGGCTCGCCCCAGACCACCACCAGTTCGGTGCCAGGCTCTGCCACTGCCGCATCCACGACCGCGATCGACATCATCGAACGGTAGTTGGCCGAGTATCCGGTATGAAGCGAACGCCCGGCCAAGCTTCCGTTTGGCGCCTCGACCCGGTCGTAGTGATAGGTCGCGTAGTGGGCGATCGGAAGGTTGATGAACTTCGCTCCGACACCTGGCTGGTACATCGAGGCCCACGCCTTGGCGACGTCGTCGCCGTTCCACTGCAGCGTCACCTTGCGGTTGGCCGTGGTCTGGCCGTCGGCGACCTGGGCCTCGAGGGCCTTGCGGCCGATGAAGTCGTGGTCGAATTTGACGATCTTTCCGTAGCCCACGTCGTAGGGCGAGAAATAATAGTCCTCGATGCTTTCGGAAAAGAAGCTTCCGCCTAGAGACACATTGGCATCGATCTCGTCCGCGGCAAGCCACTTGCGGAAGCCCGCCGTGCTCTTGCCCGAGTAGAACGCCGGCAACGGGCGCGGAAGCCATCCGGACTCGAGCGAGTTGGTCAGGTACGCCCGGCCGCCGACCTGAATCATGTTGTGCTTTTTGCCCGCCTCGAGCAGAGCGGCCCGAACGACCTCATGATCGGCCCAGGGCCCGACGAACTCGAAGCCTGGTTCGCCCGCCATGCCGTGGCGAAGCGCGCGGACCATCTTGCCGGCGATCGTGAAGCGGGTGCCGTGGAAGAACTTCACATCCGGCGGCTCGCCGCCGATGAGTTCCCGGATCACGTTGAACGCGCCAGGTCCCTGGATCTCGTAGCGGTAGCACAGCGGATTTCCCTTGCGGGCATAGGACGGATTGTCCCGCACAAGCTCGACGTCGTAACCGCCGGTCTCGGCATGATACTGAAGCCAGTTAATCGTCGGCGGAATGCCCACCGCTTGGAATTCGTCTTCCTCATAGCGGAACAGGATGTTGTCGCCGATGAGCTGGCCCTCGTCGTTGACCGCTACATACTGCTTCGCGGCGTTGACGGGAAAGTATTCAACGCTGTTGATCGCCGTGTCGCGGATGAGCTTCAGCGCATCCTTGCCGCGGATGTTCAGGTCGGCGAGATGGTGCGACTGGTCATAGAGCACGGCGTTGCTGCGCCAAGCGAGCTGTTCGTCGCGCCAGTTGGTGAATTCCGGCGTCACCGGCGTGCTGACGATCGGCGGGCTCTGCGATTCCCAGAGCATGGTTTGGGCGCTTCCAGCGTCAGCGATCTTCTGTTCGAGATTAGCAGCCATTTTCAATCCTCCTGTGCAGCTCCTTTCCGGCTAAGCCCTTGCAGGACATCTAACAACCCAATAGGTTCGATACAGGTGATCGAAATTTTGCATAGAGAGTAGGCGTCATGCTGTCGGAGGAGCTTGCCCAGATCGACCTGAATGCCTTGCAGGCATTGGTCATGGTCAACGACTGCCGGTCCTTTTCAGAGGCGTCGGAGCGCCTCGGCGTCAATCAGTCGACGATCAGCTATTCGATCAAGCGGCTTCGAAAGGCCTTCAACGACCCGATGTTCGTTCGGCAGGGCAACTCGATCCTGTCGACCGACAAATGCCGTCAACTCGCCCAGGAAGCGCGCGATGTCCTCGAGCGCATGCAGGCGTTGTCCTCTCTGCAAGGTTTTGATCCCGCTACGTCCAAGGGCAGCGTGACGATCTCCTGTAACCATCACGAGCGTATGTTCCTGATGCCGGCCTTCGTGCGCCAGGTCCAGCAGCAGGCGCCCCAGATCGCGGTCAACATTTTTGAATCCGCCGTGCACGGCAAGCAGCAGCTCAAGGAAAACATTTGCGATATCGTGCTCGGCCCGGTGGCGATTTTCGGCGATATCTACTACCGGCGTAAACTCTTCACCGACCGCTACGCTTGCATCATGGATTCCAGCCATCCGCTTGCGGCCGGCGAACTGACGATGGATCGCTACCGGCAGACGCGGCATATCGCCGTGACCCACAATGGCCAGTGGGAGGCGTTGTACTTCGCGGCGCTTCGGGCAATCGACGTCAGGATTACGCCGAGCGTGATCGTGCCGAGCCACGACAATCTCGAAGCATTGATCCGGGGCACGGAGCTGGTCGCGACCATTCCCTATCGCCTGGCTCGCCGGCTTTCGGACAAGTTGACGTTGAAGCCATTTCCTCTCGAGGTGCTGATCCAGATCGACATGTATTGGACCGAGCGTTCTCACTATTCGGGCCTGCATGCGTGGACGCGCCAGATCCTCGCCGACGTGGCGGCAACGATCTGAGCGGTCCGAAGCCCAGCCGAGGCTGGTGTGGTCTCTCTGGGATGATAACCGCCGCGTCAGACAGTGGCGCCGAGCATGATCACGGAGATCGTCGCCGGCTGGTCGCCTGGATTGCGCCATGCGTGACGAGTGCCCTGCTGGACTACGGTGTCGCCGGCATTTAGCTCGACAGTCCTGCCGTCATCGAGTTCCAGGATCAGTCTGCCCTTGACCACCGTGACGTAGTCGACGGTCGGGGTCTGGTGCATGCCAGGGCTGTCCGGCTCCATCCGCTCGGCAATGCCAGGTGACGCCTCGATGAGTTCGGGACCAGCTACCGCGGGGTTCCATTCCGATGACATGTAGACGCTGTCGGGAGGGAAAGTAATGATCCAGAACGATGATCCGCCTGCCGGCATGACCATGGTGCCGGTCGTCTCCATGGGGTCCTTGTTGTCGATGCTCCCCAGCTCTGGCGCCCCCTCGATTTTCCACTGTGGCGACGATACGAAACCTGGCGTGTGGCGCAGGACCATTTCCCCAGGGGAGGGACCGTCACTGACGACCACTGACTTGCCGGCATTGTCCCTGCCAGTGACGATGCGCCGAACCTGCATATCAAACCTCCCAGGTAGATGTTCAAAGTCACAGTGCCGAGATGAGGCAAGCGAGCGCCCAAAAAAGCGGGAATTCCGGTCCCATCTGCTGCCAGCGCCATTTGGCGCCGTTGATCTTCACCACTGCGTAGGCTGCTCCGAGCAGCACGACGATCGCGCAACCGGTTGCTGCTTTCGAATAGACGTTGAAAATCATGCCGAGCGCGGCAAGCACCTCGAGGACGATTGTCAGGACAAGGAATGCCTTGCCAGGCTTCAGACCGGCCTTCTCAAATGTAACCGGCGCCTTATCGAAGTTCCTGACCTTCCCGATCAGATGCGGCAGGAACCAGACTCCACATAGGATCCTCAGGCAGTCCTGAGGCTGCAACTCGAACGGCATGGTACGTCTCCTCCCCAGCAGCGTGACGGCTGCAGTCGTTGTGAGCGGGCCCGGTTTTGGCCGCCAGCCACCCTGCGAAATCGAGCGTAGGCCCGAGGGCAGCAGCGATGGTTGGTACCGGCACCGCAAATCGGGTCTTGCGTCACCCAATCCAGATACTATACGGTATCCACAGTCCAATCGGAATGTCAACTCGATCCGGTTGGCGGTATTTGAGGAGGAACCTCGTGACAGTGATGATGCGCGCCGCACGGTTGCATGCGGTAAACGAACCAATGCGGATCGAGGAGATCGCCAAGCCTCGAGCGTGCGGAACAGATGTCGTGGTCGAGGTCAAAGCCTGCGGTATGGTCCCGAACCTCGCCAACGTGCTGAACAACTGGGAGAACTGGTATCCTCACCAGCCGCTGCCTCCCAAGCCCGCGACGTTTGGCCTTGACCCCGCCGGCATCGTGCACGAAGTGGGCGAGCAGGTCGTTGTCTTGAAGCCCGGAGACCGTGTCTACGTCAATCCGTTGCGTTCGTGCGGTGCCTGCCACGCCTGCGCCAGCGGCAACCAGATGAAGTGCGACTACTTCACCTTCGCCGGATATTTCGGGTTCAATCGCAACAGCCTCGAAATCTACAAGCGCTATCCCGGCGGCGGCTTCGCTCAATTCATGCGCGCGCCCCAGAGCGCCATCGTCAAGATACCCGACAATATGACGTTTCCGCAGGCTGCCCGCATGGGCTATCTCGGCACGTCCTATTCGGCGCTCAAGAAGCTGGGCAACCTTGCGGGCAAGTCGCTGATCATCAACGGCGCGACCGGCACGCTGGGTGTCGGCGCCACCATGTTCGCGCTCGCCATGGGGATTTCCACCATCTATGCGGTCGCGCGCGGCAAGCCATTGCTGGAAAAGCTGAAGCGCCTCGCGCCGAACCGGATCGAGATTTTTTCCAGCCTGGACGGCAAGGTCGCGGACTGGGTGCGCTCCAAGCACCACTCCGGCGCGGATTTCATGCTCGACAGCCTTGGCGCGGTGGCTGACGTCAACGCCATGAGGGACGCGATGATGGGCGTCAAACGCGGCGGCACCATCGTGAACATCGGCGGTACGGGCGCCGACATGCTGTTCAACACCAAATGGTGGATGGACAATTCGATGGTGCTCACCGGTTCGGCCTGGCTCAGCACCGCGGAGGGCATCGAGATAGCGGAGCTGGTCCGGTCTGGCACGGTCGACCTGTCCGTGCTGGAAGCCCGCACCTATCCGCTGGACCAGATCAATGAGGCGATCAACGGCGTAGCCTCGGGCGACGGTGGCTTCACCAACTATGTGCTGGAGCCCTGAGCTGCGGTTGGAGAATGCCATGATAATCGACTGCCACGGTCACTACACCACCGAGCCCCCGGCGCATCATGCCTATCGCAAGGCCCAGGTGGCGTTTGCCGAGGGCCAGCGGGACGCAGGTCCGGTCTATCCCGGCATAAGCGACGAGACGCTTCGCGCGACCGTCGAAGACAACCAGCTTCGTCTTCAGCGGGAGCGCGGCTCGGACCTTACAATTTTGTCGCCCCGGGCTTCGGGCATGGGTCATCATGTCGGCAGCGCTGCGCTGAATGCCGAATGGTCCCGTGTCTCCAATGATCTCATTGCGCGCATCGTGGACCTGTTCCCGCTGAACTTTGCCGGCGTCTGCCAGCTGCCGCAGTCGATGAGCGGTGACCTGGCTCCTGTGCTGGCTGAACTCGAGCGCTGCGTGGACGAACTCGGCTTCGTCGGCTGCAATCTCAACCCCGATCCGTCCGGCGGCTTCTGGTCGGCGCCGCCAATCTATGACCGTTACTGGTATCCGCTTTTCGAGAGAATGGTCGAGCTCCAGGTACCGGCCATGATCCACGTCTCGGGCGCGTGCTCGGCCTGCCTGCACACCACCGGAGCGCACTACATCAATGCCGACACAGCGGTGTTCATGCAGCTGATCCAGGGCGACCTGTTTCGCGATTTCCCAGACCTCAAGCTAATCATTCCCCACGGCGGCGGCGCCGCTCCCTATCACTGGGGCCGCTATCGCGGGCTGGCAATCATGATGGAAAAGCCGGATCTCGCCACGCACCTGATGCGCAACGTCTATTTCGACACCTGCGTCTACCACCAGGCGGGGATCGACACGCTGTTTCGCGTGATCGGTCCGGACAACATCCTCTTCGGCTCGGAACTGCTGGGCGCGGTCAAGGCGGTTGACCCGCTGACCGGCTTCAACTTCGACGACACGCGCCGTTACATCGATGCTTTGGGCCTCGACGAAGCCGACCGCGCGGCGGTGTTCGAGGGCAATGCGCGCAAAGTCTACCCGCGGCTGGACGAGAGGCTCAAGCGACAGGGTCGCTAGCGAGGTCCGGCCGGCACGAATCTCTGGAGATATCAATGGCAAAAGTCGTGACAAACACCGAACGTACGCCGATCGAAGTGTGCGACGCACTGGGCGCGCTGGGGGTGGCAACCGTTCACGAGGCCCAGGGACGCAAGGGGCTGCTGGCCTCGCGGCTGCGTCCCATCGATGACGGCGTCAGGATCGGCGGCAATGCGCTTACCTGCGAGGTGGCGCCGGGCGACAACTGGACCATTCATGTTGCATTGGAGCAGGCACGGCCGGGCGATGTGCTCGTCGTGACTCCGATCTCTCCATGCGAAGACGGATTTTTCGGCGACCTTCTGGCTGAATCGGCGATGGCGCTCGGCATCCGAGGCCTCGTGATCGATGCCGGCGTGCGCGATGTGGCTGCTTTGCGAGCGATGAAGTTCCCGGTCTGGTCGAAGGCGATCTTCGCTCAGGGAACGGTAAAGGAGACGCTGTGCGATTGCCAGGTTCCGATCATCTGCGCCGGTGCCCGCATCTGCCCTGGCGACGTGATCGTCGCCGATGATGATGGCGTCTGCGTGGTGCCCCGTGCCAATGCCGAGTTGGTTGCGAGAACGGCACGAGAGCGGGAGGCGGCCGAGGAAGACAAACGTCGCCTCTACGCTGCAGGCAAGCTCAGCCTGGACGTCAACTCAATGCGCGAACGGCT
Organism: Mesorhizobium sp. WSM3873; assembly: GCF_001672445.1. Classification (NCBI taxonomy): domain Bacteria; kingdom Pseudomonadati; phylum Pseudomonadota; class Alphaproteobacteria; order Hyphomicrobiales; family Phyllobacteriaceae; genus Mesorhizobium; species Mesorhizobium sp. WSM3873. The sequence continues at coordinate 249,610 of NZ_LYTM01000023.1, read as the reverse complement.
GCGCTTGAAGGGACTTGTCTACGAATAGGCACCCGACGTCCACGAAGGAGAATCGGTCGGCCTTCCAACGTGGCGTGGCATGGTTCGCGTCAGGACGCTGCAGTCCGCTTGCGCACGGCCTTTCCGTTCTTATGCCTAAAAAGATGAGCCTCGTGCATCGACGTCAGCGCGACCCGCACCATTTCGCCGGGCGCCCTGTCGTCCATAAAACTCGACATGCCGCCATAGACGAGTTCGAGGACGATACCGCCGACATAGAGTGGCCGGGGTTCCGCATCCCCATACGGAAACAGCTTCTCCGACAACAGCCTGCCCAGCCCTTCCCACTGGTCCCTGAACAGGCGCAGGTGCCGATCCTCCAGCGTGTTGTCGCGGCGCGCGATGCGCAGCAGGTCGATGGCCAGCGTTCCCCAGCGCTTGTCCTTGGCGCGTTGGTTGGCCCATTCGCAAATGGATTCGATGACATCCTTCGGCTCGTCAACGCTGCGAAGCCTTTCGGTCAGTTCGACCACATCTCCGCCGGCGTTGCGCTCCAGCAGTTGCAGGAAGATGTCTTCCTTGTTCGTGAAGTTGGAGTAGAAGGCCCCCTTCGAGAAGCCGGCCTCCTCTGCGATCCGCTCGATCGATGCGCCGGAATAGCCGTCTCGGGCCACCATCTCGCTAGCCGAAGCCAAAAGCTTTTCGCGCGTCAAGGCTTGGCTTTGTTCACGGGTCAGTCGCGCCATCTTTGATCATCCAATGAACGTATCGGGATACCTAGCGTATCTGAGCAAGCAACTTAGGGTCGTCGACCTCCAAGGGCAAGCGAAGGTGAGGGGTCAGCTGCGAGATTGCTTTGGTGCACGGCAGATGGGTTCAGCCGACAGTGACGCAGGCGGCGTCGAGATAAGAAGCATCGAAGGCGTGCAGCGCTTGGCTCCGAAGGGCCTCATCGAGCAAATGCGCGCGGATCATCAGGTCGATGGTCGTGCGCAACGCGTTTGCCGGCACGGCCAGCTTGTCCGGCCACATGCCCATGTCACGCATGTATTCTAGACCACGATTGGCCAGGGTGGAGCTTTCCGGCGTGGTGATGCGTTGGAAGATCGGCAATGTTATGTCCTGCCGTGCCGGTTCATTGGTGATCGCATGGGCCTCAATCAGGGCGTTGATGAAGTGTATGACCACATCTCGATTGGCTTGCAGCCACGATGATCGGCCGATGACCGCGGTGAAGAGGATCTCGGGTATGAATTCATTGACCTCGCCGATCAGATTGTAGCCTTGGTCCTCGGCTAGGAAGTTCCACGGCGCGGGCTGGGGAGCACAGTCGACTTGCCCGGCCTGCAGCGCCTCCCACCGTTTGGTATGAATACCCGCAAGCACGAATTCGTAGTCGGCGGGGTAGTGCAGTCCTTGGGAAGCCAGCACAATCTGCGTGTAAATCGCAGTACCCTCGGTGAGCGAGGACGTGCCGATCCTCTTTCCTCGAAGGTCCGCCAGAGTGGCGATTTCTGGCCGCGCCACGAGAGACATCGGCAGCCGCACTGCATTGGCCGCAACAATGCGCAGTTCTCCACCGTTCACGAAGTCCGCGACTGCTCCTTCTGGCGGCGTAATCGCAAGGTCGGCCTCACCCTCAAGGACAGCTCCTGTTGCCTTGTCGACGCTGCCGAAGCGCTTGTATTCGATGGCAATGCCGTGCTTGCCGAATAATCCCAACTCGTCTGCAAGGAAGACCGGAAGCCAATTGAACCCCTGCGCTCCGCCCGCGAGGCGAAGCTGGGCAGGCGTGGAAGGATCAGCTGTCGTGTTTTCGGCCATTGGCTCCTCCCGCCGGTATTCAGCACTGGGCGTTTAAATACTATAGGTATTGGAATTCCAATCGGTATGTCAATCGGCCACGCTTTTTTCCTCGCAGCCCGGCTGACTGAGCTACCGTGAACAATTGCTCCGCGTGCTCTCGATCGCGAAAAGCGGCCAACAGGGGCTACGGCCCTTGGCACCATACCGCACCTGCTATCGTGAATTCGAAGCGGTCCTAAACGGCGCCGCTTCTCTTAAGTCCAGTTCCGGACGCCAGATTCTTGCTGCCGGTCCACGCATCCAAGGCCCTAGCCGAGTGCCCTAGACGAAGACCTGATCGATTTAGCTAAATCATTGAATAAAAGATAAAAAATGGTTGGCTGGGGCGCCAGGATTCGAACCTGGGAATGTCGGTACCAAAAACCGATGCCTTACCACTTGGCGACGCCCCAGCAGCCGGGCGGTGCCCGCTGCGCGCGGCCTTATAGGACGAGCCGGTCGAAAGCTCAATGCTTGGACCGCTGACATCCAAAGTAATCTTGCCGCATGTCTGCGCCAGCGGATTGCCGCCGCGTTTCGGCGTAATCTGGAGGGGAGATCGATCCGGCGACCGGAATTGCGGGCTATTCGCCCCACACGGCCAACTCGTTGCCGGCCGGGTCGGTGAAGTGGAACCGCCTGCCGCCTGGGAAGGAAAAGATCGGCTTGATGATGCTGCCTCCGGCATTCTCAACGGCCTCCAGCGTCTCCTCCAGGTTTTCGGAATAGAGCACGGGCAGCGGTCTGGCGGGCGCTTCGCCCGCATCGGCCTGGAAGCCGCCGTCGAGCCCCTCGGCAAAAGCGGAGTAAGTTGGCCCGTAATCGGTGAAAGACCAGGAAAACGCGGCGCTGTAGAAGGATTTGACGCTGTCCAGCGTGCCGCCGGTGGCCGGAAGTTCCAGATAGTCGAGTTTTCCCTCGAGTTTCATCGCGCTACTCCACTTTGTTCTTGTTGTGTTCTATCTCGCGCAACTCACACCGGCAAGTCTTTTTGACGCAGCTTTTGCTTAATCGATTGTAGTCGCGGCGCTTGCTTTGCCGGCGCTTGCCTTTCGCAATGCAGCATCTTATCGCTCGGATCGGAAGGGCGGGGACCGGGGCCTTGGCCCGGGTGTTGTCTATCTTCCAAGGGACCTGGAGGGCATGCATGACCAAGTGGGTTTACACCTTCGGCGACGGTGCCGCTGAAGGCCGAGCCGGTGATCGCAACCTGCTCGGCGGCAAGGGCGCCAACCTTGCCGAGATGTGCAGCCTCGGCCTGCCGGTGCCGCCGGGCTTCACCATCACCACTGAAGTCTGCAATGCCTATTACGCCAACGGCCGCACCTATCCGACGTCGCTTGAAGCGGATGTCCTTGCGGCGCTCGACCATATCGGCAGGCTCACCGGCCGCAATTTCGGCGATCCGTCGAAGCTGCTTCTGGTCTCGGTGCGCTCCGGCGCCCGCGCTTCGATGCCAGGCATGATGGATACCGTGCTCAATCTCGGCCTCAACGACGAGACGGTCGAGGCGCTTGCCGCCGATTCCGGCGATGCCCGCTTTGCCTATGACAGTTACCGCCGCTTCATCCAGATGTATTCCGACGTCGTCATGGGCCTCGATCACGAGGTTTTCGAGGAAATTCTCGAGGACCAGAAGGCGAGCCTCGGCCATGAGCTCGACACCGAACTGACGGCCATCGAATGGCAGGGTGTGATCGCGCTCTACAAGGCCAAGGTCGAGGAGGAGCTCGGCAAGCCGTTCCCGCAGGACCCGCGCGAGCAGCTCTGGGGCGCCATCGGCGCCGTGTTTTCGAGCTGGATGAACAACCGCGCCATCACCTACCGTCGCCTGCACGACATCCCGGAAAGCTGGGGCACGGCGGTCAACGTCCAGGCCATGGTGTTCGGCAATATGGGCGACACCTCCGCCACCGGCGTTGCCTTCACCCGCAATCCCTCGACCGGCGAAAAGCAGCTCTATGGCGAATTCCTGGTCAATGCGCAGGGCGAGGACGTGGTGGCCGGCATCCGCACGCCGCAGAACATAACCGAGGCCGCGCGCATCGCTGCGGGCTCTGACAAGCCCTCGCTGCAGAAACTGATGCCGGAAGCTTTCCAGTCCTTCGTCGATATTTCCGACCGGCTGGAGAAGCATTACCGCGACATGCAGGACCTCGAATTCACCATCGAGCGCGGCAAATTGTGGATGCTGCAGACCCGCTCCGGCAAGCGCACCGCCAAGGCGGCGCTCAGGATTGCCGTCGAGATGGCCAAAGACGGGCTGATCACGAAAGAGGAGGCGGTCGCCCGCATCGACCCGGCCTCGCTCGACCAGCTCCTGCATCCGACCATCGATCCCAAGGCGGCGCGCGACGTGATCGGCGTCGGCCTGCCGGCCTCGCCGGGCGCAGCCACCGGCGAGATCGTCTTCTCCTCCGGTGAGGCCGAGGATGCCAAGGCGCAAGGCCGCAAGGTCATTCTCGTGCGCGTCGAGACCAGCCCGGAGGACATCCACGGCATGCATGCCGCCGAAGGCATCCTCACCACGCGCGGTGGCATGACCAGTCATGCCGCCGTGGTGGCGCGCGGCATGGGCAAGCCCTGCGTCTCGGGTGCCGGCTCGCTGCGTGTCGACTACAAGGCCGGCACGCTGATCTCGATGGGCCAGACCTTCCGCAAGGGTGATATCATCACCATCGACGGCGGCAACGGCCAGGTGCTGAAGGGCGCCGTCGCCATGCTGCAGCCGGAGCTGTCCGGCGACTTCGCCGCCATCATGGAATGGGCCGATGCCGCGCGCCGCATGAAGGTGCGCACAAATGCCGAGACGCCGCTCGACGCGCGCATGGCGCGCTCCTTCGGCGCCGAAGGCATTGGCCTTTGCCGCACCGAGCACATGTTCTTCGAAGGCGACCGCATCGTCGCCATGCGCGAGATGATCCTGGCCGACACCGAGAAGGACAGGCGCTCGGCGCTCGACAAGCTTCTGCCGATGCAGCGTTCGGATTTCCTAGAGCTGTTCGAGATCATGGCGGGCTTGCCGGTGACGATCCGGCTGCTTGACCCGCCCTTGCACGAATTCCTGCCCAAGACCGACGCCGAGCTCGCCGAGGTCGCGACCGCCATGAATGTGCCGGCGGACAAGCTCAGGCAGCGTACCGAGGCGCTGCATGAGTTCAATCCGATGCTCGGGCATCGCGGCTGCCGGCTGGCGGTCTCTTATCCCGAGATCGCCGAGATGCAGGCACGCGCCATTTTCGAGGCGGCGGTCGAGGCCGGCCACAAGGCCGGCGCGCTGGTGGTGCCCGAAATTATGGTGCCGCTGGTCGGCCTCGTGAAGGAGCTGCAATACGTCAAGGCGCGCATCGATGCCGTCGCGCAAAGCGTCATGCAGGAGACCGGCACCAAGATCGACTATCTTACCGGCACCATGATCGAGCTGCCGCGCGCAGCCATCCGCGCCCATGTCATTGCCGAAGCGGCCGAGTTCTTCTCCTTCGGCACCAACGATCTGACCCAGACGACTTTCGGCATCTCGCGCGACGATGCGGCCTCCTTCCTTGAAACCTATCGGCAGAAAGGTATCATCGAACAGGATCCGTTCGTTTCGCTGGACATCGACGGTGTCGGCGAACTGGTGCGGATTGCGGCGGAAAAGGGCAAGGGAACACGACCCGACATCAAGCTCGGCATTTGCGGCGAGCATGGCGGCGACCCGGCCTCGATCCGCTTCTGCGAAGAGGTCGGCCTCGACTATGTGTCATGCTCGCCTTACCGTGTACCGATTGCCCGGCTGGCTGCGGCCCAGGCGGCCGTGGAGGCCGCGAAGGGAAGAGCAAAGCGCGCCTGAACGGCGCGCTCCATCTTACGATTTCGTATGGAAACTCACGCGAACGTGCGCGCGCTGGTTCTCAATCTCGACATCGTTCCTGGGCAGTTTCTGGTTCCGAATTACTCGGGGCGTGAAACAGATGTTGCAGATTTCCCCCACCTCTTTCCGATCGATCCTGATCATGCAGACCAAGTTCATAGGCGACATCGTGCTTGCCTCTGCCTTGGCGAAGAACCTTCAGCTCGAATATCCAGGTGTGAAGGTCGTGTTCCTGTGCGATGCCAGGTTTGCTGGATTTCTAACAGCGCATGGGATCGCAGCGGAGGTCGTTTCGTTTAGCCGTGCCGGCATGCGCGGCACGCCGCTCCAGCGCGGGCGCGAGCTTGTCCGGGTTGTGCGAACTTTGCGGCGGCACCGCTTCGACATGGTCATCGACATCACCGATTCCAAGACTTCGCGGCTGGTGTCCGGATTGGTCCGTGCCCCGATTCGTGTCGGCCACTATCCGACGGAGCGACCTCTGCGCTGGCTTGAGCGCCAGCCTGCCAATGTCAGGATGAAGCCGTACGGATTCGGCGAAAAGCATTATCTCTTCCGCTATTTGTCGCCGCTCGAGGTGCTCGGCGTCGACCTGCGCGTCAGGGCACCGGCCATCCGCCCGCTGCCCTTCGAAACGACGCAAGCGCTCGCCTTGCTGAGCAAGCATCATTTGCGGCCAAATGCCTTCGTGGCGGTGCATGCGGGGGCGAGCTTTATCGGGCGTCGCTGGCAGCCGGAGCGCTTTGCGGCCGCGATCGAACGGATATCGTCCGAAACTGGCCTGGACGCTGTGCTGATCGGCGGCCCTGATGAGCACGAGGCGGCGGACAAGATCATGGCGGCAGCGAAAACGCCGGTCGTCAATCTGGTCGGCACGCTCTCGCTCGAAACGTTGCTGGCGCTGCTCAAGGAGGCCAGGTTATTCCTCGGCAATGAGAGCGGCCCGATGCATATGGCGGCCGCAGCCGGCACTCCGGTCGTCGGTCTGTTCGGCCGGACCAATCCGGTTCGATGGGGCCCGGTCGGCGTCCCCAGCATCTCGTTGCGCCCCTCCATGCCCTGCGATTGCGTCGGCGGCGACCTGTGCCGTCGGACCGATTCGAGCAAGGCATGCTGTGTCTGGCGCCTTGAAGTGGATTCCGTGGTCGAGGCGGTGCGCGAACTTTTGGCGCGTACCGACGTGGCGCTTGAGCAGGCGGTCTAGCTCAAGTCTGCTAAAGGCGTGTTGAGCTTTTGCAGCTACTCTCCATGCAAATTGTCGCGCGGTGGCTTTTCGGATGCGAACCGTTCCGATTTTCGCCTAGATGCGCGTCTTGTTGAGGCCATCTTGCGGTTGAGCGGCTTGACGGGCCGGGCATGGGAACGACGGGTTTGCTTCAAAAATCTCTTTGCGCGATCGCGCTATCGCTTGTCGTGGTCTCGGCTGGCAATGCCGGGACGCTGGTCGAACCGACGTTGCATCTGACGCCGCAAGGCAGCGGTGGCCGTGTCGCGCTCACGCTGGACGCCTGCGGCGGGAAGACCGATACGCGCATTCTTTCGGCCCTGGTCGAAAACAAAATTCCCGCGACTATCTTCGTCACCGGCATCTGGCTGAAGCGCAACGCCGCCGCTGTCGGGATCATGCGCGCGCATCCTGATCTGTTCGAACTGGAAAACCACGGTGGCCGCCACATCCCGGCGGTCGACACGCCCCGCAAGATCTACGGCATCAGCAGTGCCGGCAGTCCAGATGCCGTTCAGGCCGAGGTCGAGTCGGGTGCCGCGGCGCTTGCGAGCGCCGGCGGCCCGCCGCCGAAATGGTTTCGCGGCGCCACCGCCGAATACAGCCCGTCGGCGATCGCCATGATCCGCAAGCTGGGCTTCAAGGTCGCGGGCTTTTCCGTCAATGGCGACGGCGGCTCACTGCTCGGCGCCAAGGAAACCGCCCGGCGCATCGCCGCAGCCAAGGATGGCGACGTCATCATCGCTCACATCAACCAGCCGACCCATGCCGCGGGCGAGGGTGTCGTCCAGGGCCTGCTCGCCCTGAAGCAGAAGGGCCTGACCTTCGTTCGGCTGGACGATGCCGACGACGTCGGCAACGACGGCACCACGGATTGATCCGCGGGGGGTTGATGACGACGGTTGGGAGGCTCAGCGACCTCGGAGATCCGCGATGCTTTCCGCCGCAGTCTATCACTCCGGCTTAGTCTCGACCGTCACCTTGCTCGTATAGAACGCGCCGTGATCGCGGATGTCGACCATTTCGTCGAAAGGTTGCTCATAGGCCCACATCGCGTCCCTGCCGCTGTCGCCGGCCGGCAGCACGCTCCAATAGCTCGCGTCGCCCTTGTAGGGACAATGCGTCGAATGCTCGGTCCTGGCGAGCTTGCTGAAGTCGATATCGTCGAACGGGATGTAAAAAACCGCTGGGTAGGGCGGTTCCGACAAGAGCCTGGCCCGGGTTGACCTGGCGATGACGACGTCGCCGGCGCTGACCGTGACGGCGCCGCGATAAGCTCGTTATCACCTTGTCGGGATTGCGCTGAAAGCCGGGGGCGGGGTTGGCGCGCTTGTCCAAGACGGGTCTCCTTCAGCAGTCTGAGGAAGGTGCGTGGCGGTTTTTCCGTTCGGAACCGCTCTCGTCCGTCAAAGGTGGGTCGGCCCGACGCCTCGCGCAAGGCAGCGCCATGACGCAAAATCGCGTGCAGGCGAAATAATGTTCTAACCGGCGCCGACAGTCAGGCGGCGGCCTGGAATGCGTCCATGAGGCCGGCATAGGCGGCAGCGATGCCGGCGACCGGATTGCTGCTTCTCGCCGCTGTCTCGACCTTCAGCGCGCCGCCGGCGGTCGGCAGCGTGAGCAGCAGGAACTGGCGGTTGCCGCCGTCGCCGACGCTTGCGGCAGCGACATGCTGGCCTTCGCCGTCATTCTCGACGCACATCTTGAACAGCAGCGTTCCGCCGACGGCCTCCAGCGCGCCGCCGACGACTTCGGCAAATTCATCGTCGGAAACGGTTTTGGAGTCCGGCGTCAGATCGTCCAGACTTTCGGCAAGCGTGCTTTCGAGGGCTTTTTCATCGAGCTGCACGTCCATGCGAATCTCTCCATTCGCCAATCTCACCCAGCCCATTAATGAATCTTAACGGCGACGATGGCCGGATTATGGCGGGTTTCACGGGTCATCCGCCCATCCGACCGCCTTGGACTTATGGTGGCTGGACAATCCGCCGGATCATTCCACAATGCGTGAAACAATGACGCGAAAGCGCGAAAAAGGGGAGGAGCCGAGATGCTCGGACTGATGCAGGAATGGCCGCTGCTCTGCCATAAGCTGATCGATCACGCCGAACGCCAGCACGGCGGGCGCGAGGTCGTGTCGCGCTCGATCGAAGGCCCGATCGTGCGCACCACCTTTGCCGACATCCGTCATCGGGCGCTCAAAGTAGCGCAGCGGCTGGAGCGTGACAGCTTCGGGCTCGGCGACCGCATCGCAACGCTTGCCTGGAACACCGCCCGCCACATCGAGGCCTGGTACGGCATCATGGGGATCGGCGCGATCTACCACACGCTCAATCCGCGCCTGTTTCCCGAACAGATCGCCTGGATCATGAACGACGCCGAGGACAAGGCGATCTTCGTCGACCTGACCTTCGTGCCGCTGCTGGAAAAGATCGCCGGCCAGGTCAGGTCGCTCAGGCAGGTGATCGTGCTGACCGACCAGGCGCATATGCCGCAAACCTCGTTGCCGAACGCTGTCGCCTATGAGGAATGGCTTGCCGAGGCGGACGGCGCCTTCGCCTGGAAGACATTCGACGAGAACACGGCTGCCGGCATGTGCTACACGTCGGGCACGACCGGCGATCCGAAGGGCGTCGTCTACAGCCATCGCTCGAACGTGCTGCACGCCATGATGGCCGCCATGCCCGATGCCATGGGCGTTTCGACACGCGACGTCGTCCTGCCCGTGGTGCCGATGTTCCATGCCAATGCCTGGGGACTCGGTCAGGCCGCGCCGATGATCGGGGCCAAGCTGGTGATGCCAGGCTGCAAGATGGACGGCGCCTCGATCTACGAATTGCTCGACACCGAAAAGGTAACTTTCAGCGCCGCTGTGCCGACGGTATGGATGATGCTGCTGCAATATCTCGAGGAGACCGGCAAAAAGCTGCCTTATCTCAACAAGGTCGTCATCGGCGGTTCCTCCTGCCCGCGCGCCATCACCGCCAAGTTCCAGGACAAATACGCGGTTGAGGTGGTGCATGCCTGGGGCATGACCGAAATGTCGCCGCTCGGCACGTTGTGCACCATGAAGCCGGAATATGAAGGGCTGACCGGCGATGCCAGGCTCGATATCCAGGGCAAGCAGGGCCACCCGCCCTTCGGCGTTGAAATGAAGGTGACAGACGACGAGAACAACGCGCTGCCCTGGGACGGCAAGACCTTCGGGCGTCTGAAAGTTCGCGGCCCTGCGGTCGCGCGCGCCTATTACGGCGGCGTCGGCGCCGAGCAGTTCGACGCCGAGGGCTGGTTCGACACCGGCGACGTCGCCCATATCGACGCCAGCGGCTATATGCAGATCACCGACCGCGCCAAGGATGTCATCAAATCGGGCGGCGAGTGGATCTCCACCATCGATCTGGAGAACCTGGCCGTCGGCCATCCCGATGTGGCGGAGGCGGCCGCCATCGGCGTGCCGCACTCCAAATGGGGCGAGCGCCCTCTGCTGGTGGTCGTGTGCAAGCCGGGCAAGGAGCCGAGCAAGAGCGATATCCTGACCTTCATGAGCGGCAAGGTGGCCAAGTGGTGGATGCCCGACGACGTCGCCTTCGTCGGCGAGATTCCCCACACGGCGACGGGCAAGATCCAGAAGACCACCTTGCGCCAGCAATTCAAGGAGTATCGGCTGCCGACGGATTGAGGATTGTTAAATCTTTCGGCTTCAAGGCTGGCGCAAAAAGCTCTAAGTCTCGATGCGGACTGGGGTAATGCGGCAGACGATGGCTACAATTCCTGAACGGCAGACGTCGAGGGCGGCCGGCTGGTCGCGGCGGATCGGGGCATTCTCGCTCGTCCTTTTGCTGACCGTCGTTGCCGGCTACCGGCTCGACCTTGTCGACACCCCGCCTTTCCTGTGGGTGCTGGCGCTCGTTGCGCTGCTTGCGGCGCTCGCGCTGCTGCTCGCCGGGCTTGCACTGTCGAGGCTGTGGAATTTCGGCGACCGCGGCGGCCGCGATCTCAGCGTCGGCGCCCTGCTGGCAGTGCTGGTGCTTGCGCCTTTCGGCATCGCCGCCTACTGGGCGACCGTCTATCCGCCGCTGCGCGACATTTCGACCGACGTCGACGACCCGCCGGCGCTCGACACCAGCGACCGGACAAGCGACATGAACGCGCTGTCGCCGCCGACGCCCGGCGAGCAGAGCCTGCAGGCGGAAGCATATCCGCTGGTTAGCGGGCGCAGCTACAACCTGCCCTTCGAAACCGTGGTCGATGCTGTCGAGACCGTGCTCGACCGGCGGGACTGGCAGCTGACCGCGCCCTATCCCGACATCAACAGCCAGAGCGAGGCGACGATCACCGCGGTCGCGAGAGGCTTGGTGCTCGGTCTGCCGGCAGATGTGGCCATCCGCGTCGCCGACGACGGCGATTCGGTCGTCGTCGACATGCGTTCGGCCTCGCGCTACGGGCGTCATGACTTGGGCGACAATGCCGCCCGTATCACCGATTTCCTCGCCGAGCTCGATCAGGAGGTCGCCGGCCAGGTCGGCGCGGCGCCGGCCGAGTGAGTTAACCGGCAGGCCTGAAAATGCCGTCGATCGCCGGGTCGCCTTCGCTGGCGACGAGACCGCGGGCCACCAGGTCCTCGAGATGCGCGAGAACCGACAGGCCGGCTGCGCCGTGCAGCCGCGGGTCGGTGTCGCGATAGATCGCCGCGACCATCTCCTTGATGGTTCGGTCGCCGCTCAGGATGCGTTCCAGGATCGCCTGCTCGCGTATCTTGCGATGCGACTTCAGCCCGCGCATGAAGCCGCGCGGCGCGGTCACCGGTCCGCCATGGCCGGGCAACAGCAGGCGGTCGTCGCGCTCGATCAGCCGGTCGAGCGATTTCATATAGTCGGCCATCGCCCCGTCGGGCGGCGCCACGATGGATGTGGCCCAGGCCATGACATGGTCGGCCGAAAACAGGATGCCTGTCCCCTCCAGCGCAAAGGCCGCGTGGTTGGCGGTATGCCCTGGCGTCAGCACGGTGCGGATCGCCCAGCCGTCGCCATGGGTAAGGCTGCCGTCCGCCAGCGCAATGTCGGGCACGAAGCCCAAATCGGCACTGGCATCCAGCGGATTGATCTCGCCGATGCGCAGCCGCCGCGCCGGCCGATGCGGGCCCTCGGCGAGCACGGGAGCGCCCGTGCGTTCTTTCAGCCGCGCCGCGAGCGGCGAATGATCGCGGTGGGTATGGCTGACGAAGATATGGCTGACCGGCCTGCCGCCTATTGCCGTGAGCAGCGTTCCGAGATGCTCATCGTCGTCCGGACCAGGATCGATCACTGCCAGCGTGTCGCGGCCGACGAGGTAGCTGTTGGTGCCGTGGAAGGTGAACGGGCTCGGGTTCCTGGCCGTGACGCGCTGGACGTCCGGAGCGACCGTGACCGCCTGGCCATAGGCAGGAGCGAAGCGTGCGTCGAATTCAAGTGTCATGCCGGGTCCTGCTGCTCGCGGCAAAATGATTGCCGCATCCTGCGGAAGCCAATATAGGAAAATCAATGCATGTCGCCCAAAACTGCGCAGCGGTCTTGGGAGAACGACACGCATCAGGACAAAATCTTGAAGCGCGCCGCCTGAACTCGTTTCTCCGCGACGCGCATCAAAGCCAGCAAATCAGCCACGATGGGGAATACTATGGCAACTGCAACCACGATGCGCCCGCTCGTTTCTCTCGCTCTGCCCGACCAGGGCGCGGCCCGGCTTGCCAGCCAGCTCTTTCTGGCGCTTGCAGGAACCCTCCTGCTCACCCTGTCGGCGAAGACGAAAGTGGTGTTGGGCCCGGTCGACATCTCGCTGCAGACGCTTGCGGTGCTGCTGATCGCCTCGGCCTTCGGCATGCGTCTTGCCGTCGCGACGCTCCTTCTCTACCTCGCCGAGGGCGCTTTTGGTTTGCCGGTGTTCCAGGGCACGCCGGAAAAGGGCCTCGGCATCGCTTATATGCTGGGCTCCACCGGCGGCTACCTTGCCGGCTTCGTGGTGATGGCGGCGATCGCCGGCTGGGCCGCCGACCGCGGCTGGGACCGCCACCCCTTCAAGCTGTTCGGCGCCATGCTTGCCGCCGAGATCGTCATGATGGCGATGGGCTTTGCCTGGCTGGCGGCGCTCATCGGACCGGAAAAGTCCTGGCAGTTCGGCGTCGCGCCGTTCATCGCCGGCGACCTGATCAAGGTGGCGCTGGCCGCGAGTCTCGTGCCGGCGGTCTGGGCGCTGCTGCCGGAGCAGTCCTGAAATTCCGTTCGAACAGATCAACCATAAGCCGGCGCTCACGCGCCGGCTTTTTGTTTCGACGTGTTGAGGCTTCGCTCTCTGGCATCTGGTGTAAATGGCGAAGCCGCTGTGTGTAGGTTCAGCCAGAGATTGACAAGCCACTTCGCGAAACATAAGCACGAGCAGCTTGCGGGGTCGGGGGGCTCGGCAATTCAAGGAGACCTTCTTGAAAGGCGCTATCCTTGCAGAAGGCAGAAGAGCGTTCCTCTGTCCAATAATGTTAGAAATATCTAATGTTAAATGGAAATACACGGCAGGCCGCTCAGGTGGCCCTGATCTGTAGCGATGCGTTATCTGATGCTCCGCATCTGCCGTAATGCTCGGGCGGCCCGCGCGAAAACGATGTCAGTTTGCCTAACTTGCACCAAGCCAAATTTCTTCGGAAAGGGTCGCAAAGGGTGACTGTGAAGTTTGGTACCAGTGGACTGCGCGGCCTAGTCAGCGAGCTCCGAGGCGCGCCGGCATTTAGCTACACCGTCGCTTTCCTGCGCATGCTCCAGAATCGGAACTTGTTGAACGAAGGCTCGGAGGTTTTTGTCGGACGTGACCTACGCGCCTCCAGTCCCCAGATCGCGCAGCTGGTTCATTCAGCGATCGCCGCGTCCCGACTTGTGCCGGTCGATTGTGGAGCATTACCCACGCCCGCGCTTGCGCTTTACGCCACGGGCGAGAACGCTCCGGCAATAATGGTCACTGGCAGTCACATTCCCGACGACAGAAATGGGCTCAAATTTTACCGGGCGGACGGGGAGATCGATAAGCGCGATGAACGCGACATCGTCGAAATCCACGCAGCCATCGGGGATGCCGTTCCGCTCCTGTCGCCGGTTGATCCCGTGCGGCTGAGGCCCGAGCCGTTCCAGGGCTACATGGACCGCTTCCTGGATTTCTTTGAAAAAGGCAGCCTTTCTGGCCTGCGCGTCGGCGTCTACCAGCACTCGTCCGTGGCAAGAGACGTTGTCGTCGATATTCTTCGCGGACTGGGGGCTGAAACGGTACCTCTGGGCAGGGCCGAACATTTCATTCCGGTCGATACAGAGGCGCTCAGGCAGGAAGATGTGGCGCTTCTCAAGGATTGGGCGGCAGCGGAATCGTTCGACGCGATCGTGTCTACCGATGGCGATGGCGATAGGCCGCTCGTTGCGGACGCCAGCGGTACTTTCGTGCGCGGCGATCTGGTCGGTGCAATCACGGCAAATGTCCTGGGTGCCGACTGTGTTGTCACACCGGTCAGTTCCAATTCCGGTCTGGACCGCTGCGGTCATTTCGCAAGGGTGATCCGCACACGCGTGGGCTCGCCCTATGTCATCGAAGGTCTCGGCACCGCTCTCGCCCAAAGCGCAAGATGTGTCGTGGGCTTCGAGGCGAATGGCGGGGTTCTCCTGGGTTCGTCCGTCGAGCGAGGTGGGCGCATCCTCCCGGCTTTGCAGACGCGGGATTCAATACTGCCAATTGTCTGCACGCTTGCAGTCATCGCAAAGAATGGTCGCCCACTCGCCGAGATAGCGGCCGACTTTCGCTTTCTTGCCGCCGCCAGCGGTCGGCTCGAGGGAGTCCCGAGCGAGAATAGCGCCTCCTTTCTTGGCAAGTTGGCGGCTGACGCAGCCTATGCCGACAATATCTTCGCGGATCTCGGGGGCATCGGGAATATTGACAACCATGACGGCGTGCGTATCACCGTCCCTAACGGAGAAGTTGTGCACTTTCGTGCGTCAGGTAACGCGCCCGAATTGCGCTGCTACGTCGAGGCAAAAGCGGAATCCCGCGCAGACGAATTGCTCGGCTGGAGTCTCGCTCTGGCCGGGGCTCAGATCTTAGAGAGTTGAAGTTGACCAATATCGTCCCTGTCATCATAAGCGGCGGCGTCGGCTCTCGGCTCTGGCCGATTTCCCGCGCATTGCATCCGAAGCCCTTCATCCCGCTGCCGGAGGGCGGGACGTTGATTCGAAAGACTTACGCGCGCGCCGTGGAGCTCGAAGGAGTCGATCATGTCGTGACGGTCACCAACCGCGACCTGCTGTTTCTTACCGCCGATGAATATTCGGAGGTGGGGGCTCCTGGCGTGAAGAACACATTCCTGCTGGAGCCGTTCGGCCGCGACACGGCGGCCGCAGTTGCGCTCGCGGCAGTGCACGTCGCGCACGAGAACCCGGACGCCGTCCTAGTCGTGCTCCCTGCTGATCATCTGATACTGGATCAGGCCGGCTTCCGCGCGAGTGTCGCGAGAGCGGCGGCGCTTGCGGCCTCAGGTCAGATTGTCACATTCGGCGTGAAGCCCGACCGCCCGGAAACGGGCTTTGGCTATGTCGAGGCCGAGGGGGATAGAGTTCTTCGGTTCGTGGAAAAACCGAACGCGGCCACCGCAGCCCAATTTATCGCTACCGGCCGTTTCTTCTGGAACTCAGGGATGTTCTGTTTCACGGCTCGCTCGATGCTGGAAGCCATGCGGGACCTGTGCCCGGACATCTTGTCCTGTGCGCGCACAGCCCTCGAGAAAGGCAGGACAACGGATGGCACGGACCGGCTCACCGTCGAGGTGGATAGGGACAGCTTCGCGGCTGTTCCCGCTGTTTCTATCGACTACGCCGTGATGGAGAATGCAAGGAACGTGGGTTTCGTGTCCTGCGGTTTCGATTGGTCGGACATCGGCTCATGGTCCGTGCTGTCGGAACTTGTTTCGGCCGACGACAAGGGCAACCGCGCCACCGGCGAAACAATTCTGCACGACGCGGCGAACTGCTACGTGCATAGCGAAGATCGGCTGGTCGGTCTTGTCGGCGTTTCGGATCTCTTGATCGTGGACACGCCGGACGCGCTTCTGGTCGCGCGCAAGGACAAAGCACAGGAAGTGAAGGACCTCTATAACCGCCTCAAGGCGGAGGGGCACGAGACGGCAACACTGCACCGCACGGTGCATCGCCCGTGGGGCACCTATACCGTGCTGGAGGAAGGGCACCGCTTCAAGATCAAGCGCATTGAAGTGAAGCCAGGCGCCCGCCTGAGCCTCCAGGCGCACCATCATCGCTCCGAGCACTGGGTGGTGGTGAGCGGAACTGCCGGGGTCGTTAATGGCGAGAGCGAAATCCTGCTCACGATCAATCAGTCCACCTACATTCCCTGCGGCCACAAGCATCGTCTGGAAAATCCGGGCGTCCTTCCGCTTGTGATGATCGAAGTGCAAAGCGGGGAGTATCTTGGTGAAGACGATATCGTGCGGTTCGACGACGTTTATGGTCGGGCCTGAGGGTTCATCGGCTGGCAGTGCGGATCATTAGATAGTATCGAGAGCATTGATGACAAAGACAGCCTTGATAACCGGCATCACCGGGCAAGACGGTGCCTATCTGGCGGAACTCTTGCTCGAAAAAGGCTATTCGGTGCATGGCATAAGACGTCGTACATCGCTTTTTAATACAGACCGTATCGACCATTTGTACCATGATCCACATGAAAAAGGTGTGGACTTGACATTGCATCACGGCGACCTGACGGATTCATCGAGTCTTATGCGGGTTATTCAACTTGTGAAGCCTGACGAGATTTATAATCTCGCCGCACAAAGCCACGTTGCCGTTTCTTTTGAGGAGCCCGAATATACCGCAAATTCCGACGCTTTAGGCGCTCTGAGGATTTTGGAAGCCATTCGCATTCTTGGCATGGAGAAAAAGGTCCGCTTCTATCAGGCGTCTACGTCCGAGCTGTACGGGCTTGTGCAAGAGACGCCCCAAAAGGAGACCACGCCATTCTATCCAAGGTCTCCATACGCTGTGGCCAAATTGTATGCGTATTGGATTACGGTCAATTATCGCGAAGCGTTCGGTATTTACGCGTGCAACGGCATTTTGTTCAATCACGAGTCGCCGATGCGGGGCGAGACGTTTGTAACACGCAAGATTACGCGGGCTCTCGCCCGTATCAAGCTAGGAATACAAGAAAGGCTTTACCTAGGCAATCTGAACTCTTTGCGTGATTGGGGACATGCGAAAGACTATGTCGAGATGCAATGGCTGATGCTGCAGCAAGAGGCGCCGGAAGATTTTGTCATCGCAACTGGTGAACAACACTCAGTGCGCGAATTTGTTACCCTTGCGGCTGCAGAACTGGGCATTGATATCCGATGGGAAGGCGAAGGCGTCGACGAAAATGGATACGACGCAAAAAGCGGTAATTGCGTCGTAGCTGTTGACCCTCGCTACTTCCGCCCAGCGGAGGTTGAAACGCTTCTTGGGGATGCCAGCAAGGCCAAAAAGAAGCTTGGTTGGGAGCCTAAGATCAAGTTCGCCGAGCTGGTCAAAGAAATGATTCATGAGGACTTCAAGGGTGCGCGGCGAGAGCAGTTGCTTGCAGAACATGGTTATCAACCCTTTGCTCGTCCAGAATAAACATGTCACGCATTCCAGTATATGAGCCATACCTTGGTGGAAACGTATCCGCGTACGTCAATGAGTGTTTGACAACGGGTTGGATTTCCTCGCGGGGCGCGTTTATTTCGCGATTTGAGGACGCTTTTGCGAAGTATGTTGGTGCCAGCCTGGCCACTAGCGTTGCGAACGGCACCGTCGCCCTTCATCTTGCATTGGAGGCGCTGGGCATCGGTGCTGGCGACGAGGTCATCGTTCCCAGTTTCACTTACATAGCGACGGTCAACACTATTTTGCAGACCGGCGCGACGCCGGTGTACGTCGACTCGTTGCAGGACACGCTGCAGGTGGATCCGCAAGCAATGCGGAACGCCATAACCCCCAGAACCCGCGCGGTCATGGCGGTGCATTTGTATGGGCATCCCTGCAATATGGATGCGATCTCGACCCTCTGCCGCGATCATGATTTGCTGCTCATTGAGGATTGCGCGGAAGGGTTCGGAAGCCGCTGGAAAGGCCAGCATGTTGGCACTTTTGGGGATGTCGCCACTTTCAGTTTCTTCGGGAATAAAACAATCACAACGGGCGAAGGCGGAATGGTTCTGGCGCGATCGGCTGATGTGATGGACAAATGCCGGCGCCTGAAAAGCCAGGGCGTCTCCCCGACCCGTGAATACTGGCATGACGTGCTTGCCTATAATTATCGAATGACCAATATCCAGGCGGCAATCGGGCTGGCACAGATCGAGATGGCCGATAGCTTTCTTGCGCGCAAAAAGGCTGTCGCGGAAAGCTACAGGCAAGCATTTGCTGGCCTACCTTTGCGGACTCATGACCCGGTCGGACCGGTGGATCATTCCTTCTGGATGTGCTCCATTGTTGTCGATGATCCTGCGCAACGGGACCCGCTGCGCAAACATCTCGTGGAACATCAGGTCGAAACGCGGCCCTTTTTCCCACCTGCCCATCTCATGCCGCATTGCCGTGCAGACGTCGCACTGCCTGTTGCAGAGAGCATAAGCGCCTGCGGAATTAATCTGCCCAGCTATCCAACATTGACGTCTGAACAGCTTGAGCACATCTGGGAAGCCGTCACGTCCTTTTTCGATAGAATCGGATATGACCTTGCTTGACTACATGAAAGGCGTATGGGCGGCGCGCTACTTCTGGTGGCATCTGTCCATGGCCGATCTTCGCGCGCGCTGGAGGCGCTCCTTTTTCGGCGTGTTCTGGTCAATCTTGCAGCCACTCGGGCTGACGCTGCTCCTTTCTGTTGTCTTCAGCAATATCTTTGGAAGTTCGCTCGGGGCCTATGCGCCGTATATTCTCTCAGGAATGATCATCTGGGAGTACGTCATATCGACAGTCATCGGGGGTGCTTTGGCTTTTGTTCAGGCAGACGCCTACATCAAGCAGACCAGACACCCGCTTGCCATTTATACGTTACGCAACGTGCTGACAGGTCTGTTCGTGCTCGGACTTGCCAGCACGGCGCTCGTGGTCTGGGTCCTCGTTGTTTTTCCGCAAAATTTGTCCTGGAGTTGGTTCGCAGCTCTTACGATCTTTCCGATACTGGCAATGATCGCCTGGCCATGGGCAACCCTGATGGCTTATATCGGCACCCGTTTCCGCGATCTGCCGCACGCACTCGGCCTCATTATGCAGGCCATGTGGTTTGTCTCACCGATCTATTTCGAGACTTCTGTCTTCCGTAAGGGCAATTTGCATGTCCTTCTGGACTACAACCCTATCTACCACTTGCTCGAGATCGTCAGAGCCCCGTTGCTGCGGGGCGAGTGGCCTACGCCCTCGAACTACGGGTGGTGCATCGGTACGGCCGCGCTACTCGCAGTGTTCGCCGTCGCCGTCGGACGTGGCGCCGAAAAGAAGGTGATCTTCTACCTATGAGGAACGCGATACGGCTTGAAAACGTCAATTTGCACTATGCTTCGACGGCTTTTCGCGAGTCCTCCTTAAAGGCCGCCCTTGCTTCTTCGTTAAGCTTTCGGCTTAAGAAGAAAGAGATCTTGGACATCCATGCACTGAAGGATACCTGCGTCCAGATAGAAGAGGGAGAGCGGGTAGGTCTGCTCGGGCATAACGGTGCAGGTAAAAGCACGTTCCTTAAAGTGGTTGCCGGGCTATATCCCATTTCGTCGGGAATGCGTACGGTGACAGGCACCGTACGGTCGCTCTTCGATCTCAGTCTGGGCTTCGAGCCGGATGCGACTGGGCGAGAGAACATTCTGTATCGGGGTCTTCTGCTTGGTCTCACGCCGAAATTCATGCGGTCGGTCGAGGAAGAGATCGCAGAATTTGCAGATCTGGGTGAATTCATCGACTATCCGATCAAGACCTATTCAGCCGGAATGCAGGTCAGACTGGCCTTTGCGATATCGACCGCAGTCGGCGGCGACATACTTCTGCTCGACGAGGTTGTCGGCGCAGGCGATGCGAACTTCATGGCGAAAGCCAAGAAGCGCATCATGGACCTTGTGGACAATGCCGAAATACTAGTTTTGGCCTCACATGACTTCAACACCTTGCTGTCGCTCTGCAAGCGCGGTGTTGTGCTTCATCATGGCAACGTTGCCTTTGATGGTCCGATGGAGGACGCCATCACCACGTATCGGCGCATTAACGGAATTGCAGGATAGTCGGCATCCGCTAAGCCGTATCGGCTGATATCCCCGGTGAGGGAAGCGACTTATTCCATTGTCCGACGGGGTCGCGAATTGTGGTCAGCTAGAATTTTCTCAAATGCAACGACGTGCTCCCTTGCCACGTCTCGCCAAGTGCGCTCACGCAGCAGCTCATACAGAGGAAATTGCAGATCATAAAGTTCGCTTCGATGGTTGAGGCCAAACACAATCTTCTCGGCAATCTCCTCTGGCGACAGCGGGTCGAAGAGCATCTGATCCGCAAGCTCTTCCTTAATGAATTCCTCGGTCTGAGGGATTCGACTCATGATGACCGGTGTCCCTACAGACATCGCCTCTGTGAATGTGAATGGAAAGCCGCCCTCATAGAGGGTGGGATTTACCGCGAGGGCCGCGCCTCGATAAAGGGCGGCTAGCATCTGATCCGACACATCCTGCGCCAATATCACGTCGTACCCTAGGCGCCGCTCTTCGAGAAATTTCCTCACCTCCGGGGCATAGTCGAGGTGTCCTGTGAGGATCAGCTTGCATTGATAAAATTTCCTCCTTAGAACTATTTCATAAGCTTTTAAAAGGTTAAGGATGTTTTTGTTAGGCCTAAACTGGGACGCGTAGAATAAGTACTGGCAGTCTGTAAAATCGAAATCATGCAAATAGCGATCATCATTCCATCTTGCTCGCTGAAATTCTGTCAGTTTCACCCGCGCAAACTTATCCGTGGCCGCCTTAGCATCGGGGGTGCCATGGACCAGCACATTTCCGGATAAATCCATCGCCGCATGCGGTATAGTTATGATGCTGTCGCGAGGAACGCCAAATCGATCGTGAAGTGACGGACCCGCCGTCGTGGAACTATAGGTGATAAAATACTTACCGGACTGTATTGCAGATAGGGCTTGATCAAATACGGCATCGAGCCGATCGGTTCGCGAACCGAAAGCAAATCTAGTGGGGAATTCTCCTAGGACCATATCTGGATAACACTGAACGGTTGGCTTTTTGATCTGGTTGAATTCCGGCCAAAATATCGTTGGACTGTACCAGATATCAATATCGCTCAAGCCATCTATTATCGAGAGCATATTTGATACCTCTTTACGATGAACCGTATTGTAAATTGCCACCAGCAGCGATGGACGGTCACCAAGAGCACGACTTGCAAAATTAACTGCGCCACGCCTTACCGAAGCGAGTTTGCGAAACATTTTAACTTGCCTCTCTAGTCTTGGGATTCCGTAGAGAACCGCCACGACTAAGAGACCAATCAGGAACACCGGGGCGAGAGCAATCGTAGCGGCTGCAGCAACAATCGCAAGCGAAAGCACGCCAACGAAAAAGATTAGAACACTCCTCGTGCTCAAGGTGGCCATGACCGCGCGAAAGGCCGTACCGGCGCCACTAGATACGGCCTTTCTTGAACGATGAAGTAACTGCCCTAGAAGTCCCTTTTTTGGCTGAGTACGTTGCCTAAAGAGGACTTGATGAATGCGAACGATGACTGGTATCCTGGCAGGAGAGACTATATGGACTGAGCCTTCAGGGAGGCGAGAGGTCAACTTCTGGACGTCGCTAGCCAACCAAGATGGACAGACAACCGTTACCGGTTCTCCACAAGTTTGAGAAAAGCCGCGCAAGAGTTCAGCCATAAGGCGCCCGAGGCCTTGATTGGAGAACGGCGTGTTGGGACGGTAAGCTAAGAACAGTCCAATTTTCATCAGACAACTCCGAGGTACGGCAGCACAAGCCTGTAAAATTCGGCGCTCCGCGCGTCCCAGCTATTCAGTTCTAACGTTTGTGGCTTCGGTAAGCTGTGCGATTTCTCTCTCCAGCGCTCCTCCATCACCTTCATTCGCTGTGCCAGTTCGATAGGGTTTCTGGGATCGAAGAAATCGGGTTTCAAATTGAATCGTTCGGCCAGGTATCGCATTGGTGGGTAGTCACTGGACAACGACGGAGTGCCAACATAGGCCGCTTCAGCAACAGAGAAGGTGCCATTGTCCATGATAACGTTGTGCAGCAAAAAGCGAGCTCCGCTCAGAACGGAAACGTAACGATCCTCTGGAAGGTCTCCCAAGAACTTTACATGCCGGCGAAGGGTTGGGCTTGCGCGTAGAAAAGATCGGACTGATTCTGGGTATTTCGTGATTGCAGACCCATCGCCGCTATCCTGGAATTTGGGTGACAACTGATGAGTGTTCACTCCCGTGACGTAGCAATCCAGCTTGCCTTCCAGGCTCGTGTAATAGTGTTGGAGGGCCTCCAATGTCATAATGTGATTCTTGTGAGGCGCTGCATTGGTTGTCCAAATCATGTAGGATGCTTGTTCCCGGTCTGCTGGCGACCGTCCATGAAGCTTGCTGAAATCTGCGACCATTGGCGCCAAGGCCGTCCTGGCTCGCGGCACGCCAACGTACTGGACCACGTCTTCCAATGTGTGGGGAGTGCTGGCGAAGACGGCCGTTGCGTGTCGGGCGGTTTGAATGGCCCCATTTTCGTAGTGATCGCCCATTGATTCCGGCACATATCGCTGAAGGAAGTCTTGCGCAAAAACACAATATGGTCTCAAGGGCGCGAGAGGCCAAGCGATGCTATTGGTTGAAAGAATCCAAAAGTCACAATCAAGCAGATCGGTAGCATCATCGACAGGAAGCCAGTAAGCTTGCTCTTTAGGTCTATTATTGTAACCAATTAACTTTTGAATTCTAGAAAGTTCAATCCGAGAAATTAATTTCCAATTATATGCCCTTGTCTTTATATTGCGCTCTTTCAAATCAGAGAAATCAAGATCAGAATATACTTTATCATCAGGATGTGCAAAAACAACCTCAACTTTATCGTTATTTCGTTCCGCTCCGACCGTCAGCATCTTCGCGGTCATCTTAGCGATGTTCAGGGAACCTCCCCTGAAAGACAGAGGTAGTATTACAGCGACGCGGCGACTGCGATTTATAGACTGCAGCGGTGGATTGCTCCGAAATTCAGCGCTTTGTTCAATCTTGGCGAATTGGGCTCGCCAGATTGGCTCGCAGTAGGAACTCGAAAGCTGGTTCAGGAGGCTGGCCTGAGAGGAGATAACAGATTGGATGAATTTCTTGTCACCTTTCAATATTCTGTCAATTTTGCTTTGCGCCTGTTTGTCACTGGTGCATCGGCCTGGTAAATCTATTCCGCCAAGACGGTCGAGCATGCCGCTCGCCATAAATATCAGCGGCATACCAGCTCGCACCGCCTCGAGTGGATGGTAGTGGAGATGTCGTTCTTCGCGGCTATGATAAAACATAACGCGCGTGTCACGCATTACTCGCTTATAATCCTCGTCAGATAAGCGACCAGTTACACTAACGTCATTTTCGATTTGTATCGGCTGCGAGCCGGCTATAATGTGAGGGTATTTCCCAAAAACACTTTTGAAATGTTCATAGATAGTATTGTAGTAAGGTGAAGTCCCGATTCGTGGACAGACAAATAGTATCTTTTGATCTGTGCCGACCCAGGTATTCTCTACCACAGCATCCCTGAGCCCCAGCGGAAGCGTTAGCGCTCTGCGTCTAAATACTCCCGACTCGATCGAGGCAAGATGGTCATAGGCTTGGCCGAACCAAAATCGCTCGTGCCGCTTCTCGATCTCGTGCAGGAAGTAGAAATCCAAATTCTGTATCGTTAAATCCGTATAAGTTGTTTCCCCCGACAGACCAAAAGGACGAAGTACAATATGACCTTTGAACGTCCTGACCAATGCGGCTAGCTGGGCCGGAAAGAATGCACAAAAAGCGATATCAAAATGCTTATTTGCTATCTCGCTTACATCCGGAGACATGCCTAGATAAAAATTATGCCTATTTAACGTCTCAAGATCATCTGGGGGTATTGTCAATCCCTTGTCCCGACTGAAATCCACGGAAGCGCTTAGATTTGCCTCGTCGTAGTGGTATATTTTAGGAAGGAACACTTCATAGCCAAGCGACTCCAAGAGCGGAACCTCAAATTGGCGAAGAGTGCTGTGATTGATGAGCCAGAGTGCTCTACGGGGTTTCTCAGACAATGCCAAACCCTTCGGATATCTCGAGTCAGGGGCGATGAGCTATAAGCATTGGGATGGCTTGTCTAGGGGGCTCTGGGTGGTTAACACGGCATTCGGAAAAGGCCTGACGTGGACAGTTCGCACAAGATCGAGTGGCTGCCGGTGAACAGGCGGCGCTCTATGCCGTGCAGCGGGATCCTCTCCAAATGGATCTGGAATGG
Source organism: Mesorhizobium sp. WSM3873 (assembly GCF_001672445.1). Taxonomy (NCBI): domain Bacteria; kingdom Pseudomonadati; phylum Pseudomonadota; class Alphaproteobacteria; order Hyphomicrobiales; family Phyllobacteriaceae; genus Mesorhizobium; species Mesorhizobium sp. WSM3873. Next base: position 225,157 of record NZ_LYTM01000023.1, on the reverse strand, counting down.
GGCTCGGAGGATATTGTGATATCCAATCGTATCGCCGTGGATCGCCAAGTGGTTCCAGCTTAATGCCAGCGAATCTCCCTCGGGGACTCTACATTTTGGGTTCGGGCGGGCATGGCCGCAGCGTCGCTGACGCAGCCTCCGAGATTGGCGTCAAGAACCTTGTCTTCGTGGATCCAAACCCGGCCCAGATACAGGCGATGGCAGGATTTGTCTTGTTGCGCAGCTTGCCGGATCAGATCGAAGACGGGTGGGCGATATTCCCTGCCATCGGCGACAACGGAATCCGAAAAACGATGTGCGCCGACCACACCGGGAGGCTGGCTACTCTTGTCTCTCGAAGCGCCTCGATTGGGTTGAGGGCCGAGATCGGCCGAGGGACCTTCGTCGGACGCCATGCGCATGTTGGCCCATTTGCACGGATCGGCCTGGGTGTGATTGTCAACACGGCGGCCGTTGTCGAGCATGATTGCGAGGTAGGTGATTTTTCGCATGTTTCCGTGAACGCTACCTTGGCGGGAAAGAGCCGTATAGGCAGCAACGTGATGATCGGCGCGGGCGCTACCGTCATCGACGGAGTTGGTATCTGCGACAATGTTACCGTCGGCGCGGGTGCGACCGTCGTCCGCAATATCGAGCAAGCCGGTACATATGTCGGCACACCTGCGAAACCGCTGTCTTGACTTCTCCTCCCAATCGCCCCGACGCCAACAATGTGCCAGATAATCAAGGCACAAACCTCTCATCGAAACTTAGGCAGGTCGGGTTGGCTCAGCGCCGAGCCGCGGTTGTTCACGACTATTTCGCGATTCGCGGTGGCGGCGAGCGCTTGGCCTTGATTCTGGCGCAAGCGCTGGAAGCGGACCTAGTCTACGGCTTTAGAGAAGATGAAAGCTATCCCAGCAATATGTTTGGACCTTCCGTCGACTTCGAGCTGTGGCGACCGTTGCGCCGGCCTGGCATCCGAGCGCTAGTATTGGCTTGGCGCTTCTCCCGCGCCCGAAACATGATGCACGCTTACTCAACCCGAATTTTCAGCGGCGCCTTTGCACCCTTTGCCGCGCCAGATCGCCGGACAAGTGGCGTGAATGTTTTCTATTGCCATACCCCGCCTCGATTTCTCTATGACCAGCGCGAACACTTTTTCGGCAGGCTGCCCGGGGCGGCCCAGCTCGCCGCGCCAATCATCACGAAGCTCTTCGAGAAGCGCTATCACGAGGCCATCTCTCGAATGGACGTCATCGTCGCGAATTCCGACAATACGCGCTTGCGGCTTCGCCGTTATCTCGGCCTCGATTGTGCGGTCGTCTATCCTCCAGTGGAAACCAATCGGTTTGGATGGCGTGGGCAGGCGGGCTACTACCTTTCTACCGCGCGTCTCTCGCCTCTGAAGCGCGTCGATCGCATTGTAAAAGCTTTTCTCAAGATACCAGATCAGAAACTCATCGTCGCCTCTGGCGGTGAAGAACTGCAGCGTCTCAAGCACTTGGCAGCCGACGCCTCGAATATCGAATTTCGCGGGTGGACGAAAGATGAGGAACTTTCAGATCTTGTGGGCAACGCGATCGCGACCATCTATCTACCGCGCGACGAGGATTTTGGTATGTCACCGGTGGAATCCATGGCAGCTGGCAAGCCAGTTATTGGGGTCGCAGAGGGCGGCTTATTGGAGACCATCCAGCCTGGAAAGACAGGCATCTTGCTATCTCCGGAGTTCACAAACGAAGATCTGATCGGGGCAGTGCGCGACCTGCCACCGGAGCGGGCGGCGGCGATGCGGCGGGACTGTGAAGCCCGGGCGGCGGCCTTCACGCGAGAGGGCTTCATTGCAGCAATGCAAGGCGTGATCGACGATGCATGGCGGAAAGCTCGCGGTGAGGCTTATGTTACACCGCCGATATATCCTTCGCCATGAAACCCTCAAGGTCGCAGTCGGCTGACCGTCATTGGAGGGATTCCGGAATCGGATCGCCGGCTCGGAACAATTCAGGGCGGGAGAATCACGCCAGGGACATGCTGCGGATCTTCGAGCAGGCCATCCGGCAAAGACGGAAGATCGGCGCGTGAAAGTCCTGCATTTCTTCAAGACATACTGGCCGGACACGTTCGGCGGGGTGGAGCGGACCATCCATGCCATCGCCGAGAGCACGGCCCGGCACGGCGTCGAAACCCAGGTGCTCTCGTTGAGCCGCACGCCGGAAGAAAACACGCGACGTCTTGACGGCCATGTGGCCCAAAAAGCCAGGCTGGATTTAGAGCTTGCGTCCACCGGATTTTCGCGCGAGGCCTTTCGTAAGTTCGGTGCGCTCGCCAGACAAGCCGATCTGGTCCACTACCACTTTCCATGGCCGTTCATGGATGTCGTGCATTTTCAGTCCCGCCACGGCAAGCCGGCTGTCGTCACCTATCATTCCGACATCGTCAAACAGAGGCTTATCCTGCCTTTTTACCGGCCCTTGATGATGCGCTTCCTCAGGGCTGTCGACGCTATCGTGGCGACATCGCCGAACTATCTCGACTCGAGTCCTGTTCTGAGGGCATTCAGGGCCAAATCGAAGATAATCCCCATCGGCATCGACGAAGGCGCCTATCCAACGCCGAGCGCGGCCGACGACGTCTGGTGCCGATCGACAGTCGCGGAGCCTTTCGTGCTGTTCGTCGGCGTTCTGCGCTACTATAAGGGGCTGGATGTCCTGATCCATGCCGCCGGCCAGGCGCGGTGCAAGATTGTGATTGCCGGCTCGGGACCGGTCGAGCGCGAGCTTAGGCAACAGGCTGAGACGCTGGGCCGCGATAATGTGATTTTCCTTGGCGAGATAGCCGAACCCCGCAAGATGGCTCTGCTACGCACCTGCCTCGGCTTCGTTTTCCCGTCGAATCAGAGGTCCGAAGCTTACGGTCTTTCACTCGCCGAGGCAGCCATGTGCGGCAAACCGTTGATTTCTTGCGAAATCGGAACGGGCACAAGCTATGTTAATGAAGCCGGCCGGACCGGGCTCGTTGTTCCGCCATCGGACCCGATACGCCTCGCCGAGGCCATCAACCGGCTGGTCGATTGGCCGACCGAGGCCGCAAGCTGGGGACGAGCCGCGCGCGATCGCTACGTCCGCCTGTTCACGGCGGAAAGGATGGGGAAATCCTATGCCGAGCTCTACCGCCAGCTCGGTAGCCGCAAAGACTGAACAACAAGGCCGTGCACCATCCTGCTCGGTTTCAATGAAGAGTCTCCTATTTTACTTCCCGCTGAGTTCATGACACTTGGCGGATCGGTGCTCGCCCAAAAAACCCCTAGCTCTCCCCCCAACTCCGCGCTAATGCCATACCCGGTGACGGGGTTGGGGATTTGCAATCTGGAGTGGCGGTGGACGGTGTTCTGTCCTGCGCCGTTCTGATAGTATTCCCGCGCCTGGAGTTCAGTACTACCCAATGACCGCCTATGTAGAAGCCGTATCGGGCCTCCGACCGAAGATGCGGCGCGCCATCATCATGGTCCAGGACCTCGTCATGGTCCTGATCGCGGTGGCGCTCAGCCTCACGCTCTCGCAGTCGCGGCTTTCCTTCGATGCGTTCTCCTCCGGCGGGCTGGCTTGCTGGGCGCTGATCGTGCTCCTCGCCCATCTCCTGTTTCGCACCTGCGGCCTCTACAGCACCGTCTGGCGCTTTGCCTCGACGCCCGACTTCTTCAACATCCTGAAGGGCTGCGGCAGCCTGACGGTGGTTCTCTATCTGGCCTCGATTGCCTACCGCTCCTTTTTCCAGCCGGTCGCCGGTCTCAACGAGCGCCAGTTCATCGTCTTCTTCCTGGTCTCCTTCACCATCATTTCGGCACCCAGGCTCTACTATCGCTTCCTGCGCGACGGCGCGTCCTGGCGCATCCTGCGCCGCGCCGCCGGCGATGCGTCGATCAAGCAGGCGCTGTTCATCGGCCGGCTGAGCGAGGCCGACGTGATCGTCCGCTTCACCCGCACGGCGGTGCCGGCCGAATATGCCATTGCCGGCATCATGGCCACGGAGGCCGGCGCGCCGCTCGGCACGCAGATCCAGGGCGTTCCGGTCGTGGCGCTGCGGCCGCGTCTGGTCGAGGTGCTGGAAGAGTATGTCAAGGGCACGGAAAACCTCGACCTCCTGATCTTCGGCAAGGGGGTCGAGCGCGAGATCGAAGACTATGCCGAGCTGGTGCGCGTCGCCCGCCACAGCGGCATCGCCGTCGTCCAGTTCTCCGGTCTTTCGGAACTGGGGCAGGGCGGCAAGCTGGTTCTCGATGCCGTCGAGATGGAAACCATCATGCGCCGTTCGGCGGTCGCCACCGACATCGCGCGCATCGGCGCCTTCGTCGGCGGCAAGCGCGTGCTGGTCACCGGCGGGGCCGGCTCCATCGGCCGTGTGCTGGTCAAGCGCGCGCTGGAGCTCGGCGCCGAGGCGGTGCTGGTGGCCGACAATTCCGAGTTCGGCATCTTCCAGCTCGATCAGATCATCGACGAGAAAGACCGCGACCGGCTGGCAAGCCGCATCGTCGATGTCACCGACCGGCCGCACATGATGCGCCTCGTCAGCGAGTTCAAACCCGCGATCATCTTTCACGCCGCGGCGCTGAAGCATGTGCCGCTGCTGGAAGAGAACTGGGAAGCGGCGATCGAAACGAATGTCTTCGGCACGCTCGCCTGCGCCGAGGTCGCGGCCGAATGCGGGGTGCCGCAGTTCCTGCTGATTTCCAGCGACAAGGCCGTCGACCCGAGCTCGGTGCTTGGCGTCACCAAGCGCGCGGCCGAGCAGATCGTCTCCTCGCTGCATGAGACGCACGCCGCGCCGTCGCCTTTCCCTGCCGGCGGGCTGAACGGCCGCCATGCCGGCGTCCCAACTGTGCATCGTCCCGGCACCAAGTTCATCGCCGTGCGCTTCGGCAACGTCTTCGGCTCCAACGGCTCGGTGGCGACCATCTTCCAGGCGCAGATCGAGGCCGGCGGGCCGGTCACCATCACCGACCGGCGCATGACCCGCTATTTCATGACGGTGGCCGAGGCCGTCGATCTCGTCATCATGTCGGCCGCCGATGCCGAGCGGCGCCAGGGCAGGGACGACTACGCCATCTACATGCTCGACATGGGCAAGCCCGTGCCGATCCTCGAAGTCGCCGAAACCATGATCCGCATGGCCGGCAAAAGCCCCTATACCGACATTCCGATCCGCTTCACCGGCATCAGGCCCGGCGAGAAGCTGCACGAGGCGCTGCATGGCGAAAGCGAGGAGGTCGTCAAGCTCGACATCGCCAAGATCTTCGGCCTCAGGACCGACGTCGTGGAGTGGCCGAGGATCGAGGCCGCGCTGCCGGCGCTGGTGGCCGCCATACGGGACCAGGACAAGGCCGCGGCCCTCGCGATCCTGGCCGGGCTCAACCGGGCAGGGCAAGGCATTGGCGGCGCGCCCGAGCGGGCGGTGCCGAAAGCGGCCGGACAGATCAGTTAGCCCTGTGCCGCCCTCCCGCAATTGGCTATTGAAGCCTGTTCGAATGCCCTGCGGGTTCTGAAACAGTGACCGGGAAAGATCAGCACGTGGCCGTTCTCATGGGCACGAGGGATGGCGCCGCCTTTATCGGCGAGCAGTTGCAATCCTTGCTCGACCAATCATGGCCCCATGTCGATCTCTGGGTTTCCGACGACGGCTCGACGGACGCCACGCTCGCGATCCTCGAGGCGTGGCGGTCCCGCTGGAACAAGGGCTCCCTTACGCTGGTGCAGGGTCCGCGAAACGGCTTCGCCGCCAACTTCCGCTCGATGATCATCGAGCCGCGCGTCGATGCCGATTACTACGCCTTTTGCGACCAGGACGATGTCTGGGAGCCGGACCGGCTGGAGAGCGCCATTCGCTGGATGGAGACACAGGATATGGCAATGCCGCTCCTGTTCTGCTCGCGCACGGCGACCATTTCCGAGACCGGCGTCCCGGCGGGCCATTCGCCGCTGTTCCGCCGCCCACCATCCTTCCGCAACGCCCTGGTGCAGAGCATCGCCGGCGGCAACACCATGCTCTTCAACCGCGCGGCGCGCGACCTTCTGGCGAAGGCCTCGGCAAGAGCCGAATTCGTCAGCCATGACTGGTGGGCCTATCTCGTGGTCACCGCCGCCGGCGGCAAGGTCCGCTACGAGCCGCGGCCGCTGGTCAAATACCGGCAGCACGGGGCGAACCTGGTCGGCGCCAACGTCTCCTGGAGGGCAAGGCTTTCGAGGCTCGGGCGGCTGTTCCAGGGCCAGTTCGCCACCTGGACGGACAGCAATCTCAGAGGCCTTGCCGTGAACCGCGACCTCGTTACACGCGATGCAGCACGTTGCCTTCGCCTCTTCATCAGGGCGCGCAAGGGCAATGCTATCAGGCGCTTCAGCCTGCTCGGCAAAAGCGGCGTCTACCGGCAGACCATGATGGGCACGCTCGGCCTCTACCTTGCCTTTCTTTGGCGGCGGATCTGAGCCGTGACGGCAAAGCGGGCTTTCGACCTGACTATCGCGGCCGTCATGCTGGCGGTTACGTCGCCCGTTGTGCTGATCGCCATGCTGGCGGTCAGGGCGACATCGCCCGGACCGGCCATCTTTTCGCAGCCGCGCGTCGGGCGGGGCGGCGCCGTCTTTGCCTGCCACAAGCTGCGCACCATGCATCGCAACACCCCGTCCTTGCCAACGCACGAGGCGCCTGCCGGGTCGGTCACCGCGGTCGGCAGGGTGCTGCGCGCGACCAAGATCGATGAGCTGCCGCAGCTCTGGAACGTGCTCAAGAGCGAGATGAGCCTTGTCGGTCCCCGTCCGTGCCTGCCGACGCAAACGGAGTTGATCGGCCACCGGCAGCGGCTGGGCGTGCTTTCGGCGCTTCCGGGCATCACCGGGCTGGCGCAGATCAAGGGCATCGACATGTCCGATCCGAAACTCTGCGCCGAGACCGACGCAGCCTATCTGAAGGCCGCTTCGATCGGCCTCGACCTCAGGATATTGCTGGGGACATTCTACCGGGCCTGAGCGGCCTTCTTTCGCGCCAGTTCCTCAAGCCGGCCGAGCGTATCGGTTTCCGGCATCCAACCTTCCGAGGCCAGCAGTGACGGATCGCAGATCTGGGTCGCGGTCAAGGCTTGCCACGATGCCTGCATGCCGAGCAGCCTTGCCGCCAGCCGCAGCGGCATCGCGGGCATGGGAAAAAGCCGCGGCGGACGGCTGAAACCACGCCGGAACGCGGCGAGGATTTCGGACGTCGCCAGCGGAACTGCGTTGCCCGCGACATAGGCCGGGTGGAGCGATCCCGGACGGCTGACAAGGTGCAGCACCGCGCCCGCCGCCGTGTCGGACGCGATCAGCGAGCGCACACTCGCCAGCGCGCTGGCCGGCAGCGGCAGGGCGGTGTCGGCAAGCCGCATCAGCGACGCCATGTTGCCCCTCATGCCCTCGCCATAGACGGGCGGCAGGCGCAGTGCCGTGGCATCCGGGCGTCCGGCGTAAGCGGCGATCATCCTGATCTCGCCTTCGCGTTTGGAGCGGCCATAGGCGCATTGCGGAGCAGGGGCCATCGTCTCGTTGATCGTGCCGCTGAAGCCGGGACCCGCCACGGCCCGGATCGAGGAAAGATAGATGAAGCGCCCGCCGCAACCTGCAGCCGTGGCCTTGGCCAGCCGCGCGGTCAGCGTCGCATTGGCGGCCTGGTAGTCGGCGTCGCTGGCGTTCCGATCGCTGTTCAGCGCCGCGCAGTGGACGACATGGCTCACCTCGCGCATCAGTGCCAGGAAGGCGTCGTCCGGCGCATCGGCGCCGGGCAGCGCAAAGACCTCGCCCGCAGCCTGCAGTCGTTCTGGCCAGCGGGACGCAATGCGTATGTCGAAGCCGGCCTGACGCAGCCGGCCGGTCACCTGGCGTCCGATCAGCCCCGTCGCCCCGGTGACCAGGACCTTCATGTTCGCCGGCTGGCGGCCGAAGGAATGGCGGCGCTCTTGCCGGTCGGCGGCACCGTTCGTCCGCAAGCCAGATAGGTTCCCGAAACCAGGAACACCATCAGCGTCGAATCGAGAAGGTCCTGGCCGACCAGGATACCGGTCAGCCCGCCTATGAGATAAGTGACGACGGTGACGATGATCATGGTTGCGCCGAACCGTTCCGCTGGGCCGGCGCTGCGGCGCAGCGCCCTTGCCGCGTTCCAGGCCGCGACGACGAAGATCGTCGCCAAGGCGAACGCCCCTAACAAACCGGCCTGCACCGCCGCGGTCAGAAAACCGTTATGGTAATGGTTGTAGCCTGCGTCCATGCCGAATTGAGCGTGAAAACCCTGTTTCATTAGCGCCCGGCTGCCTGTGATGCCATGTCCGAAAATCGGAGCCTCGTGAAACGCCTTCGTGCCGATCTCCCACATCGCCACCCGCAGCCCAAGCGCCGTCGTATGGTCGTTCTTGGTGGTGAGCGCATCCAAGTCGCTGAAAAGGAAGTCAGCGCGATTGGCAATGACGGGAAACGCGATCGCGGCGAGCAGCAGGCAGGCGCCGCCGGCAATCAGCGCAATGCGCGCAAGTTTCAACCCGCTGAGCCGGCGCCGGTTGATCGAGAGCACGGCGATGCCCGCAAGCAGCAGCGCCAGCCAGATGATGCGGGAGCCCGAATAAAGCACCGCCAAACTGCCCGCAAGCGCAGCGAGGGTCAGCAGCTTCCAGCGCTTCTCGATCCCCGACAGCGCGCCTGCGAGGCTCATCGCCGCGGCCAGGCAGGTCACCGTTGCGAATACGATGGCATTCCCGGCACCGCCTTCGGCCCTGGTGCCGATCCAGTAATACTGAACGACGGCGAGGAGCAGCGCGCCGAAACATGCCGCGGCGCTCGCCAGTACGACGATGCGCACAAGCACGGTCTTTTCCGTGATGCTCCAGGTCGAATAGGAGATCGGAAAGAAGAGGAAAGTGATCAGCGGCAGGAACAACCGCAGATCCGCCGCCAGCGTGCCGTTGACGATCGAAGCAAGGACGATGGCCGCGCAATAGGCACAGATCGCCACCGTCATGGCCAGCATCGGCCGGTCGATGTTGAACTGCCGCCGTTTGATGGCGAGCAGAACCACGGACCAAAGCGCGCCGCCGTTGAAAACGAAGCTGACCACCGATCCCAGCACCGGCGGCGAGAAGAAGCAGACGATCGAGAAACAGATGTTGATCTGTGTCGGCGTGAGATGGCGCCGAAGCGATGTAAACGGGTTCAATGCCTTGCTTCGCAATCTTCCAGGTTGTGCGCAGACCCGCCGGGGTACCGAACAATTGGCCCTGACCGAGCCGTTCTGCCGCGCCTCGCCCCGTTCCCGCGCCGGTATAGCGGCTGGCTCCGATCTCCGATAGGGCGACCGAAGGATGTCCAGCCGAAAATCGGCGGCGTGGACGAAAGCTCTTGGAAGTCAACCTAGCCGATCGAAGCAAATAGGTTTGTTCGGCCCCTTTCAATTGCTCGGCTTGTCTGGGAGAATTTTCCGACTTATCAAGCTCACTTGGAAAATTCATTCCCAAAGCGCTGTGCCCGGCGCGGGTCTTGCGTTGTTATGGGCGATGGCGATCTGCTAGAACGCCCGCGACAAGGGTCCAGGGCTTGACGGGCTGTTTTAGCAAACCGCGCCAATCGCCTGCTGCAAGGCCTGGCCGGCACGAAAGAACGCTCAATAGCTTATGAATATCGCGCTCACCCATCTGCAGCGGCTAGAGGCCGAATCCATCCACATCTTCCGTGAGGTTGCGGCCTCTTTCGCCAAGCCGGTGATGCTCTATTCGGTCGGCAAGGATTCCTCGGTGCTGATGCATCTGGCGATGAAGGCCTTCTATCCCGCCAAGCCGCCATTTCCCTTCCTGCATGTCGACACGACCTGGAAGTTCCGTGAGATGATCGCCTTTCGCGATCAGATGGCGCAGAAGCTCGGCTTCGACCTGCTTGTTCATGTCAACGAAGACGGGGTGCGCGACGGCATCAACCCCTTCGATCACGGCTCGAACACCCACACCCATGTGATGAAGACGGTGGCGCTGCGCCAGGCGCTCGACAAATACGGCTTCGACGCAGCCTTCGGCGGCGCCCGTCGCGACGAGGAGAAGTCGCGCGCCAAGGAGCGCATCTTTTCCTTCCGCAATGCCCAGCATGCCTGGGATCCCAAGAACCAGCGGCCGGAAATGTGGAAGATCTTCAACACCCGGATCGCGCCGGGTGAATCGATCCGCGTCTTTCCCCTGTCCAACTGGACCGAGCTCGACATTTGGCAGTATATCTTGCAGGAGAACATCCCGATCGTGCCGCTCTATTTCGCCAAGGAGCGGCCGGTCGTCGAACGCGACGGCATGCTCATCATGAAGGACGATGACCGCATGCAACTGCGCCCCGGCGAGAAGATCGAGAACCGTCTCGTGCGCTTCCGCACGCTGGGCTGCTATCCGCTGACGGGCGCCATAGAATCGGATGCCGACACGCTCGAAGCCATCGTCGGCGAGATGCTGACCGCCCGCACCTCCGAGCGCCAGGGCCGCCTCATCGACCGCGACGAGGCAGGTTCCATGGAAAAGAAGAAGCGCGAGGGGTATTTCTGAGCATGCGCCACATCCTGGCCAAGAGCCTCGCCCCGACCGATTCGATCCGCGACTACATGGCCGCGCAGGAGAAGAAGTCGCTGCTGCGCTTTCTCACCTGCGGCTCGGTCGACGACGGCAAGTCGACGCTGATCGGCCGGCTGCTGTCCGATACCAAGCAGATTTTCGAGGACCAGCTCGCCGCGTTGGAGAACGATTCTCGCAAGCACGGCACCACCGGCGACGACATCGACTTCGCGCTGCTCGTCGACGGGCTGGAGGCCGAGCGCGAGCAGGGCATCACAATCGACGTCGCCTACCGCTTCTTCGCCACCCCGAAGCGCAAGTTCATCGTCGCCGACACACCCGGCCATGAGCAATACACGCGCAACATGGCGACGGGCGCTTCGACCGCCGACCTCGCCATCGTGCTCATCGATGCGCGCCAGGGCGTGCTGCGCCAGACGCGGCGCCATTCGATCATCGCCTCGCTGCTCGGCATTCGTCACATCGTCCTTGCCGTCAACAAGATCGACCTCGTCGGCTTCGACAAGACCGTGTTCGACCGGATCGTCGCCGACTACGGCGACTTCGCGCAAAGCCTGGGCTTCAACAGTATCGTGCCGATTCCGATGTCGGCGCGCTTCGGCGACAATGTCACCAGCCGCTCGGAGCGCACGCCCTGGTATTCCGGGCCGTCGCTTATCGAGCATCTGGAAACCGTGTCCGTCGACGAGGCCGCGATCGAATTGCCGTTCCGCTTTCCCGTCCAGTATGTGAACCGTCCCAACCTCGATTTTCGCGGCTTTGCCGGAACCATTGCATCCGGTTCCGTTTCCAAAGGCGACGAGGTCGTGGTCGCCAAGTCGGGCAGGGCCTCCCGGGTCAAGCGCATCGTCGCGCATGGCGGCGACCTTGAGCAGGCTGTTGCCGGCCAGGCCATCACGCTCGTCCTCGAGGACGAGGTCGAGGTTTCGCGCGGCAACATGCTGGTATCGCCGGCCGCACGTCCGCAGGTCGCCGACCAGTTCGCCGCCAATCTGGTCTGGTTCGACGAGCAGGCCCTGCTGCCCGGCCGGTCCTATATCCTGCGCACCGAAACCGATCAGGTGAGCGCGACCGTCACCGATCTGAAATACCGCGTCAACGTCAACGATTTCGCGCATGAGGCTGCGAAGTCTCTCGACCTCAACGAGGTCGGGGTGTGCAACCTGTCGACCCGGGCGCCGATCGCCTTCGATCCCTTCGCCGAGAACCGCACGACCGGCGCCTTCATCCTGATCGACCGCATCAGCAACGCCACCGTCGGCGCCGGCATGATCCTGCATTCGCTGCGCCGCGCCGAAAATATTCATTGGCAATCGCTCGACGTCGGCAAGCGCGGCCGCTCCGACCTGAAAAACCAGCGCCCGGCGGTGTTCTGGTTCACCGGTCTGTCCGGTTCCGGCAAGTCGACCATCGCAAATCTTTTCGAGAGGAAGCTGTTCGCGTCCGGCCGCCACACCTACATCCTCGACGGCGACAATGTCCGCCACGGCCTCAACCGCGATCTCGGCTTCACCGACGCGGATCGGGTCGAAAACATCCGCCGCGTCGCCGAAGTGGCCAAGCTGATGGCCGATGCGGGCCTGATCGTCATCGTCTCGTTCATTTCGCCCTTCAGCGCCGAGCGGCGCATGGCGCGCGAGCTGATGGGCGAGGGGGAATTCGTAGAGGTGTTCGTCGACACGCCGTTCGAGGAATGCGCCCGCCGCGACCCGAAGGGCCTTTACGCCCGCGCCTTGAGCGGCGAGATCAAGAACTTCACCGGCGTCGATTCTCCCTACGAGACGCCGGAGAACCCCGAGATCCACCTCAAGACTCTCGGCAGGACGCCCGAGGAGATGGCGGAAGCGTTGGAACACTGGCTGACGGAGCGCGACGTTGCCGAAGAGCAGTATGACGATGGCGGCGGCATCTGACGACGCGGCAATGCTTGGCGTGTTCGAGCGCCTCGCGCTCGATGCCGGCCGCGCGGTGATGCGCGTTTTCCACGAAGGCTGCGCCGTCGACAGCAAGTCCGACTCTTCGCCGGTGACGGAAGCCGATCGCGAAAGCGAAAAGATTATCCTGGCCGGCCTGCGCGCCGCTTATCCGGACATCCCTTGCGTCGCCGAGGAGGAGGTTGCGGCGGGTATTGCCACGCCCGACCTCGACGGCGCCTTCTTCCTCGTCGATCCGCTCGACGGCACCAAGGAATTCGTCAACCGCCGCACCGATTTCACCGTCAACATTGCGCTGGTGCGCCACGGCGTGCCGGAAGTCGGCGTCGTGTTCGCGCCTTGCACAGGACGTTTCTTCTCCGGTCGGCCGGGGACGGCGGAAGCGATCGACGTTGACGGCGACTATCGTGTCGCCGGCCGTCGGCCAGTCACCGTGCGGGCAGGCGGCACGCCGCTCGCTGTCGTCGCCAGCCGCTCGCACAACACGCCGGAAACCGAAGCCTTCATTCGCGATCTCGGCGCCACCGAAATCGTCTCGATAGGCTCGTCGCTGAAATTCTGCCTGCTCGCCGCCGCCGAGGCCGACGTTTATCCGCGCTTCGGTCGCACCATGGAATGGGATACGGCGGCCGGCGATGCGGTGCTGCGCGCCGCCGGCGGCATGACCCGCACGCTGGACGGCCAGCCGCTCCTCTACGGCAAACGCAACCAGGCCACTGACACGGATTTCGCCAACCCGTACTTCATTGCGACGGGGAAGGGCGTGGAGGCTTAATCTCCTCCTGAAGGGGGAGATCAGGCAGCCGCGACCTGCGCCGAGTTGGAGCCGATATAATTGCGGATCGTCTCGATGATCTTGTCCTGGTCGGCTTCGCTGAGATAGGCGTGCATCGGCAGACAGAGGATCTGCTTCGGCAGCTTTTCCGAAACCGCAAGACCGGTCGGCGTGCGCGGATAGTCGCGGTAGGCGATTTGTTCGTGCAGCGGCTTCACGTAATAGATGACCGACGGGATGCCTTTTTCGCCGAGATGCGCCTTCAACCCGTCGCGCTTCGGCGTCTCGATGGCATATTGTGCCCAGGCCGAGCGGCCGTGGCCGAGATTGCGTGATGCCTTGACGATGTCGCCAAGCCCATTGGCGTAACGGTCGGCGACCGCCTGACGGGCCACCATCTCTTCCTCGAGGATGGCGAGCTTCTCGATCAGGATCGCCGCCTGCAGCGTGTCGAGGCGGGAATTGATGCCGACGCGGATGTTGTCGTACTGCGTCTCGCCCTTGCCGTGGAAGGCGAAGGAGCGCAGCTTGTCGGCGAGCGCAGCATCATTGGTGAACATCGCGCCGCCATCGCCGTAGCAGCCGAGCGGCTTGGCCGGATAGAAGCTGGTCGAGCCGACATGGCCGAAGGCGCCGCACATCGTGCCGTCGGCCGAGCCGCCCATCGACTGGGCCGCGTCCTCGATCACCAGCAGGCCCTCGCGCTTTGCGATCGCCATGATCGCCTCGTAGTCGGCGGCAAGTCCGAACAGGTCGACCGGGATGATCGCCTTCGGCTTCAGCCTTCCTTGCTTCTTGATCATGTCGATCGCCGCCTCGAGGCTGGCGATATCGATGTTGTAAGTGTCGGGATCGACGTCGACGAAGACAGGCTCGGCCTTGGCGAGCGCCACCACCTCGGCCGTCGCGGCGAAGGTGAAGCTTGGCACGAACACGGCATCGCCCGGACCGATGCCGGCCGCAAACAGCGGCAGAAGCAGCGCATCGGTGCCGTTGGCGCAGGCCACCACGTGCTTGACGCCGACATAAGCCGCGAGCTTGTTCTCGAATTCTGCGACTTGCGGGCCGAGGATGTAACGGCCGTCTTCGACCACCGTGTCGATCGCGGCCTTCAGCCGGTCGCGGATTCGTTCGCGTTGCGCGCCAAGATCGATGAACTGCATGTCGGCCTCAGATGCTGCCAGTAAACCGGCCCGCTGGTACCAGACTTGCCACGGCTGAAAAAGCCGCCCATGGCCAGGCCGAATTGCGCAAGTGTCGCAGCCTGTTACCGTTTTTTTGCCTGCCCATTGCCAGAAGAAGCCGGAAATCCGGGCTTCCAAGCATATTCGAAGCGGCTCTCGTCGCGCTGTTCCGGCCCTTCGAAACATAAAGTGATCGCTCGGGCACGGACCGCCGGCGAGACCGGGCAGCCGATCAGGCTATTTCGTGCCGCCATGGCGGGTTGGCGCCGGCCCGAGATACCGTCACCGCGGCCGCCTTGGCGCCAAGCTCCAGCGCGCTGCGGATGGCTTCCTCCGAGAGGCCGCCGATCGCTGCCTTGGTGAGCAGACCCTGCTCGTGCAGCGAGGCAAGGATGCCGGCATTGAAGGTGTCGCCCGCGCCGACGGTGTCGACCACCTTCACCTTCCGCGGCACCACCGTGACCTTGTGCTCCCTGCTGTAGCCGACGGCGCCCTCGCTGCCATGGGTGACGACGATCAGCCTGGGGCCGCGGTCCAGCCAGTTGCGCACGACCTCCTCGTGCGAGCCCGCTTCGTCGAACCAGTTGAGGTCTTCGTCCGACAGTTTAACGATGTCGGCCATCGCCATCATCTCGCGGATGCGCCTCAGATGCTTGGCCTTGTCCGGAATGAAGTTCGGCCGGATGTTGGGGTCGAGCATCATCACCCGGCTGTTGTGCTCGCGCCGCATGAACTCCTCATAGGCCGATCCCGCCGGTTCCGAGATGAGGCTGATCGCGCCGAACAGCATCGCCTCGATCTCGGCCCCGAGCTTCGGCAGGTCCTCGATGGCGAGCATGCGCCCGGCGGTGTTCTCGTCGTAGAACGTGTAGGTCGCCTGGCCATCGGTGAGCCGCACGAAGGCGAGCGTGGTGGGCCTGGGCGAGGTGTGCGCATAGGTCGAGCTCACCTTGCTTGCTCCCAGCGCTTCGCGGAACTGGCCGCCGAACAGGTCGGAGGAGAGACCTGAGAAGAAGCCTGCCGGAGCGCCGAGCCGCCCGAGCGCGATCGCCGTGTTGAACACCGCCCCGCCGACATAAGGCGCGAAGGCCGCTTCGCCTTCCGTCGTCGTGCGCGGCAGCATATCGATCAGGGCTTCGCCACAGCAGAGGATCATTGTGTCTCGGTCTCCGGCGGATGGATCACGCCCTTACGGATGATGATGTTGGCATAAAGCCTTGGCTCGCTGGTCGCGACGATCGCATGCGCGGCCTTGACGCGTGCATAGAAGTCGGCCCCCGCCAGCGCAATCACCTTGTGCCCCGGCGCGCGTTTGGCGCAGACCGCTTCCATCTCGTGATGCACGGGATCGGCGAGCGCCGGATCGCCTTTGACCGAGGCGCGGAACAGGGCCTCCGGCACCGCCTCATCCACCGGCAGCACGCTCAAAACGGCGTCCAGCACCGGAATGACGGCATGGCCGTCGGCGCGGATCAGCCTGCGCGCCTGTTCCTCGGCCGGATAATTGCCGTCGACGATGGCGATCTCGTCGCCATGGCCCATGGCCCTGAGCGTCGCCAGAAGCTGCGGGCCGAGCAGCGACGGAATGCCGATCAGCATGGTCAGGCGCTCCTGGAAATCGTCGTCGGTCCGATCAGGAAGCGTTCGGAAAGCGGCAGGCTGGCGCCGCCAAGCGCCCGCGCATGGATGCCGACCGTTCCTTCGCGTACGACCGGCAGCTTCAGCCCCTCGGCGTCGATACCGGTGATCGCGCCCGTCACCGCATCGACAAGCCTCCGCCGCACGTCGAGCGGCATCCAGCCGTCGATCACCGCGGCCTCGAAATCGATGACCGACGAGGCGGCAACGATCGCATAGGCCAGCGCTTGTGCAGCACTTGCGATCCAGTCGTCGAGCTCGGCGCCGATCTCGCCCCATTCCTGCGGCGAGGTCCACAGATAGGAGCCGTCGATGCCCTTGGCGCTCAGCGCCTTTTCCAGCATGGCGATCGAGGCGACATCGATAAGCTGTGTCGGCTTGCCGTCCGGCCCGGGCACCGGCATCGAACCCAGGGCGCCGGCATTGCCGGTCGGCCCGCCGAACAGGCGGCCGTTGAGCACGATGCCGCCGCCGGCAAAGGCGCCGATATAGAAATAGACGAAGTCGCGCGCCGCGCCTGCCTGGCCGAAGACGAGCTCTGCCCCGCAAGCGGACGTGGCGTCGTTCTGCAGATAGACCGGAAAGTCGCATTGGGACTGGATGTCGGCGCGGATGTCGCGATGGCGCCATTCATCCATGATCTCGCGCGGCGCGCCGGCTGTGTCGGCCCAGCTCCAGAGCTCGAACGGCATGGCGATCCCGAGCCCGGCGATGCGCTTGTCCTGCGCCGGTGTCAGCTCGCCGCGCATTTGTTTGATCCCAGCGCCGACGAACTCCACCGTCTCGCGCGGCGCCGGATAACGATAGGAATTCTGCAGCATCGATCGCACATTGCCGAGGAAGTCGATCAGCACCAGCTCGGCGCTGCGGCGGCCGATCTTGAGACCGATGAAGAAAGCTCCTTCCGGATTGAGCGCCATCGGGATCGACGGCTGGCCGATCTTGCCGCGCAGCGGCGCCTGGCGCACGAGCAGCTTGTCCTCTTCCAGCTCCCGCATGATGACGGATACCGTCTGGGCCGACAGCCCGGTCATGCGCGCGATGTCGGATTTGGCGAGGCTGCCATGCTGGCGCACCAGTGACAGCACCAGCCTTTCATTGTGGTCGCGCATGCCGCTCTGGTTCGTGCCGCGATGCAGCCGGCTCTCCAGAGCCTCGGGCGAACCGTGCCTCGCAATGCCGGTCTCCACCCTGTTCCTCCCGTCGGTTTCCCCACACTGGCTTTTCGTTCAGAATGAGTGAACAGCGCAAGTCTGTCAATAATAAATAAGAGTGATTTAATTATTGACAGATGATGCGGACTGGTGTCTTTTGGGGTGGCGTCCACGCTGGGAAAAATGGTTGGATGCGCTCGCGGCGTCGGGTTGGCCGGCGTCCGGAATGGTTCCATTGGGAGGAAATCGTGACCAAGAAATCGCTGCTGAAGTCCACCGTATTCGCGGCGGCCGGGCTGGGCCTGCTCGCATTCGCCTCGTCCGCATCGGCTGCGGGCGTCGGCGCCTGCCTGATCACCAAGACCGACACCAATCCCTTCTTCGTGAAGATGAAGGAAGGCGCCACCGCCAAGGCCAAGGAACTCGGCGTCGACCTGAAGACCTATGCCGGCAAGATCGATGGCGACAGCGAGAGCCAGGTCGCGGCGATCGAGAGCTGCATCGCCGACGGCGCCAAGGGCATCCTGATCACCGCCTCTGACACCAAGGGCATCGTGCCGACGGTGAAGAAGGCGCGTGACGCCGGCCTGCTGGTGATCGCCCTCGACACCCCGCTCGATCCGATCGACGCTGCCGATGCGACCTTCGCCACCGACAATCTGGAGGCCGGCAAGCTGATCGGCGCCTGGGCCGCCGCCACGCTCGGCGACAAGGCCAAGGACGCCAAGATCGGCTTCCTCGACCTCACTCCCTCGCAGCCGACCGTCGACGTTCTGCGCGACCAGGGCTTCATGATGGGCTACGGCATCGACGTGAAGGATCCCAACAAGATCGGCGACGAAGACGATCCGCGCATCGTCGGCCACGACGTGACCAACGGCAACGAGGAAGGCGGCCGCAAGGCGATGGAGAACCTCCTGCAAAAGGACAACACTATCAACGTCATCCACACCATCAACGAGCCGGCCGCCGTCGGTGCCTACCAGGCGCTCAAGGCCGTCGGTCTGGAAAAGCAGGTGCTGATCGTTTCGGTCGACGGCGGCTGCCCGGGCGTCAAGTCGGTTGCCGAGGGCGTTATCGGCGCCACCTCGCAGCAGTACCCGCTGCAGATGGCGGCGCTCGGCATCGAGGCGATCGCCAAATTTGCCAAGGACGGAACGAAGCCGAAGCCGACCGAAGGGAAGAACTTCTTCGACACCGGCGTCAATCTCGTCACCGACAAGCCAGCCAACGGCGTCAAGTCGATCGACACCAAGGAAGGCCTCGCCAAGTGCTGGGGCTGACGCTCTGACGGTTCACAAAGCTTGCGGCTGGGGGCTTGATCCCCGGCCGCATCGGGTGGACGATGCGCCTTCGTCAAGCGCGGACAATCCTGGCGACAGACCGGAAGAGGCGTCGACGGCGCGCGCAGCAATGAGCAGGCTGTGCGCATACGGGAGGATACATGTCTCAGATTCAGGAATTCGAGAAGGTACTTTCGGGCAGCGACTCCAGCGTCGCGGCCTTCGACGAGCACGGCAAGTCGTTCGTCAAGCGCGCCCAGCATTTCCTGCACTCCACGCCGGCGGCGGTGCCGCTGATCGTGCTGGTGCTGTCGGTCATCATCTTTGGCGTTGCCATCGGCGGCCGCTTCTTTTCGTCCTACACGCTGACGCTGATCCTGCAGCAGATCGCCATCGTCGGCATCCTGGGGGCTGCCCAGACGCTGGTCATCCTGACCGCCGGCATCGATCTTTCGATCGGCGTGGTGATGGTCATCTCGGCGGTGGTCATGGGCAACTGCGCCATCACCTATGGCATGCCGACAATCCTGGCCGTGGTGCTTGGGCTTGGCGCAGGCGCGGTTTGCGGCATGCTCAACGGCTTGCTGGTCGCCTATATGAAATTGCCGCCCTTCATCGTGACGCTCGGCACCTGGAACATCGTCATGGCCACCAATTTCATCTACTCGGCCAATGAGACGATCCGCGACGCCGATGTCGACGCTCAGGCGCCGCTGCTGCATCTCTTCGCGCTGAGCTTCAGGGTCGGCTCCGCCGTGCTGACGGCCGGCGTCATCGCCATGGTCCTGTTGGTGCTGCTCTTGTGGTATGTGCTCAACCACACGGCGTGGGGCCGCCATGTCTATGCCGTCGGCGACGACCCGGAAGCGGCGAAACTCTCCGGTATCCAGACCAAGTCCGTGCTGATGGCCGTCTATACGCTTGCCGGTCTGATCGCCGCCTTCGCTGCCTGGGTGTCGATCGGCCGCAACGGCTCGATCTCGCCGTCCGCCGCCGTCACCGACTACAATCTGCAAGCGATCACCGCGACCGTGATCGGGGGCATCTCGCTCTTTGGCGGCCGCGGCTCCATCCTCGGCACGCTGTTCGGCGCCATGATCGTCGGCGTCGTCTCGATGGGCCTCAACATGCTGGGCGCTGACCCGCAATGGAAAGTGCTGCTCACCGGTGTCCTGATTATCGGCGCCGTGGCGATCGACCAGTGGATCAGAAAGGTTTCGGTGTAACCATGACCCAGCAGGCTGTTCTCACCGCGCGCGGTCTGACCAAGCGCTACGGCCGCGTGACCGCGCTCAACAACTGCGACTTCGATCTCTACCCGGGAGAAATCCTGGCCGTGATCGGCGACAACGGCGCCGGCAAGTCGACGCTCATCAAGGCGATCTCCGGCGCCGTGCATCCCGATGAAGGGGTGATTGAGCTGGACGGCAAGCAGGTCCAGTTCAAATCGCCCATCGAGGCCCGCGAGGCGGGGATCGAGACCGTCTACCAGAACCTGGCATTGTCGCCGGCGCTGTCGATCGCCGACAACATGTTTCTCGGCCGCGAGATCCGCAAACCGGGTCCGCTCGGCAGTTGGTTCCGCATGCTGGATCGTCCGGCGATGGAAAAGCGCGCCCGTGACAAACTGACCGAACTCGGCCTGATGACCATCCAGAACATCAGCCAGGCGGTGGAGACGCTCTCGGGCGGCCAGCGCCAGGGCGTCGCCGTGGCTCGCGCCGCCGCCTTCGGATCGAAGGTGGTGATCATGGACGAACCGACGGCGGCGCTCGGCGTCAAGGAAAGCCGCCGCGTCCTCGAGCTAATCCTCGACGTCAAGAAGCGCGGCCTGCCGATCGTGCTCATCTCGCACAACATGCCGCATGTCTTCGAGGTCGCCGATCGCATCCACATCCACCGGCTTGGACGGCGTCTATGCGTCGTCGATCCGAAGCAGATTTCAATGTCGGATGCCGTCGCGCTCATGACCGGCGCCAAGAAGCCGCCGGAGGACGCGCTGGCGGCCTGATCTCCGCTCCACCATGGTAATTGGCCGCAGGTGCATCGGATGGACACTCCGTCCTAAATCGATTTAACATTATATGCTGCAGCGCGGCAAACTGGGGTAGGAGAAACGGTGAAAGCCGCTATGATCAGGCCAACCGAACGAGAGGCGACATGAAGCCCGCCATGACGATCGAAGCCCCCGCTCTCGACCACCCCGATCCCAGGACGCTCGCCGAAGAAGTCCTGATGTCGCTCAAATACCGGGTCGGCAAGGACACCACCGTCGCAACGCCCTACGACTGGCTGACCGCCTCGATCAAGGTGGTGCGCGACCGCGTCGTCGATCACTGGATCCAGGCGACCAAGGAAGCCTACGACCAGCAGGAAAAGCGCGTTTACTATCTCTCGCTCGAATTCCTGATCGGGCGCCTGATGCGCGACGCCTTCTCCAATCTCGGCCTGATGGAGAACATGCGTGAGGCGCTGGCTTCGCTCGGCGTGGATCTCGACCTCATCGCCGGCCTTGAACCGGACGCAGCCCTCGGCAATGGCGGCCTCGGCCGGCTCGCCGCCTGCTTCATGGAAAGCATGGCAACGGTCGATATTCCCGCCCACGGCTACGGCATCCGCTACGCCAACGGCATGTTCCGGCAGGAGATCCATGACGGCTGGCAGGTCGAGCTGCCGGAGACCTGGCTCGACCACGGCAACCCGTGGGAGTTCGAGCGGCGCGAACGTTCCTTCGAGGTCGGCTTCGGCGGCTCCGTGGAATCGATCACCTCAAAGGACGGCCGCCTGGAGCGCCATGTCTGGAGGCCCAACGAGCATGTGCTGGCAGTCGCCTATGACACGCCGGTGGCGGGCTGGCGCGCCAAGCGCGTCAACACGCTGCGGCTCTGGTCCGGCATGCCGATCGACCCGATTCTGCTCGACAAGTTCAATGCCGGCGACCACATCGGCGCGCTCGCCGAAAGCAACAAGGCGGACGCGCTGTCGCGCGTTCTCTATCCGGCCGACTCGCACATGGCCGGGCAGGAGCTCCGGCTGCGCCAGGAATATTTCTTCTCGACTGCTTCGCTGCAGGACATCGTCCAGCGGCATCTCAGCCAGTACGGCGACCTGAGATCGTTGCCCGACAAGGCCGCGATCCACCTGAACGACACCCATCCGGCCGTCGCCGTGCCGGAGCTGATGCGGCTTCTGATGGACGTTCACGGCATGGATTTCGACCTTGCCTGGGACATCACCAAGCGTACCTTCGCCTACACCAACCACACGTTGCTGCCGGAGGCGTTGGAAAGCTGGCCGGTGCCGCTGTTCGAGCGTCTGTTGCCGCGCCACATGCAGATCGTCTACGCCATCAACGCCCAGGTTCTCCTGGAGGCGCGGGCCACCGGAAAATTCTCGGGCGAGCAGATCGCCCGCATCTCGCTGATCCAGGAAAATGGCGACCGCCGCGTGCGCATGGGCAACCTCGCTTTCGTCGGCTCGCATTCGATCAACGGCGTCTCGGCGCTGCACACCGATCTGATGAAGGAGACGGTGTTTGCCGATCTCCACAAGCTCTATCCCGACCGCATCAACAACAAGACCAACGGCATCACGCCCAGGCGCTGGCTGATCCAGTGCAATCCGGGCCTGACCGCGCTTGCCCGCGAAGCGATCGGGAACCGCTTCATGGACGACATCGAGGCGATCAAGGATCTCGATCCTCTTGCCGGCGACGCCGCCTTCCGCGAGAAGTTTGCCGCCGTGAAGCGCCAGAACAAGGTGAGGCTTGCAAACCTAGTCGCCGACCGGCTCGGCATCAGGCTCGATCCTTCGGCGCTGTTCGACATCCAGGTCAAGCGCATCCACGAATACAAGCGCCAATTGCTCAATATTCTGGAGGCGATCGCGCTCTACGACCAGATCCGCTCGCATCCCGAGCGGGACTGGATGCCGCGGGTTAAATTCTTCGGCGGCAAGGCGGCGCCGAGCTACCACAACGCCAAGCTCATCATCAAACTGGCCAACGACGTCGCCCGGGTAATCAACGGCGATCCCTCGACGCGCGGCCTGCTCAAGGTTGTGTTTGTCCCGAACTACAATGTCAGCCTCGCCGAGGTAATGATGCCGGCGGCCGATCTTTCCGAGCAGATCTCGACCGCCGGCATGGAGGCTTCCGGCACCGGCAACATGAAGTTTGCCCTCAACGGCGCCTTGACCATCGGCACGCTCGACGGCGCCAATGTCGAGATCAAGGAGCGCGTCGGCGACGACAACATCTTCATCTTCGGCCTCACCACCGCCGAGGTCGCCGAACGCCGCGACAACGGCTACAATCCGCGCGGCGTGATCGCGTCCTCGCCGGAGTTGTCGCAGGCGGTGTCGGCGATCTCCTCCGGCGTCTTCTCGCCTGACGATCCCAACCGCTACCGCGACCTCATGAACGGCCTTTATCAGAGCGACTGGTTCATGGTGGCGGCCGATTTCGACTCCTACGCCGCCTGCCAGCGCGAGGTCGACGATGTCTGGCGCAACAGTCCAGACTGGTACGCGCGCGCCATCCGCAATGTCGCCCGCGTCGGCTGGTTCTCGTCCGATCGCACCATTCGCCAATACGCGAAAGAAATCTGGAACGTACCTGTCTGATGTGATTGCATGAGGCCGCCGACAACGTGGACGTGCATGTCGCCCAAAAATGCCTAGCCGTTTTGGGCCAACATATCCACAAACCAGGGAGGGACGCCGCCTGATGAGGAAGCCGCGCGCGACCGCTGCACCAAGCGGGCCGGACGGACCGGCGCCAGCCGGCGATGTCGCGGCCATTGTCGCCGGAACGCATGGCGATCCCTTTGCCATTCTGGGTGTGCACGCGGCCGGCAAGGGCTTTGTCGCTCGCTGCTTCGTGCCCAATGCCGAATGCGTCACCGCCTATACGCTCACTGGCAAGGAAGCCGGGGAACTCGTGCGCAGCAACGATGCCGGCTTCTTCGAGGGCAAGCTTTCGACCCGCAAGCGTCAGCCGTTGCGCTATCACGCGAGGAATGCCGGCGGCGACTGGTGGCTGACCGACCCTTATTCCTTCGGCCCGGTGCTGGGCCCGATGGACGACTACTACATGGCGGAGGGCTCGCACCTGAGGCTCTTCGACAAGCTCGGCGCCCATATCATCGAGCATGAGGGGGCCACCGGCGTGCATTTCGCGGTATGGGCGCCCAATGCCCGGCGCGTCTCGGTGGTTGGCGCCTTCAACGACTGGGACGGCCGCCGGCACACCATGCGCGACCGCAAGGACACCGGCATCTGGGAGCTGTTCATTCCGGACCTCGGCGCCGGCCAGCCTTACAAGTTCGAGATCATCGGTCCCGACGGCGTGCGCCTGCCCCTCAAGGCCGATCCGTTCGCCTTCGAGTCCGAGCTGCGCCCGGCGACCGCTTCGGTGACGGCGCAGCCGATGGCGCATCAATGGGGCGACGAGGCGCATCGCAGCTTCTGGCAAAAGGCCGATCCGCGGCGCGAGGCGATCTCGATCTACGAGGTCCATGCCGGCTCGTGGCAGCGGCGCTATGACGGCACCTTCCTCACCTGGGACGAGCTCGCCGCGCAGCTGATTCCCTACGTGGTCGAAACCGGCTTCACGCATATCGAGTTCCTTCCGATCTCGGAGCACCCCTACGATCCGTCCTGGGGCTACCAGACGACCGGCCTTTATGCGCCGACCGCGCGCTTCGGCGATCCCGACGGCTTCGCCCGCTTCGTCGACGGTGCGCATCGTGCCGGCGTCGGCGTCATCCTCGACTGGGTGCCGGCGCATTTCCCCGTCGACGAGCATGGGCTGGTGAAGTTCGACGGCACCGCGCTTTACGAGCATGCCGACCCGCGCCAGGGTTTTCACCCCGACTGGAATACCGCCATCTACAATTTCGGCCGCCGCGAGGTGGTGTCGTTCCTCGTCAACAACGCGCTGTTCTGGGCCGAAAAATACCATGTCGACGGTTTGCGCGTCGACGCTGTCGCCTCGATGCTCTACCTCGATTATTCGCGCAGGTCAGGCGAGTGGATACCCAACGAGAAAGGCGGGCGCGAGAATTTGCAGGCGGTCAGCTTCCTGCAGAAGATGAACAAGGAGCTTTACGGCCATCATCCCGGGGTGATGACGATCGCCGAAGAATCGACCTCATGGCCTAAGGTGTCGCAGCCGGTGCATGAAGGTGGGCTCGGCTTCGGCTTCAAATGGAACATGGGCTTCATGCACGACACGCTGGAGTATTTCTCCAAGGAGCCGATCTACCGCAAGCACCATCACAACGACATCACCTTCGGCCTTGTCTACGCTTTCTCCGAGAATTTCGTGCTGCCGCTCTCCCATGACGAGGTCGTGCACGGCAAGGGCACGCTGCTCCACAAGATGGCAGGCGACGACTGGCAGAAATTTGCCACGCTGCGCGCCTACTACGCCTTCATGTGGGGTTATCCCGGCAAGAAGCTCCTGTTCATGGGCCAGGAATTCGCCCAGCGCCGCGAGTGGAGCGAGGAACGCGCGCTCGACTGGAATCTGCTGGAGCACGCCCCGCACCGCGGCGTCCGGCAGGCGGTGCGGGACTTGAACTACCTCTACCGTTCGCGCCCGGCGCTGCATGCACGCGACTGCGAGCCGGAAGGCTTCTCCTGGCTGATCGTCGACGATCGCGACAACTCCGTCTTTGCCTGGCTGCGCAGCGCGCCGGACGGCAACCCGATCGCCGTCATTTCCAACTTCACGCCGGTGCCGCGCGAGAACTATCGCGTGCCGCTGCCGAAGGCGGGCGAGTGGCGCGAGATCATCAACACTGACGCCGCCGAGTATGGCGGCTCCGGCATGGGCAATGGCGGCATGATCGTGGCGAGCGGGGAAGGGGGCGGCACGTCGGCGACGATGCTCTTGCCGCCGCTGTCGACGATCATGCTGGAATTCGTCGCGGACGAAGCAAAGGTCCGGACAGCTTAGGAGGGAGGCAAACGATGGCAGAGATCAAGAGAACCCAGCCGCTGGCGCGCGATGCCATGGCCTATGTGCTGGCCGGCGGCCGCGGCAGCCGCCTCAAGGAGCTGACCGACCGGCGCGCCAAGCCCGCCGTCTATTTCGGCGGCAAGACGCGCATCATCGATTTTGCGCTGTCCAATGCGCTCAACTCCGGCATTCGCCGTCTCGGCGTCGCCACCCAATACAAGGCGCACTCGCTGATCCGCCACCTGCAGCGTGGCTGGAACTTCCTGCGCCCCGAACGAAACGAGAGCTTCGACATCCTGCCCGCCTCGCAGCGCGTCTCGGAAACGCAGTGGTACGAGGGCACGGCGGATGCGGTCTACCAGAACATCGATATCATCGAGGCCTATGGCCCCGAATACATGGTCATCCTAGCCGGCGACCACATCTACAAGATGGATTACGAGCTGATGCTGCGCCAGCACGTCGATGCCGGCGCCGATGTCACCGTCGGCTGCCTCGAAGTGCCGCGCATGGAGGCGACCGGCTTCGGCGTCATGCATGTCGACAAGAAGGACACCATCATCTCCTTCATCGAGAAACCCGCCGACCCGCCCGGCATACCGGACAAGCCGGACCATGCGCTGGCCTCGATGGGCATCTATGTCTTCAAGACCAAGTTCCTGATGGAGCAGTTGCGCCGCGACGCGGCCGAGCCAGGATCCAGCCGCGACTTCGGCAAGGACATCATCCCCTACATCGTCCAGCACGGTAAGGCGATCGCCCACCGCTTTGCCAAATCCTGCGTCCGCTCCTCGCACGAGTCGGAGCCTTACTGGCGCGACGTCGGGACGGTGGACGCCTATTGGGAAGCCAATATCGACCTGACCGATGTCACGCCCGAACTCGATCTCTACGACCGGGATTGGCCGATCTGGACCTATGCCGAATTGAAGCCGCCGGCCAAATTCGTGCATGACGAGGACGGCCGTCGCGGCGAGGCGATCTCCTCGCTGGTGTCCGGCGACTGCATCGTTTCCGGCGCATCGCTGCGCCGCAGCCTGATCTTCACCGGCGCGCGCATCAATTCCTATTCGAAGCTCGAGGAAGTGGTGATGCTGCCCGACGTTCAGGTTGGGCGCAACGCGCGCCTCAAGCGCGTCGTCATCGACCATGGCGTCCACATCCCGGAGGGACTGGTGGTCGGCGAGGATGCGGCACTCGACGCCAAGCGCTTCCGCGTTTCGGAAAAGGGCATATGCCTGATCACTCAGGATATGATCAACAAGCTGTCAACCTGATAGGGTTGATCGGCAAGTTGTCAGCCTGATCAACAAGCTGTCACTTTAGCCGTGGATCTTAGGCGCATGCAGGTTCTGTCCGTCACGCCCGAAATCTTCCCGCTGATCAAGACCGGCGGGCTTGCCGACGTGACCGGTGCCCTGCCGATCGCGCTCGCCAGCAAGGGCGTGGCGATGCGCACGCTCATCCCCGGCTACCCGGTGGTGATGGACGCCTTCAAGAAAAAGAAGGCCGTCTACCAGTACCCGCTGCTGCAGGGCGGCAAGGCTTCGGTTCATGCGGTCAAGATCGGCGAGCTCGAGCTCTTCGTGCTCGACGCGCCGCATCTTTTCGACCGCCAGGGCGGGCCCTATGGTACCGCCTCCGGCTCCGACTGGCCCGACAACTGGCGGCGCTTCGCGGCGCTGAGCCAGGTCGGCGGCGACATCGCCGGCGGCGCGATCTCCGGCTACCAGCCAGATATCGTGCATGCCCATGACTGGCAGTCGGCAATGACGCTCGCCTATATGCGCTACGGCAACGCGATCGGCGTGCCGTCGCTGATCACCGTGCACAACCTTGCTTTTCAGGGACAGTTCGGCTCCGGCATTTTCGGCGAGCTCGGCCTGCCGGGCGTGGCGATGCAGCTCGATGGCGTCGAATACTATGGCGGCGTCGGCTTCCTCAAGGCCGGCCTGCAGGCCGCCTGGGCGATCACCACGGTGAGCCCGACCTACGCGCAGGAAATCCGCTCGCCGGAATTCGGCATGGGCCTCGACGGCCTGATCAACATGCGCGCCGTCGACCTCTACGGCATCGTCAACGGCATCGATGTCGACATCTGGAACCCGGCGACCGACAGGCACCTGGTCGCCAACTACTCGGCCGAGACGCTGGAAGCGCGCGCCCTGAACCGCAAGGCCGTGGAGGAGCGTTTCAGTCTCGAGCCTGACGACAGCCCGATCGTCTGCGTGGTCAGCCGTCTGACCTGGCAGAAGGGCATGGACATATTGGCCGCGGTCGTCGACGGCGTCGTTCAGCGCGGAGCACGGCTGGCGGTTCTGGGCTCGGGCGATGCCGGCCTCGAAGGCTCGCTGCTCGCCGCGGCCGCGCGGCATCGCGGCCGCGTCGGCGTCGTCATCGGCTATGACGAGGCGCTCTCCCACATCATGCAGGGCGGTTGCGACGCCATCGTCATCCCTTCACGCTTCGAGCCCTGCGGCCTGACCCAGCTCTATGGATTGCGCTATGGCTGCGTGCCGGTCGTCGCCCGCACCGGCGGCCTCGCCGACACCATCATCGACGCCAACGAGGCGGCACTTTCGGCCGGCGTCGCCACCGGTTTCCAATTCGCGCCGAACAATGGCGGCGCCCTCCTGCACGCCATCCGTCGCCTGGTCGAAGCGCATGCCAGACCAGCCGCCTGGGCCTCGCTCCAGCGCCAGGGCATGAAGGCCGACGTTTCCTGGGACAAGAGCGCCGAGAAATATGTCGAACTCTATCGCTTGCTGCTTTCAAAAAGGGCTGCCTGAAGCATGATACGGACCGTCCCCACCAAACCCTATACCGACCAGAAGCCCGGCACCTCCGGCCTGCGCAAGAAGGTGCCCGTCTTCCAGCAGGAGCACTATGCCGAGAACTTCATCCAGTCGATCTTCGACGCTCTGGAGGGTTTTCAGGGCAAGACGCTGGTGATCGGCGGCGACGGCCGTTTCTACAACCGCGAGGTCATCCAGACGGCCATCGCCATGGCCGCTGCGAACGGCTTCGGCAAGGTGATGGTCGGGCAGGGCGGCATCCTGTCGACGCCAGCCGCGTCCAACATCATCCGCAAATACAAGACCTTTGGCGGCATCATCCTGTCGGCCAGCCACAATCCGGGTGGCCCGCACGAGGACTTCGGCATCAAATACAATGCCGGCAACGGCGGCCCTGCGCCGGAGAAGATCACCGACGCGATCTTCGAAAAGACCAAGACGATCTCGAGCTTCAAGATCGCCGACATCGGCACCGTCGACATCGACACGATCGGCACCTTCCAAGCCGGCGGCATGACGGTCGAGGTGTTCGACCCGGTCAAGGACTATGCCGAGCTGATGGAGAGCCTGTTCGACTTCGACGCCATCCGCGCCAATTTCAAATATGGCTTCCGCATGCGCTTCGACGCCATGCACGCGGTGACCGGCCCCTATGCCAAGGAGATCCTCGAGCGTAGGCTCGGCGCCCCGAACGGGACCTGCCGCAATTTCAAGCCGCTGCCCGATTTCGGCGGCCATCACCCCGATCCGAACCTGGTCCATGCCAAACATCTCTATGACGAGATGATGGGGCCGGACGCGCCGGATTTCGGCGCCGCTTCCGACGGTGACGGCGACCGCAACCTGATCATCGGCAAGGGCATCTTCGTAACGCCCTCGGATTCGGTGGCGATGCTGGCCGCCAACGCGCATCTGGCGCCCGGCTACAAGGAAGGCCTGAAGGGCATCGCCCGCTCGATGCCGACCAGCGGAGCGGCCGATCGCGTCGCCGAGAAGCTCGGCGTCGGCATCTACGAGACGCCGACCGGCTGGAAGTTTTTCGGCAATCTGCTCGACGCCGGCATGGCGACGATCTGCGGCGAGGAAAGCGCCGGCACCGGTTCTAACCATGTGCGCGAGAAGGACGGGCTGTGGGCCGTGCTTCTGTGGCTCAACATCCTCGCCGTGCGGGGCGAGAGCTGCAAGGACATCGTCACCAAGCACTGGGAAACCTACGGCCGCAACTATTATTCGCGCCACGACTATGAGGAGGTCGAGACAGACCGCGCCAACGCACTGGTCGACGAATTGCGCGCCAAGCTCGGCTCGCTGCCCGGCACCAGCGTGCGCGGCATGAAGATCGCCAGCGCCGACGACTTCGCCTATCACGACCCGGTCGACGGCTCGGTGAGCAAGAACCAGGGCATCAGGATCCTGTTCGAGGGCGGCTCGCGCGTCGTGTTCCGGCTCTCCGGCACCGGCACTTCCGGCGCCACGCTGCGCGTCTATATCGAGCGTTACGAGCCCGACAAGGCGAGGCATGACCTCGACACGCAGGAAGCGCTCGCCGACCTCATCGCCGCCGCCGACGACATCGCCGGCATCAAGAGCCACACCGGTCGCAACAAGCCGAGCGTGATTACTTGAAAATGGTGAGGATTTCCCCTTCTCCCCTTGTGGGAGAAGGTGGCCGAGCGAAGTTCGGACGGTTGAGGGGTGCTCCAGCTTGGCGCAAACCCGTGTCCAGAACATCGACGCCTCATTCCTTCCAACGCCCCTCATCCGTCTCGGCGCTGCGCGCCGATCCACCTTCTCCCACAAGGGGAGAAGGGGAGAGGCCCGCATGACCCTCGGCGCCAGCATCACTCCCGAAGGCATCCGCTTTGCCGTTTGCTCCTCATCGGCCAGACGTCTTTGGGTCTCGCTCTTCGACGACAGCGGCGCGCGCGAGATCGACCGGCTGGAACTCAACCCGGAAGGCGAGGGCGTGCATGCACTCCTTGTCCCCGGCCTTGGGAACGGCACGCGTTACGGTTTTCGCGCCGACGGCGACTATGCGCCGGAGCGCGGCCTCTGGTTCGATCCGAACAAGCTTCTCATCGATCCGTATGCCGTCGAGGTCGATCGTCCATACCAATATCACTGGAGGCTGGCCGCCAAACGCAATGAAGGCGCCGACACGTCCTCGCTCATGCCAAAGGCAATTGCGCATTCCCTGCCCAAACCGCAGCCGCCCCAGCCGCCGCTGTTCCGGCCCGGCGGCCTGATTTACGAACTCAACGTCCGCTCCTTCACCAGGCTGCATCCGGACGTCCCCGAGGCCCAGCGCGGCACCATCGCGGCGCTTGCCCATCCGGCTGTCGTCGAGCATCTGAAGCGTCTCGGCGTTTCCGCCGTCGAGTTGATGCCGATCACGGCCTCGATCGACGAGCGCCATTTGCCGCCGCTGGGGCTGAACAATGCCTGGGGCTACAACCCCGTCACCTTCATGGCGCTCGATCCCCGCCTGGCTCCGGACGGCCTGAGCGAATTGCGCGATACCGTCGCGGCGCTGCGTGAAGCGGGTATCGGCACGATCCTCGACCTCGTATTCAACCACACCGGCGAAAGCGACCGGCTCGGGCCGACACTGTCGCTGCGCGGCCTCGACGCCCGGACCTATTACCGGCACATGCCGGACGGCCGACTGGCCAATGACACCGGCACCGGCAACACCGTCGCCTGCGACCACCCGGTCGTGCAGAGGATGGTGCTCGATACGCTGCGCCATTTCGTCCGCCATGCCGGCGTCGACGGCTTCCGCTTCGATCTAGCGCCGGTGCTCGGCCGCGTTGACGGCACGTTCGATCCGGAGGCGCCGCTTCTCGAAGCCATCGCCGGCGACCCCGTGCTCGCCGACCGCGTGCTGATCGCCGAGCCATGGGATATTGGCGCGACCGGCTACCAACTCGGCAATTTCCGGCCGCCATACCTTGAATGGAACGACCGCTATCGCGATGACGTCCGGCGCTTTTGGCGCGGCGACGCGGGCGCGATCGGCGCTTTAGCCACGCGGCTTGCCGGTTCCTCCGATGTGTTCGGCGGGGCGGGGCAGCCGGTGAGCCGCAGCGTCAATTTCATCGCCGCGCATGACGGCATGACGCTGGCCGACATCGTTGCCTATGAGAAGAAGCACAATGCGGCCAATGGCGAGCACAATCGCGACGGCCACAATGACAATCTGTCGTGGAACAGCGGTGTCGAGGGCGAGACGGATGACGCCGAAATCGCCAAGGCCCGCTTCGATGACCAGCGCGCGCTGCTTGCGACGCTCTTTGCCTCGCGCGGCACCATCATGCTGACCGCCGGCGACGAGTTCGGCCGCACACAGAAGGGCAACAACAACGCCTATGCGCAGGACAACGCCATCACCTGGCTCGACTGGGCCGGCCGCGACCGGGCGCTGGAGCGGTACACAGCAGCGCTTGGGCAACTGCGCCGTGCCTTTCCGCCGTTATCCGACACGAATTTCCTGACCGGCAAAGCTGCAGACGGAATGGAAATCCCGGACGTCGAGTGGTTGACCGAGACCGGCGCACCGCTCGGCGAGGCCGACTGGAACGATCCCGGCCGTCACCGCCTCGTCATGATCCTCGGCGATAGCCAGCGCGGTCGCCTTGCCGTCATGGTCAATGGCGACCGCCGCCAATGCGTCTTCTCCTTGCCGCTGCGACATGGCTACGAGTGGCGTCCGGCGATCGACACGCGGGCGATCGACCTTGCGCGGCCGCTGCCCGGCCGCACCGTCAATTTCATGATCGAGCGCAGGGCGGCCGGAAAGGCCCGTGCCGGGAAGGGTTCGTAATGGCTGGTAACAATGCCGAATGGTGGCGCGGCTGCGTGATCTACCAGATCTATCCGCGCTCCTTCCAGGATACGACCGGCGACGGCAGCGGCGATCTCAAGGGAATAACGTCGCGTCTTGCCCATGTCGCTTCGCTCGGCGTCGACGCCGTCTGGCTCTCGCCCTTCTTCAAGTCGCCGATGGCCGACATGGGCTATGACGTGTCGGACTATCGCGATGTCGATCCGATGTTCGGCACACTTGGGGATTTCGACGCGCTGGTCGCCGAGGCGCACCGGCTTGGCCTCAAGCTCATCATCGACCAGGTGATCTCGCATTCGTCCGACAAGCACGAATGGTTTGTCGAGAGCCGCGCCAGCCGCGACAATGCCAAGGCGGACTGGTATGTCTGGGCCGACGCCAAGCCGGATGGCAGCGCGCCCAACAACTGGCAATCGCTGTTCGGCGGGCCGGCCTGGGAGTGGGACGCCACCCGCCGGCAATACTACATGCACAATTTTCTCACCGCGCAGCCGGATCTGAATTTCCACAATCCGGAGGTGCAGGATGCGGTCCTTGACACCGTGCGCTTCTGGCTGGAGCGCGGCGTTGACGGATTCCGGCTGGATACCGTGAACTACTATGTCCACGACCGCTGGCTGCGCGACAACCCTCCGCTGGCTTCAAGCGTCGCCGGCACCAACGTCGCCACCACCACCTACGCCTTCCAGGAGCATCTCTTCGACAAGACGCGCCCCGAGAATCTCGATTTCCTGAAGCGCTTGCGCGCGTTGCTCGACGAATATCCGGACCGTGCCGCCGTCGGCGAAGTGGGCGACGAGGAGCGCTCGCTGCAGACGCTCGCCGCCTACACCTCCGGCCGCGACAAATTGCAGATGTGCTACACCTTCGACCTGCTCGGCCCGCAATTCTCGGCCGCCCATGTGCGCGGCTGCGTCGAGGCGTTCGAGAACGCGGTTGCCGACGGCTGGGTCTGCTGGGCCTTCTCCAACCACGACGTCATGCGCCATGTCAGCCGCTGGACGCAGCCGGGCGAAAATCCTGATGCGGTAGCGAAATTCGCGATCGCGCTGCTGTCCTGCCTGCGCGGCTCGATCTGCCTCTACCAGGGCGAGGAGCTTGGGCTGGAGGAAGCCGAGCTTGCCTATGAGGACCTGCGCGATCCGCTGGGCATCCGTTTTTGGCCGGGCGTGAAGGGCAGGGACGGCTGCCGCACCCCGATGGTGTGGCAGGCCGGGGCCGAAAATGGTGGCTTCTCCGTGGGCAAGCCCTGGCTGCCGGTACCGCCGTCGCATCGCGCCCGCGCGGTCGATGTGCAGGAGGGCGAGGACGGTTCTGTCCTTGCCGCCTATCGCTCGATGCTGGCCTTTCGCAAGCGCCATCCGGCGCTGATCGCCGGCTCGATCCGGTTCCTAGAGGCGGAGGGCGATGTGCTTGCTTTCATCCGTCAGCGCGAAAACGAGAACTTGTTATGCGTCTTCAACTTCGCTGGTGAGCCGGCGAACTGGGCGCTGCCGGCCGAGATCAGCGATGTCGAGATAACGGTTCTTGCCGTAGACGTCGCCGGCGTTCTTGGCGGTGTTCTCGGAGAAATTGCGCTGGCGCTGCCGCCTGTAGGGTGCTTCGTCGGGAGAATTGGCTGACGGTCGCTACTGCACCAGCACCGAGCGTCCGCAAGTCGCGCCGGTGACCCGCACATCGGCCTCGCCGACATGCACGCCAAGCACCGCAAGCACATTGTAGACGAGGTTGTCGACCGGCGCGGTGACGCTGTTGAGCAGCGTCGTCACCGCCGGCTTCACCGTGCCGAGCAGGGTGGTCGCGTCGAGACCGAGGCCGAGCGCGTTGACCGTCAGCGACAGGTTGTTCACCAGCGAGGCGGTGAGCGACTGCGTCAGGTTCTTGGTCGACACTGTCTTGATCGCCTTGTTGGCGATCTCGGTGGCGCTGAAGGTCAGGTTCGTCGGCGCCATGCTGGTGACCGAGAAGGCCGACGATCCCTTGATCTGCAGCAGATTGAGGTTGATCAGCATCATCTTGAGGCTGACGTCGGCGATGTCGGCGTCGCTGAAGGATTGCGGCTTGCCGAAATCCGCGAAGCCGCTGGCGTTACTGTCGGCGAGATGGGCCGCGACGACGCCCGGCTGCGCGGCGATGGAGACCTTGATGCTGGAGCGGCCGGTCGGGCAGCTGATGTCGGTCAGCTTGGCTTCGGCATAGGCGACCTCGATATCGAGTGGCAGGTTGACGGCAAGCAGCTTGACGCCGCCCCTCAAATTCATTCCGGCTGTGCCATTTCCGGTGCCGTTGCCAAAGCCATTGCCGTTGTTCCCGTTCCCAATCCCGACGCTGGCATTGAGCTTGATGCGCGTCTGCGCCGTTCGCACCACCGTGCCCAATTCTCCCACCGCCAGCCATGGCGACGATTGCATGGGTTCGCCGACGGCGACCTGGAGCGTCGTCGATGTCAGTCCCGGTATCGTCGCCCCGAGGTCGACCGTAACCTTGTTCGTGCCGTTGGCGAGCGCCGCGGCTGCGCTCAGCATGCTCATGGCGCTGGCGCTGACCGAAAGCCCGGCGGGCTTCTGTCCGAGCCCCAGACTGCCTACCGAGCCGAGGTCGACGAGGTGGCCAAGCGGGACCTTGACCGAGTTGGCGGCGCTCGAGGCCATGGTCTGCAGCGCGAGCTTGGCGGTGCGGTCGAGCCCGGGCACGTTGGACATGGCGGTGGCGATCTGGCCGACCGTTGCCTTCGAGCCGAGCACATCCGAATAGGTAACGCCGGTCAGACGCAGCTGCGTCGCCAGCGCATCGGTGAAGGAGAGCACGTCGACATCGGCCGAGATCAGCGAATTGTAGTCCATCACGCTGAGCGAGAGGTTGCCGCCCAGAAGCGCGCCGAGCAGCACGTTGAGGACGCCGCCATTGACGCTGGCGAGCCGCGATCCGACCGAGAATGCTGCTGCGGGCTCGGCGCTTGCGGTGGCAGTCGTGCCGATCACCGGCGGGGCCATCACCGAAGCGGCGAAATAGAGCGTGCCGAGCTTCTTCATCGACACCTGGACGGCATTGTAGGGCAGCTTGCCCGCCTCGAAGCGGCTGCCGGCCGCGATGGAACTGACCCCCGAATAGCGTCCGGGCACGACCTCGACAACCGCCTTGCTGGCGGTCGGCTCGATTTTGGTGCCCTGCTGCTGCACGGCCACGGACGTGATTCCGTTGTCCTTCAGCGTCGTCAGCACGGCTTGCTGGGCTTTGTTGATGTTGGCGGCGGCGGTGATCGCGGCGAGGTCGACGATCGACTGCGCGGCGCGGCGTTCGTTATAGAGCGAGCCCTCGTCGATCGCGAACGCGGTCAGCGTCAGCGCCACCGGCGTGCAGAGCGCGGTCATAACCGCGAAATTGGCGCGCCGGTCGGCGATCAGCCGTCGCGCAGCGTCCATCACTCCCCCCGCGGAGTAGCGCATCATATGCCTCCGACCCGGATCGTCGACTGGCGCTGGATCGTGGTCCCCGGCAACGGCAGTGTCCGGAACAGGCTCCAGATCGGCAGGTCGCGCGCGTCATAGCTGACTGAGACGATGAACTGGCTGCCATCGACGGTACTGTCCTTGGCGTCCACCGTCAGTTTTTTCGGGTCGACAAAAGCATAGCCCGCGACGTCATGGCTGATGAAATCGGTGACCAGCGCCTGGCGCTCCGTCTGGTTGAGGCCGGCGATCGCCGTTCGCGCCGCGTCCGCGGCGATCTGCTGGACCGAATGGCTGGCGCCGAAATAGATTCCGTATGCAACCATTCCGAGCAACAGCAGGATGAAGATCGGCGCCAGCATGGCGAACTCGACCGCCGATGTGCCCGCGGCGTCAGCCCGGAAACGGAACCAAGGAGCAAGGAAATTTCGGTTCTTCAGCATGGGCCGGAGAATGCCAAAACCTGCTTGCAAAAACAGAAAACGGCTGGAACAACCGAAAGGTGCACACAGTTGAACGGGGCGCCTAAGCTTTAGATATCGCTGTTTTAGCGAAACGCTGCTCACTCAACGTCAAGCAGCGGGCAGTTGAAATAAGATATTCCTCTGTCTAGTCTCCCGCCACCAGCCGCCGGAAGGGAACCGGGGGCGCGCTCAAAAGGGACCCGTTGACGGTTCCGGGGCGTCAACACTCAAGGCGTGGTTGAGGGGCCGCGCCAACAAGGGAGAGACTTCATGCTCAAAAACCTGCTGAAGGCGACCGTGTTCGCCACCACGATGGCTTTGGCGACCGGTGCTTTCTACACGCCCGCCTTTGCCGAGACCGTCTACAATCGCGGATCCGCTGCCGAGGCGGAGACGGTCGATCCGCACAAGACGTCGACGGTCTACGAGGCCGATATCATACGCGACCTGTTCCAGGGCCTCGTCATGCATGACCCGAAGACGAACCTCATTCCGGGCGCCGCCGAAAGCTGGACGGTGTCCGACGACGGCACTGTCTACACCTTCAAGCTGCGCAAGGACGGCCTGTGGTCGGATGGCAGCCCGGTGACGGCGGACGACTTCGTCTACTCGTTCCATCGGCTGGAAGACCCGGCCACCGCTGCAGAATACGCCTCGATGCTCTATCCGGTGAAAGGCGCCGAGGACTTCAACACCAAGAAAGGCAAGGCCGAGGATATGGGCGTGAAGGCGATCGACGCCAACACCCTGCAAGTCACGCTGAAAGCTCCGACGCCCTATTTCCTGGAGATGCTGACCCACCAGGCGACCTATCCGGTCAACAAGGCTTCCATCGACAAGCTCGGCGCGGACTGGATCAAACCGGGCAAGCTGGTCTCCAACGGGGCCTATACGCTGGCGGAGTGGGTTCCCAACGACCATATGAAACTGGTCAAGAACCCGAAGTTCTGGGACGCCGCAAGCGTCAAGCTCGACGTGGTCAACTACATCCCGACCGAGGATCGCTCGTCCGCGATGAAGCGCTTCGAGGCCGGCGAACTCGACAGCTATGGCGACCTGCCGACCGAACAGCTCGCCGATCTCAAAACCAAATTCGGTGACCAGATCCGTGTGGGGCCATATCTCGGCACCTATTATTATGCGGTCAAGACCGACAAGGCGCCTTGGGACAACGTCGAACTGCGCAACGCCATCTCAATGGCGATCGATCGCGACTTCCTCGCCGAGAAGGTCTGGCAGAACTCGATGCTGCCCGGCTATTCGATGGTTCCTCCGGGCATCGAGGGCTACACGCCGGCACTGGCAAAATACGCCGACATGTCTCAGATCGACCGCGAGGATGCGGCCAAGAAAGTGCTGGAAAAGCTGGGCTATACACCCGAGCATCCGTTGAAGATGGAGATCCGCTACAACACCTCGGAGAACCACAAGAACACGGCGGTCGCCATCCAGGAACAGCTGAAGCCGCTCGGCATCGAGGTGACGCTGCTCAACACCGACACCAAGACCCACTATGGCTTCCTCGAGCAGAAGGGCAACTACGACGTCGCCCGCGCCGCCTGGATCGCCGACTACAAGGATCCGGAGACCTTCCTCGGCATCTCGCGCAAGGCGAGCGGCAACAACTACTCGAACTACAACAGCCCTGCCTATGAAGCCGCCATGGACAAGGCAGCCGCCGCCGGCGGCAAGCCTGAGGAGCGCATGAAGGACCTCGCCGCAGCGGAGCGCATCCTCGTCGACGATGTCGGCCAGATCCCGCTGCTCTACTACAGCTACCACGACATCGTTTCCTCCAAGCTGCATGGCTTCGAGGACAATGTCATGGACATTCATCCGTCTCGCTTCATCTCCAAGGACTGACAAGGAACCTTGGCCGTGCCGCCGCTCTCTTTTAGGGAGCGGCGGCCGCGGTTTGTCGTCGTGCCGGGCCGAAAGTCGCATTGTATTTTCGGCGACGCCGGTGCGAAGATCAGAGATGCCAGCGCGCCACGATCTCGTCTGGAGAGCCGTCGCCCTGGCTGAAGCGGGGCGCCGATGCTGCGTTATGTCTTCCGGCGGCTATTGACCGCCATCCCGACGCTGTTCGTCATCGTGACGGTGGCGTTCTTCCTGATCCGCGTCGCCCCAGGCGGCCCGTTCAACCAGGAGCGGGGCTTGAGCCCCGAGATCAGGGCCAATCTCGAAGCCCAGTTCGGCCTCGACGATCCGCTCTGGCTGCAATATCTCCACTATCTCGGCAATCTTTTGCGCGGCAGTTTCGGACCGAGCTACAACCTGCCGGATTTCACCGTCACCGAACTCTTCGCCAAGGGCCTGCCGATCTCGGTGCAGATCGGTACCTCGGCGCTGGTGCTGGCGCTGCTGCTGGGCTCGATCCTCGGCACGATCGCGGCGCTCAATCAGAATAAAATAGCCGACTATTCGGTGATCGCCTTAGCCACGGCCGGCAGCACCATCCCCACCTTCGTCACCGCGCCGGTGATCCAGCTCGTCTTCGGCCTTTCCTGGAAGCTGTTGCCGATCGGCGGCTGGGGCGACGGCGCCCTAATCAACAAGGTCGGGCCGGTGCTGACGCTCGCCCTGCCGCAGATCGCCATCGTCGCCCGCCTGATGCGCGGCTCGATGATCGAGAGCCTGCGCTCGCACCACATCCGCACCGCCCGCGCGCTCGGCCTCTCCGACTGGTCGGTGGTGGTCAAGCACGCGCTGCGCGGCGCCGTGCTGCCGATCGTCTCCTTCACCGGTCCGGCGGCGGCGGCGCTGCTCACCGGCTCGATCATCGTCGAGACCATTTTCTCCATTCCCGGTGTCGGCCGCTACTTCGTGGACGCCGCGCTCAACCGCGACTACACGCTGGTCATGGGAACCGTGGTGGTGATCGCGCTCTTCACGATCGTCTTCAACCTGATCGTCGATCTTCTCTATGCGGTCGTCGATCCGAGGGTGCGCTATGACTGAGCTTGCCGTAGCCGCTCCGGAGCCGATCGTCGGCCGCTCGCTCTGGGGCAATGCCTGGGCGCGGCTGAAGCGCAACCGCGCCGCCATGTTCAGCCTCTACTATCTGGCATTCATTGCCGTCACCAGCGTATTTGGCCCTATGGTCGTGCCGCATGAATACACGACCATCTACGGCGACTATGTGCGCACGCCGCCGAGCCTGTCGGCCTATCCGAAGCCCGACATGATCCAGGGCGCGTTGAGCGACGCGATCAAACGCATGCGCGTCGACATCAAGGAGTGGCACCAGGACGGCAGCCGCGTCGTCGTCACCGTCACCTCCAAGAAGCCGGTCGACGACCGCAACATCCGCTATCTCGACCGCTCCGACGCCTTCGACGACACGAAGATCGAGAGCAAGTCGCCCGATGGGCTCGAGATGACCATGAGCGCGGCCGTCAAGCAGCAATATTTCTTCTTCGGCACCGACAACACCGGGCGCGATCTCTTGTCTCGCACGCTGATGGCCGGGCGCATTTCGCTCGCGATCGGCCTGCTTGCCGGTGTCGTCGCCGGCGTCATCGGCGTGATCTACGGCGCGACGGCCGGCTTTGCCGGCGGCAGGGTCGACGAGGTGATGATGCGCATCGTCGACGTGCTTTACTCGCTGCCCTTCATCTTCTTCGTCATCATGCTGGTGGTGTTCTTCGGCCGCAACTTCGTGCTGATGTTCCTGGCGGTGGGGGCGGTGCTGTGGCTCGACATGGCGCGCATCGTGCGCGGCCAGGCGCTGTCGATCCGCAGGCAAGAATACGTTCAGGCGGCGGAAGCGATGGGCGTCGGCCAGCGCGGCATCCTCGTGCGCCACGTCATCCCCAACCTGCTCGGGCCGGTGGTGATCTACATGACGCTGCTGGTGCCGCAGGTCATCATCCTGGAAAGCTTCCTGTCCTTCCTCGGGCTTGGCGTGCAGGAGCCGATGACCAGCTGGGGCGTGCTGATTTCGGTCGGTGCCAAGAACATCGGCTATGCCAACTGGCTGCTGTTGTTCCCGGCCTTCTTCCTCGTTTCGACGCTGTTCGCGCTGAACTTTGTCGGCGACGGCCTGCGCGACGCGCTCGACCCCAAAGATCGATAAGGATGGGGATCGCTGACATGGCTTCCGAAACGATCCTCAGCGTCAAGGACCTGCGCGTCCGCTTCCAGACCCTCGACGGCACGGTCGAGGCGGTGAAGGGCATCAGCATAAAGGTCAATGCCGGCGAGACCGTCGCCGTCGTCGGCGAATCCGGATCCGGCAAGAGCCAGACGATGATGGCCGCGATGAGCCTGCTTTCCTCCAATGGCGAAGCGACCGGCCAGGTCGATTACCGCGGCCGCAACCTCCTGGAGATGACCAAGAGCGAGCTCAACAAGGTTCGCGGCCGCAAGATCAGCATGATCTTCCAGGAGCCGATGACCTCGCTCGATCCGCTCTACACCATCGGCAACCAGCTCATCGAGCCGATCCGCCGCCATCGCGGCCTGAGTGCCCAGGCCGCGCGTGAAGAGGCGCTGAAGCTGTTGAGACTGGTGCACATCCCCGATCCCGAGCGGCGGATGAAATCCTATCCGCACGAAATGTCGGGCGGCCAGCGCCAGCGCGTCATGATCGCGATGGCTTTGGCGAACGATCCCGATATTCTGATCGCCGACGAGCCGACGACGGCGCTGGACGTCACCATTCAGGCGCAGATCCTGATGCTGCTTGCCGAACTGCAGCGCAAGCTCGGCATGGCGATCGTCTTCATCACCCATGATCTGGGCATCGTCCGCCGTTTCGCCGACCGCGTCTATGTCATGCGCCAGGGCGAGGTGGTGGAAGAGGGCGAGGCGGAAGCGCTTTTCGCCAATCCGCAGCACGCCTACACCAAGATGCTGCTCGCCGCCGAGCCGACCGGCACCAAGGCGGCCGCGCCCGCCAATTCGCCCGTGCTGCTCGAGGGCCGCAACGTGGAGGTCGTCTTCAAGATCGGCGGTGGTTTTCTCGGCGGCGAGCCGCTGATGTTGCGGGCCGTCGACAAGATATCGATCCGGCTGAAGCGCAACCAGACGATCGGCATCGTCGGCGAGTCCGGCTCCGGCAAATCGACGCTCGGCCGCGCGCTGCTGCGGCTGCTCCCCAGCGACGGTGTCATCCGCTTTGGCGACCGCGACATCTCAGAGGCCGACCGCCACGCGATGCGGCCGCTGCGGCGCGAATTGCAGCTCGTCTTCCAGGATCCGTTTGGCTCGCTGTCGCCGCGCATGACGGTTGGCCAGGTCATCACCGAAGGGCTTTTGGTGCACGAGCCTTCGCTGACGGGCAAGCAGCGCGACCAGCGTGCCGTCGAGGCGCTGCGCGAGGTCGGCCTCGACCCGAACGCGCGCAACCGCTATCCGCATGAATTCTCCGGCGGCCAGCGCCAGCGCATCGCCATTGCCCGCGCTATGATCCTGAAGCCGAAAGTAGTGGTGCTTGATGAGCCGACCTCGGCGCTCGACCGCTCGGTGCAGAAGCAGATCGTCGAGCTATTGCGCAAGCTGCAGGCGGACCACGGACTGTCCTACCTCTTCATCAGCCACGACCTCGCAGTGGTGCGCGCCATGGCTGACTACATCATCGTCATGAAGCAGGGAAAGATCGTCGAGGAAGGGGCGGCCGAGGAGATCTTCGGCAATCCGCGGGAAGCCTACACGCAGACATTGATGAAGGCGGCGATCGATACGACCAGGTTCCGCATCAGCGCTTGAGACTTCCGCTGCTCGGCGACGCCCTGGTCACTGCGAGGACGGGCAGCGGCTCTTCCTGGCCGCGATGATCGCCTGCTGCTGTTGCTGCAGCCGCTCGATCCTGGCGGTATCGCGATTGGCCACGACCGTCTTCACGCGCTCGCCGCCGAGCAGCCAAGTCGGCACGCTGGTATTGGCGACCTTGCCGCGGCTGATCGCCGTCCGCGAAATATCGGTGGCGGTGTCGCCGAGCGCGCTGTTGAGCTCGGCGCAGCTCATCCCGTCGTATTTCGCCGGATTGATCGACGCAACACTCGACGAGCAGCCTGCGATCAAGGTCAACGGCAAGAGAGCCCGCAGCGTGAACTTCATACTCTTACCCCGGTCTCGCCGTTCCAAAAATCGTCCAGCAGCTCTCGAATGGGATAGCGGCAACCATTAGGCCAAAGTGAGGGCCCATTGTCGACCATTTATCTGATCGATTGATTGACGGCAGGCTTTTGCCAGGTCGCGGCGGCGGCGGAGGGGCCGTGGCGTGATATCGATGCGGACACGCAGCCACAA
Source organism: Mesorhizobium sp. WSM3873 (assembly GCF_001672445.1). NCBI lineage: Bacteria > Pseudomonadati > Pseudomonadota > Alphaproteobacteria > Hyphomicrobiales > Phyllobacteriaceae > Mesorhizobium > Mesorhizobium sp. WSM3873. The sequence continues at coordinate 182,824 of NZ_LYTM01000023.1, read as the reverse complement.
AAAATCCCGGACAGAGGCCCCTCCGAATCGAGAGCCGTAAAATTGTATTGCGGTCCGTTACCGATCCTTAGGCATGGTTGAAACTGCTCTGCGGCGTTAACGCCACGGTTGCGCTGCGTCTGCGATATTGCCGGCTGCACAACGCAAGGGTGGGGCCTCCATGATCGACCAGATACGTTCGCTGCTCGAGCAGCATCCGATGATTCCGCTGAATTTCGGCGCGCTCGCCGACGACGCCAATCTCTATGACGCGGGGCTGACCTCCTTCGCCTCGGTGCAGATGATGCTGGCGCTCGAAGAGGAGTTCGACATCGAATTCCCCGAGACGATGCTGACGCGGCGCACCTTCTCTTCGCTGGCCAGCATCGCGGATGCCGTTTCGCAGTTGACGCGCAAGGCGGCGTAGCCATGAACGTGTTGAGAAACATAGAGGCGGCCTCGCTCGCGGAGGCGCCCGAAGTCGCGACCGAGCGCATGCGCCGCGTCGCCGAGATCGCCGCCGGCCATGCCGACCCCGTCGACAAGGAGGGGCGTTTCCCGGCGGAGACGATCGAGGCGCTGAAGCGCGAGCGCCTGCTCGGCGTGGCGATCCCGATCGAGCATGGCGGCGAGGGGCTCGGCACGATGCAGATCGCCGACCTCATCGTGCAGCTCGGCCAGGCCTGCGGCTCGAGCGCGATGATCTATGCCATGCATCAGATCAAGACGTCGAGCTTTGTCACTCACGGAGGCGCCAGCGATTGGCACCGCGCTTATATGCGGCGCATCGCCGACGAGCAGCTTTTGATGGCTTCCGCGACTACGGAGGCCGGCATCGGCGGCAATTTGCGCAATTCGATCTGTGCGGTCGAGGTCGCCGGCGGGCGCTTCGCGCTGACCAAGGAAGCCACCGTCATCTCCTATGGCAACTATGCCGACGCCATCCTCGCCACGGCGCGTCGCGCCCCCGATGCGGCCAGCTCCGATCAGGTGATGGTGGTGATCCCGGCCGACGGCAACCGCACGCTTGAGCGCACGTCGGTGTGGGACACGCTCGGCATGCGCGGCACCTGCTCCGACGGCTTTCATCTGGTCGCCACGGGTGACGCGGCGCAGATATTCCCGAAGCCGTTCTCCGAGATCGCGGCGCAGTCGATGCTGGCCAGCTCGCACATCTTCTGGGCGGCGACCTGGTTCGGCATCGCCGCCGACGCCTTCAATCGGGCGCAGGCCTTCGTCAAGGCGGCGGCGCGCAAGCAGCCCGACTCCATGCCGCCGGGCGCGCTGAGGCTGGCCGAAGCGGCCGCCCTTTTGCAGGAGATGAAAGGCCACCTTGCGGCCGCCATCCACCGCTTCGAAGCGGCCGCGGGCGAGGACGACGCGCTGTCTTCGATCGGCTTCGCCGCCGAGATCAACGCGCTGAAGGTCGCGGCCAGCGAGAAAGCCGGCGCCGTGGTGCGTCTCGCCATGCTGGTCAACGGCATTCTTGGCTACAAGAACGGCACCCCGTTCAGCGTCGGCCGGCAGCTGCGCGATGTGACCTCGGCGCCGGTGATGATCTCCAACGACCGCATCCTTTCCAATACCGCGACGCTCATGCTGATGAGCCGCTTCGACACCGGCCTGGGGAGCTGAGATGGACGCCAAGACATTCGACTCCAAGTCGCTGCTGGACAGCCTGTTCGAGAACGGCATTCTGTTCGAATCCGGCGTCGACGGCCTTTATGGCCGTTCGGGCGCGTTCGAGGACGTGATCGAGCGGTTCGAGCGTCTCGTCACCCGCCTCGGCGCGCCCGACAAGGCCACTCGCATCCATTTTCCGCCGGGCATGAGCCGCGCGACGCTGGAGAAGAGCGGCTACATGAAAAACTTTCCGCAGCTTGCCGGCTGCGTGCATTCCTTCATGGGCGGCGAGCGGGAGCATGCGCAGCTGCTCGGCATGATGGCTGACGGCGGAGACTGGACGGAGCTGCAGAAGGCGACGGACCTCGCGCTGACACCCGCCGCCTGCTATCCGCTCTATCCCACAATAGCTGCGCGCGGCCCAGTGCCGGCGCAGGGCCTTCTTTTCGAACTCTCCTCCTACTGCTTCCGCCACGAGCCGTCGAAGGACCCGGCGCGCATGCAGCTCTTCCGCATGCGCGAGTTCGTCAAGATCGGCACGGCCGAGCAGGTGCGCTCGTTCCGCGAAAGCTGGCTGAAGCGCGGCAGGGCCATGATCGAGTCGCTCGACCTGCCCTGCGAGGTCGATCTTGCCAACGATCCGTTCTTCGGCCGCGGCGGCAGGATGATGGCCAACAACCAGCGCGATCAGGGCCTGAAATTCGAGCTGCTGATTCCGGTGACCAGCATCGAGAAGCCGACCGCCTGCTTGAGCTTCAACTATCACCAGGACCATTTTGGCCAGACCTGGGGCCTGAAGTTCGCCGACGGGGAGTTCTGCCATTCGGCCTGCGTCGGCTTCGGGCTGGAGCGCGTGGCCCTGGCGCTGTTCCGCCACCACGGGCCGGACGCGGAAGCCTGGCCGGCGGCGGTCCGCGACGTGCTCTGGAGCGTGTGAGATGCTGAGCGCGATCGCCGGCCTCGATCCGGCCACCTACCGGCCGCACTGGCTGCACGATCCGCAAAGGCGGTGGCCGCAGACCAACTGCTATGTCGACCTTCTGATCGAGGTTCTGCACGCGACCGGGCACGATCCGGTCGCAGCGCTCGGTTTCACCGCGGCGCAGGATTTCGAAGGTGATCAGTTCACGTTCTTCAAGTTTCCGACCGCCGACCTGCAGAGGCTGGCGGGGCTGGACATCCAGGAGCTGGCGGTCTTCGACCGGCTGGAGACGCATGTGCTGACGCAAGTCGAACTCGGCCGGCTGCCGCTGGTCGAGGTCGATGCCTTCTACCTGCCCGACACCAAAGGCATCACCTACCGCAGCGGCCATTCCAAGACCACGGTCGGTATCAATGCGCTCGATCCCGAGGCGCGGCAGATGCGCTACTTCCACAATGACGGCTACTTCGCGCTCGAGGGCCAAGACTATGACGGCATCTTCGGCCAATGGGATGGTGTGTCGGCAGGCGACCTGCCGCTGTTTCCTTACGCGGAATTCGTGAAGCTCGACGCCACGCGCCCTGCCCGCGACGCGGTCGGGACCGCAGCGGCGCTGCTTGCGCATCATCTGAAGCGGCGGCCGAAGCGCAATCCGCTCGGCGCCTATGCGGCCGCGTTCGGCCGCCACGCTGAAAGGCTGGCGACGAAGTCGCCTGCCTATTTCCACACCTATGCCTTCAACACGCTGCGGCAGGTCGGCGCGAATTTCGAACTTCTTGGCAGTCATCTCGAATGGCTGGGGCAGCACGGCGAAACCTGCCTGGCAGAGGCGGTGCAAGCCGCCGGCAACATTGCCGAGGGCGCCAAGGTCATGCAGTTCAAGCTCGCCCGCGCGATGGCGCGGCAGCGCTTCGACGGCTTGACCGAAGCAATCGCGCCGATGGCGCAGGCCTACGAAACGGTGATGAACGTGCTGGACGCCCGCATGGCCGGTGTCGCCTCCAAGGCGGCCTAGCGGGCCGGCCGAGGCGCATTTGAGCATGGGTGGGGAAATGGACGCCACGGTGTCGATCGCCGGCACTGCCGGATTGCTGGATCGGGGTTGGCGGATGGCCATCTCGGCGGCAGGTGCCTGGGCTTCGCCGAATGACATCGACGCAAATGCCGGATGGCTGGACGCGGCCTGCCCCGGCACGGCGGCCGCCACGCTGGAAAAGCATGGCCGCTGGGACCGCAAGCAGCCAACCCGGCTGCACGACCGCGATGTCTGGTACAGCCGCAGGCTCGACGCGACCGGCCCGGTGCGGCTGGTGTTCGAGGGGCTGGCGACTTTCGCCGAGGTCTGGCTTGGCGAGCGGCTGCTGCTCACCTCGACCTCGATGTTCGAGCGCCATGAGGCTGCGGCAAGCCTTTCAGGGGGCGAGCAGCTCGCCATCGTCTTTCGCAGTCTCGACCGCCATCTGGAAACGGCTATCGGTCCACGCGCCCGCTGGCGCCCTCGCATGATCGACGATCAGCGGCTGCGGCTGGTGCGCACGACCCTGATCGGCCATATGCCGGGCTGGTGTCCGAGCTTCGATGTCGTCGGGCCGTGGCGTCCCATCAAGCTGATTCGGGAAGTTGGCGGGCAGCGCATCCTCGATGCCCATATGCGCGCCAGGCTCGACGGCGCCACCGGGCATCTTGCGATTGCGATCACCCTCGCCGAACCCTTCGACAATGCGCAAAGGGCGCATGTCAGCTGTGCCGGAGTGCGCGCGCCCCTCAAGTTCGAGACACCCACCCGGCTGACGGCGGAATTGGCCATTGCCGATGTCGCCCCATGGTGGCCGAACAGTCATGGCGAGCCGGCGCTGCACGAAGTGATGGCGACGCTCGGCACGGTGCGCAGCCGGCTGGGCCGGGTCGGATTCCGCCGCATCGAGATCGATCGCGGCGCCGACGGACGCGATTTTCGCCTGGTCGTCAACGGCGTGCCGGTGTTCTGCCGCGGCGCGGTCTGGACGCCCTCCGATCCCGTGCGACTGCCCTGCGAGCGAGGCGAAATCCAGCCCGGCCTCGATCTCGTGGGCCAAGCCGGCGTCAACATGCTGCGGGTCGGCGGCACCTTCGCTTATGAAAGCGATGCCTTCCACGAGCTGTGCGACGAGATGGGCATTCTGGTCTGGCAGGACCTGATGCTCGCCAATTTCGACTATCCGGCGAAGAGCGAGGCCTGGCGGGCGGCGCTGTCGCGCGAGGTGGAGAACCTGTTAAGGCGGCTTCGGCATTCGCCGTCGCTGGCGGTGCTGTGCGGCGGCAGCGAGGTGGCGCAGCAGGCCGCGATGCTCGGCATGCCGGTGGCGATGGATCCGACACCCTGGTTCGACGATGTCGTGCGTCCGGCCGCGCAGGCGATCCTGCCCGATCTGGCGCTGGTGTCCTCCTCGCCCTCCGGCGGCAGCCTGCCCTTTGCCGCGGATGGCGGCCCGACGCACTACTATGGCGTCGGCGCCTATTGCCGGCCGCTGGAGGACGCGCGCCGCGCGGAGGTGCGTTTCGCCAGCGAATGCCTCGCCTTCGCCAACGTGCCGGAACAGGCGACGCTCGATGAGCATCTGCCCGTTCCGCCCGGCCACGACCCGCGCTGGAAGGCCGGCGTGCCGCGCGATGCAGGTGCGTCGTGGGATTTCGAGGACGTGCGCGAGCATTATCTGGAGACGCTGTTCGGCGTCGATGCTCGCCGGCTGCGCATGGAGGATCCAGCGCGCTACCTCGACCTCTCGCGCGCCGTCATTGCCGAGGTGGTTGAGCGCACGATCGATGAATGGCGCAGACCGGCCTCCCCGACGGCGGGCGCGCTGGTGTTCTTCTGGAAGGATCTGCTCCCGGGAGCAGGGTGGGGCGTCGTCGATTCTGCCGCTCGGCCGAAATCGGTCTGGCATGCGCTGAGACGCGCCTTCGCGCCGCTCCGGCTGACGCTGACCGATGAGGGCGTCAACGGGCTGAGCGCCCATCTCGTCAATGACACGGCAAGGGCAGTCGAGGCGACGCTATCGCTTGCCTGCCTGCGCGACGGCGTCACCCCGGTGGTGGCGGCGCGCCGGCCGGTCACTCTGCAGGCGCGCGGGGCGCAGTCGCTGTCGGCATTCTCGCTGCTCGGCGCCTTCTTTGATCTGTCTTACGCCTATCGCTTCGGCCCAGCCGGGCACGAAGTAACGGTGGCAAGGCTGGAAGGCCACGACGGCGAGATCCTGGCCCAAGCCTTTCATGTGCTTCCAGGCGCCATGACCGCGCGACGCGATGTCGGCCTGTCCGCAGGGCTGATGCGCGGAAGCGACGGCTGGCGCCTGCGGCTCGCCTGCAGACGCGCCGCCTATCACGTCGCCATCAAGGATGGGCTGTTCTTCCCGCGCGAGAACGGCTTCCACCTGATGCCGGGCGCGGTGAAGGAAATTGGCCTGGATGGGCCGGCCTATGCCACTCCGGCCGGCGTCGTGACGGCGCTGAATGGCGATCGCGAGGTGGCCTACGATGCGCCGCAAGCCGACACTGTCGAGACCAGGGTGGAGAGGATGCAGTCGTTGCGGCCTGCCGGGAGCGTCGCATGAAGGGGATCGTCTTTGCCGACACGATCGGCTGGCTTCATGAAGGCAGGGGAACCGGGCGGCGCGGCCGGGGTGTCGTGATCGCCGGGGCGCATGGCCACGAGGACCTGTGCAGCCGGCGTTTCCTGCGGCTTCTGGCTGACAAGCTGGCCGAAAACGGTCTGCCGGCGCTGCAATTCGACTATCCCGGCTGCGGCAATGCCGCCGGGGACCATTCAACGCCCGGTCAGGTGCAACGGTGGACGGCGAGCATAGGCGCGGCGATCGATCGGCTGAGGCAGGATTGCGGCGTGGCGGACGTCATTTTGGTCGGCTTCCGGCTTGGTGCCCTGCTGGCCCCGCTGGCGGCGGCCGGACGCGACGACGTGGCGGGTCTCGTGCTGCTCGCGCCGCCGTCCTCCGGCAAGGCCTATGTTCGCGAGATCACAGCCATGTCGCGCATGATCGACGCGCCGCTGGCCAGCCGCTCGGCGGGCGAAGGGGTTTTCACCGAGGGGCGCGAGGCCGCCGGCTTCCGAATTTCGCATGAAACGCTGGCCGATCTCTCAGCGCTCGATTGGCGGTATGCCGCGGCTGGCCTTCCATCCCTGCCGAAGCTGGTGCTTACAAACGGCAAGCCGCTGGCTGCCGAAGAGGTGCTCGGCGACACGGCTGGCGCTGCGGAAATCGCGACGGCCGAGTTCGATGGCTATCCTCTCTTGATGTGCGACCCGACCGCTAACCGGATTCCGGCCGCCGCTCTCGATCGCTGCGCCGCCTGGATCGCCGACCAGGCTGCCGAAGCGGCAGCGGGAAAGGCCATGCCGCGCGATGTGTCGCAGATCCTGGACGGTCCGCATTACACGGAAAGCCCGGTGCTGATTGGACCGGCGCCGATGATCTGCGGTGTGCTTTGCCGACCGCGCGAACGCCAGACCGAGGCCGAGCCGGTGATCTTCCTCAATGCCGGTGGCGTGCCGCATGTCGGCTGGGCGCGCGGCACGGTGGAAGCGGCGCGAGCCCTGGCGGCGGAAGGCGTAGCCTCGCTGCGCGTCGACCTGCCCGGACTTGGCCTCAGCGATCCGACCGAGGAAGGGCGCCTGTTCCTTTATGACCGGCGCACGCGCCATGATGTAAGTCGTGCGATCAACTGGATGGAGCGAGCCGGCTACCCCGGGGTCGGCCTGGTCGGCACCTGCGCTGGCGCATTTCAGGCTTTTCACGCCGCGCGGGCCGATCGGCGGGTACGGATGCTGACCATGATCAACCCGCTCTGCTTCGCCTGGAACGGTTCCTACGCGCTGGAGATGGCGGTCTGGAAGACTTACGAGACGTCCAAGGCCGTGCTCGGGCAGAACGCTGCCGCCATGCAGGAGAGCCGCGAGCCGGCCGACGCCGCATGGCGCGGGATCGCTTCGCGATGCGCCCGGCTGATCGTCCGGCGCGGGCTGGAGGCGATCAAGTCCACATTGTCGATGCTGCATCCGGCCGCGCTGCTTGGACAGCGGCGGGTGGAACGCTGGATGCGCGACCTATGCGGCCGCGGCGTGCGGGTCCTCCTCGTAACCTCGGAAGGCGATCTGAGCCTCAAGGAGATCGCCCGCCATTTTGGCTCGGAGGAAGAGCGGCTCGATAGCATTCGCGGCGTGACCAGGGTCTCGCTGCCGAATGCCGACCACACGCTGACGCCGTATCACGCACGGCGCGCCGTGATCGCTCGCCTGATCGACCATGGCGGCATCAGGCGTGACGGTTATGCTCGTTCCGAGCCGGTGCGCGCGACGGCAAGCCCTTCCTTCCTGGCGCCGTAGGGGATCATCAGTTCGGCTTGAGTATTGACATGCGGCAAGCGCGTCGCGTCTTGAAGCGTCACGCAGCGATACGGTTCTCTGCGCGAAGCCGAAAGGTTTGAATAATCAGGGAAACTAAAGACTTTCGGGAGATTTCGTTCTGGTCGGAGTGGCAGGATTTGAACCTGCGACCCCATCGTCCCGAACGATGTGCGCTACCAGACTGCGCTACACTCCGTGACCAGACGGCGGGCTTATAGCCGCCACTTTCCGATCCTGCAAGCGTCAATGGCTGCACTTGTGTCGCATTTCTCGGCTTTCACCCAGCTTGCCCGGATGGCATGCGATTTAGCCGTCGGATAAAGACCGGCTTAAAGGCTTTCGTGATAAGCCGCGCCCTTTACAGATCGGCATTCCGGCTCTCTGGAGTTTCGACCATTGACCTTCACGATTGTTGGCGAAGCCCGGCCCAACAGCTTCGAATTCGAGACCTCGGCGCTGATCACGGCGTCGGGCTTTCGCGAGTACGACGCGCGCTGGTGGGTCGGCCATCCCGGCTCGACCAAGGCGCCGGAGCTCAATTTGATCGGCGTCCAGGCGCTCGGCATGGGTCTGGGCACGCTGATCCGGCGCTTGGGCGTTGGGCCGGATATCGTCACCGGCCATGATTTCCGCTCCTATTCGCTGTCGATCAAGCTGGCGCTGGTCTCCGGCCTGATGGCAGGGGGCGCCCGGGTGAAGGATATCGGCCTGGCTTTGTCCCCCATGGCCTATTTCGCGCAGTTCGCGCTCGATACACCCTCGGTCGCCATGGTCACCGCCTCGCATAACGAGAATGGCTGGACCGGCGTCAAGATGGGGGCGGCGCGGCCGCTCACCTTCGGTCCGGAAGAGATGAGCGCGTTGAAGAAGATCGTGCTCGAAGCCGACTTCGACCTCCGCGGCGGCGGTGCCTACGAGTTCATCTCCGGTTTCCGGGAGCTCTATGTCGATGATCTTACCAAGGGCAAACACATCTCGAGAAAGCTCAAGGTCGTTTGTGCCTGCGGCAACGGCACGGCCGGCGCCTTCGCGCCGGAAGCGCTGGCGCGTGTCGGCTGCGAGGTGATCCCGCTCGACGTCGAGCTCGACCATGCCTTCCCGCGCTACAATCCCAATCCCGAGGACATGCAGATGCTGCGTGCCATCAGCGAGAAGGTGCTGGAGACGGGCGCAGATGTCGGACTGGGCTTCGATGGCGACGGCGACCGCTGCGGCGTCGTCGACAACGAGGGCAACGAGATCTTCGCCGACAAGGTCGGCCTCATGCTCGCGCGCGATACTTCATCGCTCCGTCCGGGCTCGGCCTTCGTCGTCGACGTCAAGTCGACGGGGCTCTTCGCCACCGATCATGTGCTCAAGGCGAACGGCGCCACAACTGACTATTGGAAGACCGGCCATTCCTACATCAAGCGCCGCGTTGCCGAGCTCGGTGCCGTCGCCGGCTTCGAGAAATCCGGGCATTTCTTCTTCAACCCGCCTATCGGCCGCGGCTATGACGACGGGCTGATCACTGCGATCGTCATCTGCCAGATGCTCGACCGCAATCTGCGGAGCTCGATGGCCGATCTCTGCCGCGCGTTGCCGCTGACCTACGGTACGCCGACCATGTCATCGCAATGCCCCGACGAGGTGAAGTACGGCGTGGTCGACCGCGTCGTGGCGGATTTTCAGACGATGCACCGCGAAGGTGCTGACTTTGCCGGCCAGAAGATCGTAACGCTCATCACCGTCAACGGTGTGCGCGTCGTTGCGGAGGACGGCACCTGGGGCCTTGTGCGCGCCTCCTCGAACAAGCCCGAGCTTGTCGTGGTGGTGGAGAGCCCGGTATCGTCCGAGCGGCGCCGGCAGATGTTCGAAGCCGTCGACGCCGTGCTGCGCCGCAGTCCCGAAGTCGGCGCCTACAACCAGACCTTCTAACAGGGCAGCCATGAGCCAGCGCATCGTCAGTTTCGTCATGAGCGGCGGCGTCGGCTCGCGGTTATGGCCCCTGTCGCGCGAGGACAATCCCAAGCAATTCCACGACCTTTCCGGCGACGGCTCGATGCTGGCCAAGACCTTGCGCCGGCTGGCCGCGCGGCCTGAAGGGCAGACGCCGATCTTTCTCATCGCATCGGAGCGCCATGCCGAGCGCGTCCATGCCGATCTTGCCGGCATTGATCTCGCCGGCGGCGGGCCGCTGTTCGAGCCCACCGGGCGCAACACCGCCGCTGCCGTGGCGCTTGCCAGCCTGCGCACCCTCTCCGAATTTGGCGACGAGCTTGTTCTCGTGGTGCCCTCCGACCACGAAATCTCCACCGCGCGCCAGTTCTGGCAGAGCGTTGAAGCGGGTGCTGCGGCGGCGAGAGCCGGTCGCCTGGTGGTGTTCGGGATCAAGCCGACGCAGCCCGAAACCGGCTATGGCTATATCGAGGTCGCGGCCGACCGCGACGGCGTGTTCGACGTCTCTCGCTTCGTCGAGAAGCCCGACCTCGCCACCGCGCGGGCTTATCTCGACGCCGGCAGTTTCTACTGGAATACCGGCATTTTCCTGTTTCGCGCCGGCGTCATGCGCGCTGCCTTCGCCGCGTTCGAGCCCAAGATCTGGCAGGCGACGGAAGCCGCGTATCACGCGGCGACCAACGATCTTTCCGGGCTTTACATGCCGCTGGAACTCTACTGGGCGATCCCGTCGACCTCGATCGACTACGCTGTCATGGAGCGGGCCAAGGACATCGCCATGGTGCCGGCCGGATTCCGCTGGAACGATCTCGGTTCGTGGCAGTCGCTGCTCGATGTCGGCCCGTCCGACAGCCACGGTAACGTCATCCTTGGCGATGTCCTGGCCATAGATTGCGAGAACTCCTACATCCGCGGCGACGGCCGGCTGCTGTCGGCCATCGGCATGAAGGACGTGGCGATCGTCTCGACGGCCGACGCCACCTTCGTGGCGCCGGTCAGCCACAGCCAGCACGTCAAGAAGATCGTCGAGCAGCTAGAGAAATCCGGTCGGCTGGAGACGAGGTTCACGCCGGCGCATGACCGCGTCATCGAGAGCGGCGCCTGGCGGCGCCGCGTTCGGCACTGGCTGTTCGAGGAGACGCTGCCGCTGTGGTCGACCGCCGGCGTCGATGAGCGCCATGGCGGCTTCCACGAGGCGCTGGGCTTCGACGCCGCGCCGTTGATGAAGCCAAAACGCATGCGCACCCAGGCGCGTCAGATCTATGCCTTCGCCGTCGCCAAGGAGCGCGGCTGGGACGGACCGGCGGATCGGCTGATCGCTCATGGCCTTGACTTCATGGCAGGCCGGGGCCGCACCGACAAAGGCGGCTGGGTGCGCACGCTCAATATCGACGGCTCGGTCGCCGATCCGGTCGAGGATGCCTACGACCATTCCTGCGTGCTGTTGGCGCTGGCGCACGCGCATATGTCGGGTCATCCCGATGCGTTGCGGCTCGCCGAGGAAACCTTTGCTTTCCTCGATGCTCATCTCGAGGACAGCCGCATGACAGGTTTCCTCGAAACCTCCGACGGCGAGGGCGAGCGTCGCTCCAACCCGCACATGCATCTGCTCGAAGCCTTTCTCGCTTGGCACAGAGCCACTGGCGAGCGCGTCTACCTGAGCCGCGCGGCGCGCGTCATAGATCTCTTCCGCAGTCATTTCTTCGATGCCGAAAGCTGGACGCTGGGCGAGTATTTCGACGACGGCTGGAAGCCCGTGGCGGGCGCGAAAGGAACATGGACCGAACCCGGCCACCATTTCGAATGGGCCTCGCTGCTCGTCGATTTCGCCGCCCGCAGCGGCCAGGCCGAACTCACCGGCTTCGCCCGCAAGCTCTATGCCTCGGCTGTCGCCAACGGCCTCAACCGCGCCACCGGCCTTGCCTATGGCGCCGTCTCGCGCCAGGGCCTTCCGCTCGACACGGTCTCGCGCAGCTGGCCGCAGGCCGAGGCGATCAAGGCTGCGATCGCGCTCGACGGCTCGGGTGGGCCGGACCTCAAACCGGAGATCGAGGCGCGCGTCGGCCACCTGTTCCGCTGGCACATCGACCCGGCGCCGGTCGGCCTCTGGATTGACCGCATCGACGAGCGCGGCCGGTCATTGGCGAGCGACGTGCCGGCCAGCATCTTCTACCATCTGGTTTGCGCGCTGACGCAGTATCTGGACGGAACGGCGGAGAAGGGGTGAGGGGGCAACTGGCGGCAACGCAGAAGCTGCCAATCTCTGCTGTCACTGCGGGCTTTTGGCCAATCGCCAAGTCAATACGGGCTCGCCACATCCCCCGTCTCGACATAGACCGCCTTCAGCTGCGAATAGTGCGCCAGCGCCGCGAGCGAGTTCTCGCGGCCGATGCCGGACTGCTTGACGCCGCCGAAGGGCATTTCCACCGGCGTCAGATTGTAGGCGTTGATCCAGCAGGTGCCTGCCTGCAACTCGGCGATCACCCGATGGGCGCGGGGCAGGTCGCGGGTGAAGACGCCCGCAGCGAGGCCGAATTCGGTATTGTTGGCGCGTTCGATCACCTCGTCCTCGCTATCGAATTTCAGCACGCTCATCACCGGTCCGAAGATTTCCTCGTACGCGATGCGCATGCCATCGGTCACGCCGGTGAACACGGTCGGTTCGATGAAGAAGCCACCTTCGAAGCCCTGCAGCGACGGCACGTTGCCGCCGCAGGCAAGCGTCGCACCCTCCTCTCTGCCGGCGGCGATGTAGGAAACAGCCTTTTCCTGCTGCGCCTTGTTGACCAACGGCCCCATCTGCGTTTCCGGATCGAGCGGATCGCCGATGCGGATTTTTTTGGTACGCTCGGTCAGCCGCTCGACGAAGCGGTCATGCAGGCCCTTCTGCACGAAGACGCGCGTGCCGTTGGAGCAGATCTGGCCGGTCGAATAGAAATTGCCGAGCATGGCGCCGCCGATGGCGTTTTCGAGATCGGCATCGTCGAAGACGATCAGCGGCGACTTGCCGCCGAGCTCCATCGTGGCGTGCTTCATTTTCGAACCGGCAAGCGACAGCACCTTGCGGCCGGTCGGCACCGAGCCGGTCACCGAGACCTTGGCCACGACATCATGGCCGACGAGGCCGGCGCCGACATCGCCATAGCCCTGCACGACGTTGAACAGCCCGTCGGGCAGGCCCGCCTCGCTGTAGATTTCGGCCAGCGCCAGTGCCGAGAGCGGCGTGTTCTCCGACGGCTTGAACACCATGGCGTTGCCCATGGCTAAAGCCGGCGCCGACTTCCAGCCGGCGATCTGGATCGGATAGTTCCAGGCGCCGATGCCGACGCACACACCAAGCGGCTCTCGTCTTGTGTAAGCAAACGGTCCGCCGAGCTCGATCATCTCGCCGTTGAAGGCCGCCACTGCGCCGGCGAAATATTCCAGGCAATCGGCGGCCGAAGGCGCGTCCGCCACCAGCGTCTCCTGGATCGCCTTGCCGGTGTCCAGCGTCTCGATGCGCGCCAGGTCGGCATTGCGGGCGCGCAGGATATCAGCGGCGCGGCGCAGGACGCGGCCGCGCTCGACCGGCTTCATCCGTGCCCAGGCCGGCTGCGCCGCGCGCGCGGCCTCGATCGCCAACTCCAGCACGTTCGGCGTCGCCGAATGCAGCGTGGCGATGGTCTCGCCCGTCGCCGGATAGATCACCGGCAGTGGCGCGCCGCCTTCGTCCTCGATGTAGCGGCCGTTGACGTAGTGCGATGCCGTTGGCTGGGCGCGCATGGTCTTCTCCGTTCGTAATCGCCGGGGCGGGGGAGGGCGCCCGCCGGATCATGCGCTATCTGTCTGCCACCTGCCAGCGCGGATTGATCCAGGGTTCCTGGTTGGATGGCGCGAGCGGCGTGCGGCCAAGGATGTGGTCGGACGCCTTCTCGCCGGTCATGATCGACGGCGCGTTCAGGTTGCCGTTGGTCACCCGCGGGAAGATCGAGGAGTCGGCAACGCGCAGCCCCTCGACGCCGATCACCCGGCATTCCGGATCGACGACGCTGGTCAGGTCGTCGGCGCGGCCCATCCTGCAGGTGCCGCAAGGGTGATAGGCGCTCTCGGCGTGATCGCGGATGAAGGCGTCGAGCTCGTCGTCGGTCCGCACATGGGCGCCCGGCGAAATCTCCTTGCCGCGGAAGCCGTCGAAGGCCTTCTGGCCAAAAATCTCGCGCGTCAGCCGGATGCAGTGGCGGAACTCGCTCCAGTCGTCGGGATGCGACATGTAGTTGAAGCGGATCACCGGTTTCGCTTTCGGATCGGGCGAGCGCAGGCTCACCGAGCCGCGCGACTTCGACCGCATCGGCCCGACATGCGCCTGGAAGCCATGCGACTTCGCCGCCGCCTTGCCGTCATAGCGCACCGCCGCTGGGATGAAGTGATACTGGATATCGGGGTAGTCGACACCGGCCTGCGAACGCACGAAGGCCGCCGCCTCGAAATGGTTGGTGGCGCCGAGGCCGGTCTTGAAGAACAGCCACTGCGCGCCGATCATTGCCTTGGAGAACGGGTTGAGCACCGAATTCAGCGTGATCGGTCTGGTCGCTTCCTGCTGGATATAAAGCTCCAGATGGTCCTGCAGATTGCGGCCGACGCCCTGCCGGTCGGCAATGACCTCTATGCCGTTTTCCTGCAGATGTGCGCCCGGACCGATGCCGGACAGCATAAGGATCTTCGGCGAATTGATCGACGACGCGGCCACAATCACCTCACGTCGCGCCTTAACGACCTGAATCTGTTTGTGAGCTTCGATCTCGACGCCGACGGCGCGTTGATTCTCGATCACCACGCGTCGCGCGAAACCCTTAAGCAGGCTAACATTTTTTCGTTTGAGAGCCGGCTTCAGATAGGCGTTGGCCGCGGACCAGCGGCGGCCGCGCCAGATGGTCTGCTCCATCGGCCCGAAGCCTTCCTGCTTCGATCCGTTGTAGTCGTCGGTGAGCTCGAAGCCGGCCTGCCGGCCCGCCTCGAGGAAGGCGCCGTAGAGCGGGTTCTTGCGCGTGCCGCGCTGCACATGCAGCGGGCCGCCGTGACCGCGCCAGCCGTCCTCGCCGCCGTCGGAATCCTCCATGCGCTTGAAATAGGGAAGCACATCGGCGAAGCCCCATCCGGCAGCACCCTGTTCGGCCCAATGGTCGAAGTCGCGCGCATGGCCGCGAACATAGACCATGCCGTTGATGGAGGACGAACCGCCGATCACCTTGCCGCGCGGGGTGGCGAGCACACGGCCGCCGAGATGCGGCTCCGGCTCGCTGGCGAAGCCCCAGTCGTAAAGGCTCATGTTGAGCGGGATCGACAGCGCCGACGGCATCTGGATCAGCGGCCCCATATCGGTGCCGCCGAACTCGATGACGATCACCGAATGCTTGCCGTCTTCCGACAGCCGGTAGGCCATGGCCGAGCCGGCGGAGCCGGATCCGATGATGACGAAATCCGCTTCAAGCATTGTTCATATGCGCCATAAAGTCGGCGAGCGAGACATTGCCGCCGGTAGCCAACACAAGGACGGTTTTGCCCGCCACATCCACCTTGCCGCCGAGCAGCGCGGCAAGCGCGGCCGCGCCCGAAGGCTCCAGCACCAGCTTCAGCCGCTCGAAGGCGATCTTCATTGCACCCCGCACCGCGGCATCCTCGACGGTGACGCCGCGAACGCCGGCAGCACTCACCGCCGCGAAGGGCGCCTCGCCTGGCTTGCGCGCCATCAGCCCGTCGCAGATCGATCTCGGTCCGATCGGCATCGTCTCGATGGCGCCATGCGCCAGCGACGAGCCCATGCCGTTGAAGCCTTCCGGCTCGACGGCGATGATCTCGGTTTTCGGCGACAGATAATGGAAGGCGAGCGACACGCCGCCGATCAGCCCGCCGCCGCCAACCGAGCAGAACACCAGGTCGGCGTGGGCCTTCTTCGCCGCCAATTGGTCGAGCGCTTCCAGCCCGGCCCCTGCCTGGCCGGCGACGATCTCGGGATCGTCGAAGGGATGCAGCAAGGTGAGCTGCTCGGTCTCGGCGATCTCGCGCGCCTTGGCGGCGGCGACTTCCTCGCGGGCACGCTCGCCATGATCGGTCAGCACCACGCGCGCGCCATAGCCGGCGGTCGCGTCGCGCTTGGCGGCAGGCGCGTCGATCGGCATGACGATGGTGACGGGAATGCCGAGCGCCTGGCCGGCAGCCGCAAGCCCTTGCGCGAAATTGCCGGAGGAATAGGCGACCACGCCCTTCCTCGCTTCGTCCGGTGACAGCCGCTTAAGGCGCCAATAGGCGCCGCGCACCTTGAAGGACCCCGCCCATTGCAGCGATTCCGGCTTGACGAACACCCGCGCGGCGCCGGCTTCCCTCGCAAGTGCGGCCGACTCCAACAGCGGCGTGACTTGCGTCGCCGTCGAGGTCACCGCATAGGCCTGCTTCAGGCGGTCGAGGGTGGGAACCAGAACGTCTGCCATCATTCGCCTCGCGGATATCGTTTGCTCTCTTCAAGGTTGTCGAGATTCATGTGATTGCGCATGTAGCGCTCCGAGGCTTTCTGCAGCGGCTGGAAATCCCAGGGGTAATAGGCGCCGTTGCGCAGCGCCGGGTAGACGACCCAGCGGCGTGCCTGGCTTTCGCGCACCGCGGCATCGAACGCGGCCATGTCCCAGCGCGCCCGGACCTTTTCCATGAACGCCGCCACCAGGGCAGCGTTCGCCGGCTCGTCAGCGAGGTTGTTCCGTTCGAGCGGGTCGGCCTCCAGGTCGAACAGCTGCGGCGCGTCGAGCTCGCAATGGACGAATTTGTATTTGCCGTCGCGGATCGCGGCCAGCGGCGCATAGGAGCCTTCGGCGGCATATTCCATGAGAACGGGTGCGGTGCGCGGCTTGCCGCCGAGCAGCGGCAGCAGCGACTGGCCGTCGGTCCACGGCGCGATTGCAGCGATATCAATGCCGGCGAGGTCACAGAGCGTCGGCGTGACGTCGAGATTGGAGACGGGCGCCTCGATGAGGCCGGCTGGCACGCCGTTGCCGGCGATCATCAGCGGCACGCGCGCCGAGCCCTCGAGGAAGCTCATTTTGAACCACAGGCCGCGCTCGCCCAGCATGTCGCCGTGATCCGAGCAGAACAGGATGATGGTGTCGTCAAGCATGCGAGTGCGCTTGAGGACGTCCAGAAGCTCGCCGAGCTTATCGTCGACATAGGAAATGTTGGCGAAATAGCCGCGCCGGGAACGGCGCACCTGCTCGGACGTGATCTCGAAGGACTGATAGTCGCTTGCCCGGTAAAGGCGCTGCGAATGCGTGTCCTGTTCGTCATGCGGGATGAACGGCGTTTCGGGATCGAGCGTCTGGCAGTTCTCGTAAAGATCCCAGTACTGCCTGCGCGCGACATAGGGATCGTGCGGGTGCGATAGCGAAACGGTGAGACACCAGGGCCGATGTCCCGCATCGTCCTGCTCGCGCGAAAGCTGGTACAGCTTTTGCTCGGCCAGAAACACCACCTCGTCGTCATACTCCATCTGGTTGGTGGTCTCGGCAACGCCGGCGCCGGTGACCGAGCCTAGATTGTGATACCACCAGTCGATGCGCTCGCCGGGCTTGCGGTAATCCGGCGTCCAGCCGAAATCGGCCGGATAGATATCGGTGGTCAGCCGCTCCTCGAAGCCGTGCAACTGGTCCGGTCCAACGAAATGCATCTTGCCGGACAGGCAGGTGTAATAGCCGGCGGAGCGCAGATGATGCGCGAAGGTCGGGATCGAGGAGGAGAATTCGGCGGCGTTGTCATAGACCCCGGTGCGCGACGGCAGCTGGCCGCTCATGAACGAGGCCCGGCCGGGCGCGCAAAGCGGCGAGGCGGTGTAGTTGTTGGCGAAACGCGCCGAGCGGGCGGCGAGCGCCTTGAGATGCGGCACGTGCAGGAAATCCGCCGGGCCGTCGGGGAAGAGCGTGCCGTTGAGCTGATCGACCATGACGATCAGGAAATTGGGTCGTTCGGTGGTCAAGGCAGGCTCCGTCCGCTGAGCTTGGTTTCGAGATAATCTTCGACGAGCGCGATCGCTGTCTGCGCACCGGGCACGCCGTCCTTCAGCGCGCGCCGGATGTAGAGTCCGTCGATCAGCGCCGCCGTCGCTTCCGCAGCGCGGTCCGCTTCGGCCCTCGGCAGAATGCCGGTCAGCCCGCTCATCAGGTTGGAATTGAGCCGCCGCGCATAGATGCGAAGCAGCCGCCGCAACTCGGTCGATTTCTGCGCCTCGACATAGAAGGCGAGCCAGGCCGCGATGATCTCCGGCTGGAACTGCTCGTCGGAGAAACTGACCGCAACGACGGCCGAGACGCGCTGGCGCGGTGTCGCGGCGACGCGAAGCGCTCGTCTTGTATCGATGTTGAGCTCGGCAAGGATGTGCCGCATCGTGGCGAAGAGCAGCTCGTCCTTGGCACCGAAATAGTGATGGGCGAGCGCCGACGACACGCCGGCGCGGCCGGCGATCTCCGACATGGTGACGTCCAGCGAACCGCGCTCGCCGATTGCCGAGATCGTCGCGTCGATCAGCGCCTTGCGGCGCAGCGGTTCCATTCCGATTTTCGGCATGCGAGGGGTCCGGTTCGAAGCGAGATTATTTTTTATTGACGCATCAATCAATAAAAAATTGGCATCGGATCAATCGATCGTATCGCTCTGGCCCCATCCCTTCGGCTGGAAAACGGTTCACTTTTGAACAATATTGAATGTCATGCCGCGACCGGACGTGCTAGGCTGCGCGGCAGATGGAGGCTGTCATGACCGCATGCATCGTCGGCTGGGCGCATTCGCGTTTCGGCAAGCTCGAAGGCGAGACGCTGGAGGGCTTGATCACCAAGGTCGCCGTGGACGCGCTCGATCATGCCGGCATCGGCCCTGACGATGTCGACGAGATCGTGCTCGGCCATTTCAACGCCGGCTTCTCACCGCAGGATTTCACCGCGAGCCTGGTGCTGCAGGCCGACGACCGGCTGCGCTTCAAGCCGGCGACGCGCGTGGAGAATGCCTGCGCCACCGGTTCGGCTGCGGTGAGACAAGGCGTCCGCGCCATCGATTCCAACGCCGCCCGCGTCGTGTTGGTGGTCGGCGCCGAGCAGATGACCACCACACCTGGGCCCGAGATCGGCAAGAACCTGCTGAAAGCCTCCTACCTGCCCGAGGATGGCGAAACGCCGGCCGGCTTTGCCGGCGTCTTCGGCAAGATCGCGCAGGCCTATTTTCAGCGCTATGGCGACCAGTCGGATGCGCTCGCCATGATTGCCGCCAAGAACCACAAAAACGGCGTCGACAATCCCTATGCCCAAATGCGCAACGATTTCGGCTACGAGTTCTGCCGTCAGGAAAGTGAGAAGAACCCCTTCGTCGCCGGTCCGCTGAAGCGCACCGACTGCTCGCTGGTCTCGGATGGCGCCGCCGCGCTCGTGCTCACCGACACCGCGACGGCGCTGAAGATGCGCCGCGCCGTGACCTTCCGCGCCAATGAGCACGTCCAGGATTTCCTGCCGATGTCGAAGCGCGACATCCTTTCCTTCGAGGGCTGCGAGCGGGCTTGGGGCCAGGCGCTGAAGAAGGCCGGCGTCACGCTTGACGACCTCTCCTTCGTCGAGACGCATGACTGCTTCACCATCGCCGAGCTTATCGAATACGAGGCGATGGGCCTGGCGGAGCCCGGCGAGGGCGCGAAGCTCGCCCTGGAGGGCGTCACGGCCAAGGACGGCCGGCTGCCGGTCAACCCGTCCGGCGGGCTGAAGGCCAAGGGCCATCCGATCGGAGCTACCGGCGTCTCCATGCATGTGCTCACCGCCATGCAGCTGACCGGCGAGGCCGGCGGCATTCAGGTGCCTGGGGCAAAACTCGGCGGCATCTTCAACATGGGCGGTGCTGCGGTGGCCAACTACGTTTCCATCCTCGATCGGATCAGGTAGAAGCGGCCCGCATTGAAGCGGCGCCCGGCGCGCGCGTGCGGGAGGCAGCATGGCAAATCCGGTTCTGGTCGAAGTCACGCGGG
The DNA here is from genome assembly GCF_001672445.1 of Mesorhizobium sp. WSM3873. Taxonomy (NCBI): domain Bacteria; kingdom Pseudomonadati; phylum Pseudomonadota; class Alphaproteobacteria; order Hyphomicrobiales; family Phyllobacteriaceae; genus Mesorhizobium; species Mesorhizobium sp. WSM3873. The sequence continues at coordinate 162,946 of NZ_LYTM01000023.1, read as the reverse complement.
GCGCGGTGGTCGAAAGCGCTCATCGCGGCGCGGTTTCTGTCTTCGACGCCGACGGCAAGCCTGTCTGGGAGATCGGCGATACGGCGCGACCGGTGTTTCCGCGCTCGGCGGTGAAGGCGATCCAGGCGCTGCCGCTGCTCGAATCCGGTGCTGCCGACGCCTACGGCTTCGGCGATCGCGAATTGGCGCTGGCCTGCGCCTCGCACTCAGGCGAGCCGGCGCATGTCGAACTGGCGCAAGCAATGCTCGCCAAGGCCGGTCTCGACAAGACGGCGCTCGAATGCGGCGCGCACTGGCCGTCGAGCCACGTTGCGACGATCGCGCTGGCGCGCACCGGCAGCGCGCCCAACCCGCTCCACAACAATTGCTCCGGCAAGCATGCCGGTTTCCTCTGTACCTGCGTGCATTCCGGCATTGCCCATGGCGGCTACGTCAAGGCCGGCCATGCGCTGCAGGAGATGGTGCGCGACGCGATGCAATCGGTAACCGGCGCCGCGCATGATGTCGACCATTGCGGCACCGACGGCTGCTCGATCCCGACCTATGCCGTGCCGCTGAAGAGCTTTGCGCTGGGCTTTGCGCGTATGGCGACGGGCAGGGGCTTTGCGCCCGAACGCGCCAAGGCGGCGAAGCGCCTGCTCTCGGCCTGCATGGCCGAACCGTTCCTGGTGGCCGGCACCGGTAAGGCGGACCTCGCGCTGATGCGGGCCGCGCCCGGCCGCATCTTCGTCAAGACCGGCGCCGAGGGCGTCTATTGCGCGGCCTTGCCCGAGCTTGGTCTCGGCATCGCCTTGAAATGCGATGACGGCGCCAGCCGCGCCTCCGAGGTGATGATCGCCGCCGTGCTGGCCAAGCTGCTGCGCAGCGACGAAGCGCTCGCGGCAAAGCTTGCCGAACTCGCCCATCCGCCGGTTGAAAGCCGTATCGGCGCCAAGGTGGGCTTGCTGCGGCCGACGGCGGCGCTGGCCTAACTGACCTTGTTCCGCTCGACAGTCAGATGCGCGTAGCCGGTAAAGGTTGATCTTGCCAGATCGCCCGTCACCGGATTGGCCCAGCGCTGGCCGATGATGGCGCCGTTCTGCGCGGCGTCGATGATATTGTCCGAAATGACAGCGCTGCCGGAACCCTCGACGACGCTGACGACGATGCCCGTGCCGGACTTGCGGATGATGTTGCCCGTTGCAACCACATTGCGCAGATAAGGTCCCCAGCCGAGCTGCATGCCGTAGAGTGGCGCGTTCTCCACGACATTGCCGCAGACGGAGGTTTCGGCCTCGGCGCTGATGCCGACGCCGAAGCCCGGCGGGTCGGCGGTGTAGGGGCCGACGGTCGAGAGGTTGCGAACGATATTGTTCGAGCACACGGCCATGCGGCCGCCTTCGTTGAAGTTTACGATCGAGATGCCGTTGGCGGCACCGTCGACCAGATTGTTGCTGAGGATCGCACCCTCGAAGGAGAATTCCGAATAAATCCCCGTCTCGCCCGAGCGCGAGCAGGTGTTGCCGGTGATCTGCAGATTGCTGGAGCTGTTGGCGCGGATCGCCGAGAAGGCGCAGTCCGACACGACGTTGGCGGAGATAATGACATTGCCGGCGCGGAAGACGTTGATACCGTTGCCGTTCTGGCCGGTGCCGCCGCTCCTCGCGCCGATGCGCTGAACGCGGTTGCCGCTGACAATGGTGCCGTCCTCCGCCTGCTGCCAGCGATGCACCAGAATGCCGCCATTGGCGCAATCTGAGACGGTATTGCCCGAGATCTCCAGCCCGCCGGCCTCGACCGAATAGATGCCGGCGTCTGCCGCGCCCGAAACATCGCAGCGCCCGATGCGGCCTGAAACATGTTCCAGCGCCAGCCCGTTCTTGCCGCTGCCTGTGACCTGGCAATTGTCGATGGCGAGATGCGCGACGCGGCGCAGATCGAGCAGCCCTTGCGTATAGTCGGCCAGCCAGCGGTTGCTGCCGTCCAGCACCAGCCCGCTGAGCTCGATATGTTCGGCCTGGTCGGCCATCATCAGGTGGCCGTTGCCGCCATAGACGATGCGGGTCGCGCCCGGGACGCCCGAAAGGCGCACGCGGGCAGGCAGCTTCAGGTTGGAGACAAGATAGGTCCCGGGCGGCAGAAACACCGGCGCATCGCGGTCGCTGGCGTCGCCGAGGATCTTGGCGAAGGCCTTGCTCTGGTCGTCCAGCGCGCCCGGCTGCAAGCCGATTTCGATTGCATTGATCGAGCCGCGCATCGTGGCCTTCTCGATGCCGGGCAGCATCTTCGCCGATGCCTTGCCGGCAAAGAGGCCGGCAGCGGCGAGGCCGGTGGTGCGGGCAAGCAGCGTTCGTCTGTTCAACATCGGCACAGGTCCTGGCGTTTCAACCGCTCCGTCGCAGGAATCGTGCCAAGGCCAGCTCGCAGGCAAACCGCTTGTGCAGTTGCCTGACCAAGCTTAAGTTCATGTTATGAGTAGAGCTTTCACCCGCGAGGAAGACAGCGAAAACGCCATTGCCGGTGTCGGCGAACGGCCGATCAGTCCGCACCGCAATTTGGTAACGGAGCGGGGACTCGCGATGATCGAAGAGAATCTCTCCGAATTGCGAGATCAAATGGCCAAGGCCGAAAGACGCGGCGATCGCGAGCGCCTCGCAATAGTGTCCCGCGACCTGCGCTACTGGACCGCGCGGCGCGAGAGCGCGGAGCTTTCGGTGCCGGAGTCCGGCAGCAATGTGGTCCGCTTCGGCATGGGCGTCACATTGGAAAACGGCGACGGCAAGAAGGTCCATTGGCGCATCGTCGGCGAGGACGAGGCCAACCCGTCGAAAGGCAGCATCTCCCACGTCTCGCCGATGGCGATGGCCCTGTTCGGCAAGAAGGTCGGCGAGGTCGTTGCCGTCAACGGCAAGGAGTGGGAGATCGTCAAGCTGTCGGACAAGGCCGAGAACTAGACCTTGAGCTTGACTGTACAGTCGCGGAAAAACGCCGCGGCTCCGATCTCATTTCACCTGCCGCGACATCCATCACGAATTCGTAGATCGTGCCGTTATCAGCTGTAAGGTGGTAGCCGTTGATGCAGCACCGGCAGCGACCATCGCCGTACGCTTGTTCCCGTCCACAAAGGCACGGTTCCTGGCGATGCCGAAGATGTAGGCTATCCAACCGCCAGCAATCGATCCATCAGCCTGTCCGCCGCTTGCGGGATGACGGTGCCCGGCGGGAAGATTTCGGCCGCTCCCGCCTTCAGCACCGCATCGTAGTCCTGTGGCGGGATGACGCCGCCGGCGACGATCAGCATGTCGCCATGGCCGAGCTTCCTCAGCGCCTCCTTGAGCTCGGGGATCAGCGTCAGATGTCCGGCCGCGAGCGAGGACGCGCCGATGATGTCGACATCATGCTGCACCGCCAGCTTTGCGATCTCCTCTGGCGTCTGGAACATCGGTCCGACGGTGACCTCGAAGCCGAGATCGGCAAAGGCGCTGGCGATCACCTTCTGGCCGCGATCATGGCCGTCCTGGCCCATCTTGGCGACCAGGATGCGCGGCTTTGCACCGGACTTCTTCTCGAAGGCTTCGAGCTTGTCCTTGAGCCGATCGACCGCCGGATTGTCGCCGAGCGCGTCGCGATAGACGCCGGAGATGGTCTGCACGGTGGCTGCATGGCGCCCGAACACCTTCTCCAGCGCCAGCGAGATCTCGCCGACGGTCGCATTGGCCCGCGCCGCGCTGATCGCGAATTCGAGCAGGTTCTCGCCGCTTTCAGCCGCGCGGGTGAGGGCGGTTAGCGCATCCTCCAGGGGCGCGACGTCGCGCGTGCCTTTGAGCCGCTGCAGCTTCGCCAATTGCCGGGCCTTGACCTCGGCATTATCGATCTTCAGCACATCGACCTCGATATCGGCTTCCGGGCGATGCGCATTGACGCCGACCAGCACCTGCTCGCCGGAATCGATGCGTGCCTGGGTGCGCGCCGCCGCTTCCTCGATGCGCAGCTTCGGAATGCCTTTCTCGATCGCCGCCGCCATGCCGCCGAGGTTTTCGACCTCCTCGATATGAGCCAGCGCGCGGGCCGCCAGATCATGCGTCAGCCGCTCGACATAAGCCGAGCCGCCCCACGGGTCGATCATGCGCGTGGTGCCGGATTCCTTTTGCAGGATGAGCTGCGTGTTGCGGGCAACGCGGGCCGAATGGTCGGTCGGCAGCGCCATCGCCTCGTCGAAGGAATTGGTGTGCAGCGACTGGGTATGTCCCTGCGTTGCCGCCATCGCCTCGATCATCGTGCGGGTGATGTTGTTGTAGGGATCCTGCGCCGTCAGCGACCAGCCCGATGTCTGGCAATGGGTGCGCAGCGACAGCGAGCGCTCGTCCTTCGGCGCAAAATTCTTTTTCATCATGCTCGACCAGAGCAGCCGCGCGGCCCTGAGCTTGGCGACCTCCATGAAGAAGTTCATGCCGATCGCCCAGAAGAAGGAAAGGCGCGGCGCGAACCGGTCGATGTCGAGACCCGCGGCGACGCCGGCGCGCGCATATTCGATGCCGTCGGCGATGGTGTAGGCGAGTTCGAGGTCGGCCGTCGCGCCCGCCTCCTGCATATGATAGCCGGAGATCGAGATCGAATTGAATTTCGGCATGTGCCGCGAGGTATAGGCGAAGATGTCCGACACGATCCGCATCGAAGGCTTCGGCGGATAGATGTAGGTGTTGCGGACCATGAACTCCTTCAGAATGTCGTTCTGAATGGTCCCGGCGAGGTCCTTCTGCGCGACACCCTGTTCCTCCGCCGCCACGATGTAGAGCGCCATGATCGGCAGCACGGCGCCGTTCATGGTCATCGACACCGTCATCTCGTTGAGCGGAATGCCGTCGAACAGCTGGCGCATGTCGAGGATGGAATCGATCGCCACGCCCGCCATGCCGACATCGCCGGCGACGCGCGGATGGTCGCTGTCATAGCCGCGATGGGTCGCGAGGTCGAAGGCAACCGACAGGCCCTTCTGGCCGGCCGCGAGGTTGCGCCGGTAGAAAGCGTTGGATTCCTCCGCCGTCGAGAAGCCGGCATATTGCCGGATCGTCCAGGGCTGCTGGACATACATGGTCGGGTAGGGGCCGCGCACGAAGGGCGGCAGGCCCGGATAGGTGTCGAGATTGGCCAGGCCCTTGAGGTCGGCCTGCGTGTAGAGGTGTTTCAGGGCGATGCCTTCCGGCGTCATCCGCTGGCCCTTAAGCTCGACCGGCGCGCGGCGCGGCGCCGACCAGCCGATCTGGCTGAAATCCGGGATCATGAGCCGGCTCCGATCGACTGATCGATGCGAACTGGAAACAGCGGCTCGCAGGTCGCCACGCCTTCTGTCAGCGCGGGCCGGCGTTCGGCTTTCAATGTCTCGACGGGGCGCTCGCTGCCGGTGCGGAACAAGCTGGTGCCGATGATGCCGCGTTCACCGGCCCGATAGCCGGCATTGCGCTTCGCGGCGGCCGTCTGCACACGGTTCTGGATATAGCCCTGCTGCAGGCTGTTGAGCACGCCGCCCTCGGCCTCGATGCGCTGGAATTCTTCCCAGGCCGCCGCGCAAAGACCGTCGGTCAGCGCCTCGACCGCTCCGGAGCCGCTGGCCGGATCGGCCACGTGATGGAGATGGCTCTCATGCGCCAGGATCAGCTGCGCGTTGCGGGCGACGCGGCGCGCAAAACCGGCCGGCAGTCCATGCGCGATGGTGTGCGGCAGGATCGAGACGGAATCAGCCCCGCCGGTCGCCGCGGCAAAAGCGGCAATCGTGGTGCGCAGGATGTTGGTTTCCGGATCCGCCATCGCCATCATGCGATAGGAGGTCTCGGCGTGGACGTTCGCCGTCGAGGCCGGGATCGAGCAGGCTTCCTGGATCCGCGCCCAGAGCTTGCGCAACGCCCGCACCTTGGCCATCGACAGGAACTGGTCCTGGTCGACGCTGAGGGCAAAGCCGATATAGGGCGCGGCATAGACCAGCGGCTGGCGCGCCTTCTCGAACATCCTGAGATAGGACACGGCGGAAGCCATCATCGTGCCGAGCTCCTGCGCCTCGGTGGCGCCGGCATTGTGGAAGACGCGGCCGTCCGCTTCGAGCAGCACGCCGGGCACGCCCATCGAGAAGAAATGCGCCAGCGATTGCGGCATTGACTCCTGCAGCGCCTCGATCGAGGTGCGCAGCCGTCCGGTGCCGGCGAAGATCGCCGCCGGGTCGATGCCGAAGGAAAGGTTGAGCTTCGCCGGATCGGAGCGGCGCCGGGTCAGGAAGGCGAGCAGCCAATCCGCCACGGCGCGGCTCCACGGATGCGCATCGATGCGTACCTGCACCCGGTTCAGCGGCACGCCGTCGAGCACCGTTTCCAGCGCCTCCGCGGTTCGCGGCAGTCCATAGCCGAAGGCGTTCGGCGCACCCTCGAAAACCAGCGACAGGCCGGTCGCGCCCTCGGCGATGTCCTGCAGTGCCTGGGCGCTGGCGCGGGCGATATCGGGATCGTCGATGCGCTGGCTGACGATCCATGGCGACTTCGGATTGGTGCGCACCAGCGGCTCGGCTGTCGTCGAACGCTCGCTGAGCGGCTCGATGCGGATGCCGTCATCCGTGTGCGAAACAAGCTTCTCTTCGAAAGCGCCGCCGGCAAGCGCTTTTTCCGCCAGCGCCAGCCAGCGCCTGGCGTCCGGGTTGGGAAGGTCGACATCCCTAGTCAAGGCGCCGGCGCCCATCGCACTCCTCGTCTCTCGGCCGCATCAGCCACCAGTCTATGGTCCCCCGCCGCATATCACAATGCGACATCCGTCGCGGTTGTTCCGGCAGCCGCTAACCGATTGCCAAACATGCGCAAAATCCGCAAGCTCAGTAAGGTGATTTCGATGCCAGCGTCAAATTCGAATAGCGCCAAAATTAATGGTGGGCATTGTCGCCCGCCGATCGCGTTACTATCCTCCATGAGACCGGGCGTTTTTTGGCGGAAGAGATTGCGGAGACCAGACATATGGCTGACCACAACAGCATCTTCATCGGCGCCAGCCGCAAGCCTGATGATTCCTACCAGCGCGCCGAGGAACTCCGGCTGCGCTACGGCAACCGCCACGGCCTGATTACCGGCGCCACAGGCACCGGCAAGACGGTCAGCCTGCAGGTCTTGGCCGAGGGCTTTTCAAATGCCGGCGTCCCGGTCTTCTGCGCCGACATCAAGGGCGACCTTTCCGGCATCGCCATGATGGGCGAGGCCAAGGATTTCCTGGTCAAGCGTGCAGAGCAGGTGAAGCTCGATCCCTATCAGTTTCAGGAATACCCGGTCATCTTCTGGGATCTGTTCGGCGAGCAGGGTCACCCGATCCGTGCCACCATCTCGGAAATGGGGCCGCTGCTTTTGTCGCGGCTGATGAATCTCACCGAAGCGCAGGAAGGTGTCATGAACATCGCCTTCCGCATTGCTGACGAAGAGGGCCTGCTGCTGCTTGATCTCAAAGATCTGCAGGCGCTGCTCGCCAACATCGCCGAGCGCGCCGACGAGCTCAGCGCACGCTACGGCAATGTCACCAAGCCTTCCGTCGGCGCCATCCAGCGCACGCTTCTGGTGCTTGAGCAGCAGGGCGCCGCGAACTTCTTCGGCGAGCCGGCGCTGCGCATCGCCGATTTGATGCGCACCACCCGCGACGGCCGCGGCGCGATCAGCGTTCTGGCCGCCGACAAGCTGATGATGAATCCCAGGCTCTACGCCACTTTCTTGCTATGGCTGATGTCGGAGCTGTTTGAGGAACTGCCCGAGGTCGGCGATCTCGAGCGGCCGAAGCTGGTCTTCTTCTTCGACGAGGCGCATCTTTTGTTCGAGGACGCGCCGAAGGTGCTGGTTGATCGCGTCGAGCAGGTGGTGCGGCTGATCCGCTCCAAGGGTGTGGGCGTCTATTTCGTCACCCAGAATCCGCTCGACATTCCGGAAAAGGTTTTGGCCCAGCTCGGCAACCGCGTGCAGCACGCGTTGCGCGCCTATACGCCGCGCGAGCAGCAGGCGGTGCGGACGGCGGCCGACACCTTCCGGCCCAACCCGGATTTCGACTGCGCCACCGCGATCACCCAGCTCGCCACCGGCGAGGCGCTGGTCTCGATGCTGGAGGACAAGGGCGTGCCGGCCATGGTCCAGCGCACATTGATTCGTCCGCCGTCGTCGCGGCTCGGGCCGATCACACCCGACGAGCGCCGCAAGGTCCTTGCCGAGAGCCCGGTCGCCGGGCAGTACGATCAAGCGGTCGATCGCGACTCGGCCTTCGAGATACTGCAGAAGAAGACCAGGGAGGCGCAGGAAGCCGAAGTGCAGGCGCAGCAGGCGGGCACCGGCGGCTCGCGCTGGACAATTCCGGGCTTCGACGATGTGTTGGGAGGGTCGGGCCGCCGGTCCTCCAACCGCCAGACAGTGGCCGAAGCCGCGATCAAGTCGGTGGTGCGTTCGGTGGGCTCTTCTGTCGGCCGCGCGATCGTGCGCGGAATACTAGGGAGCCTGGCGCGCGGGCGGTAGGAGGCCCCATAGCGCCCAACTGAGGCGCGGCAATCATAGGGCAGGGCGCTTGGCTACGGCGAGCCCGATGCCCAGCGCGATCATCGCGCCGCCGGACGCCTCCCGCATCCGGCGTATGATGCCGGAACGGCCTGCCGCGCCTTCCCTGATGCGGCCGGCCGCGAAGGCGACCACGATATCGGCCAGCGTGTTGAGCGTCACCGACACGAAGCCGAGCACCATCAACTGCAAGGCGACGTGGCCGGCGCCGAGATCCACGAATTGCGGAATGAAGGCCAGGAAGAAGGCGGCCGTCTTCGGGTTCAGAGCCTCGACCAGCACCCCTTCGCGAAACGCTCGGCCAGCGCCGACCGCAGGCGTCGGCGCGCCACCTTCCAGCATTGCCTTTGCCTCGCGGCGGGCGGACTGGAAGGTGCGCAAGCCGAGCCAGACGAGGTAGACGGCGCCGATCAGCTTCAGCGCCGTAAAGAGTTCGGCGCTCGCGAGCACGAGGGCGGAAACGCCCAGGCTTCCGGCAAGCACATGAACCATGCCGCCCAGGCCCGTCCCGAAACTGGAGGCGATGCCTTCAGCGCGGCCTCCGGCCAGGGTGCGCGCGGCGACATAGAAGATGCCCGGTCCGGGCGTGATGGCGAGCAGCAGCGCCGCGGCGAAGTACAAGGCGAATTGTGTCAGGTCCGGCATGATCGGCTCGCTGGCAATTGGACTGGGTCGGATGTCAAGACGGGATCAGTTGGGCGACGTCGCGATCCGAAGGCCGGTCGCTCGCTGCTAGACCGGTGGCGACACCGGCGCGATCGGCCGCGTTGCGGTTCTGGCTCATCTTGCGCTTGCCTTGGACCCGCGTGATCGGCATGCGCAAGCCGACAATGCCTTTGAGTTGCGCCTGGATGAAATCCGGCGGCGCATCCGATACGGACCAAGGCGAGGGGCGTCCGCCTTCATGCAGATTGGTCAGGCGCGTGACGATCTCGAGCAGCCTGTCGGCATCCTCGAAGAATTCGATCGGCCCATAGGCATGAACGGCCAGGTAGTTCCAAGTCGGCACTACCTTTCCGGTCTCTTGCTTGGTCTGATACCAGGCCGGCGTCACGTAGGCGTCGGGGCCCATGAAGATCGCCAGGCTTTCGCCCAGCACCGGTGCGCGCCACTGCGGATTTGCCTTCGCGACATGGCCGTAGATCGTGCCATGCTCGCCCTCGCTCTCGTTGAGCAAAAGCGGCAATGGCGTCGCCTGCGGTCCTTCCGCCGTGGCGGTGACCAGCGTCGCCAGCCGTGCCGCGCGGATCGTCGCCATGAGGCTCTCCCTGTCGTCATCGCGGAAGGCGGGCGGAATGTACATGGCGAAAACTCCTTGCATTGCATGGAAAGATGCAGGAAAGCTGGCTTGCTTGGAACATCCAGTTTTGCAGGTTTTCGATGGTCCAGTTGGAGCAGGAAGGCGTGGCGCGCCGGATCATCGCGGCGATCAAGGCGCAGATCCACAGCGGCGTTTACCGGCCCGGCGATCGCCTGCCGTCGTCGCGGGCCTTTGCCGCCGAATGGGGCGCGTCGCGAACCACGGTGACGGCGGCCTACAACCAGCTCGACGCCGAAGGCTATCTGATCATTCGGCAGGGCGCGCGTGCCATTGTGGCTCCGGGACTGGAGAGGCCGTCAGGGGCGGCTTCCATCGCGGCTGCCTCGCCACGCAACCTCTCGACGTTCGCGCGCAGGCTGCTGGCTCTGCCTTCGCCGGTGGAACAGCAGCCGGCCAAGGTTGCGGATTTCCGCTATGGCGACCTGTCCGGGGCGGACTTCCCGGTCCTGGCTTGGCGACGGGCCTCGAACAAAGCCATTCTGCGGCGCGGCGCGCGGCTGCGCTATGGCGACCCGCAGGGATCGCTTGTTCTTCGCAGCGCCCTGCAAACCTATCTCTGGCGCGCACGCGGCATCAGCTGCGCGCCAGACCAGATCGCCGTCGTCAACGGCTCCCAGCAGGGGCTCGACCTCTGCGCGCGGCTGCTGCTCGACCCCGGCGATCCGTTCGTGATCGAGAATCCGGGCTATCTGCTGGCCCGCCATGCCTTCACGGCTGCGGGCGGCGTCGCCGTGCCAGTTGCGGTCGACGCTGACGGGATAAGGACGGATGCGCTGCCGCCGGCCCGTCTGGCTTACGTCACGCCATCGCACCAGTTTCCGCTCGGCGGCGTGCTTTCGGCGACGCGGCGGCATTCCCTCCTGGCCTGGGCCACGGCATCAGGCGCCTATGTCGTCGAAGACGACTACGACGGCGAATACCGCCACGACATAGCCCCCATCCCGCCTCTGCAGACGCTCGATCCAGGCTCGGTCATCTATGTCGGCACGCTGTCCAAAACGCTCTCGCCCACCTTGCGGCTCGGTTATCTCGTCGTCCCCGCCGGCCTGCGTCGGGCCTTCAGCGAGGCAAAGCGCCTGACCGACCGGCATGCTCCGATGCTGGAGCAGGATGTGTTGGCCGACCTGCTGACGAGCGGCGCTTACGAGCGCCACGTCCGCAGCATCCGCAGGAAAAATGCCGAGCGCCGAGAGGTCCTGCTGCGGGCGCTGGCCGATCATATCGGGCCAAAGGTGACTGTTGCTGGGGCCGACACGGGCCTGCACCTCGTGGCCTGGTTGAACGGCATCGATCCTGGATGCGAGCCGGCGATCGTCGCCGACGCACGTGCTGCGGGGATCGGCCTCTATCCGGTATCGCCGCTCTATGATCCGGCCGAGCCGCGGCCCGAAACGACGGGCTTCATCATGGGATATGCTGGTCTCGACGCGGAGGCGTTGCGACGCGGCGTTGCGGTGCTGGCGGACATCCTCGCCAGGCACCGCTGACGAACGCCGGATCAAAAGACCTCGTTGCTCTCCTGCGGCACCGGCCCCAGCAGGACAGAGTCGTCCGGCACGCCGTTGTCGATCGGAATGGCCCGGCGTTCGGGCATATCGGCCATCGGCTGGCCGACATCTGCTGTGACCACGACCGGCGTCTTGTTGGGCACGCGGTCATAGAGGTCGATGATGTCCTGATTGATCAGGCGCACGCAGCCCGACGAGACCGACTTGCCGATCGACCACCATTCCGGCGACCCGTGCAGACGATAGAGCGTGTCCTGGTTGCCTTTGAAGAGGTAGAGCGCACGCGCCCCGAGCGGGTTCTTGAGCCCGCCGGGCATACCGCCGTTCTTGGCGCTGTATTCCGTCAGTTCCGGCTGGCGGGCGACCATCTCGTCCGGCGGCGTCCATTTCGGCCACTTCTGCTTCCATTGCACGACCGCATCGCCCGACCATTCGAAGCCGGCGCGGCCGAGACCGACGCCGTAGCGGATCGCCTGGCCACCCTCACGCACCAGATAGAGGAAGTGGTTGGTGGTATCGACGACGATGGTGCCCGGGCGCTGTCCGGTCGGATCGGGAACGATCTGGCGCAAATATCTGTGGTCGATCTTGTTTACCGGGATGGCCGGCAGGTCGAAGCCGTTGTCGGACATCGGCCCATACATGGTGGCGTAGTCGCCGAGCGGCGGCTCGACAGAGGCCGGCGGTGGCGGCTGCACGGCTGCCGGGCGAGGACCGGTGGTCGAGCAGGCGGAAACCGCCGAAGCAGCTCCAAGAGCCGTGAGATTGAGGAAGCCACGGCGGCTGATGCGGAAGGAAGCGTCTGACATGGTTGCCTTTTCTAGGTCTTAATCGCAAGAATGCATGAATCCGCGGGCCGGCCGCCGGCAGCTGTTAACAGTCGGCGGTGATAGGCGGTTCCAATTCTGGCCTCAGGGTGGACAAACAAAGGCGAAGCTGTGACTGCGACACATCTGTTGCACTGCAGCAACAGCACCCTCAAACCCCTGCCAGAAGGCCTTCGAGCGAGGGCAGGATCAGCCCCGGCGGAAAGTCCCGGTATTCGTCGGGCTGATTGGCGCGATTGATCCAGACGGTGCGGAAGCCGAACCTGGCGGCGCCCGCGACGTCCCAGCGGTTGGAGGACTGGAACGACACCGCCCCCGGATAGAGCCGCCAGCCGGTGACCACCATGTCGTAGACCGAAGGATCGGTCTTGAAGCGCTTGATCTCGTCAACCGAGAAGACGTCGTCGAGGATCTGGTCGAGGGCGGCCGATTTCACCGCCGCCCGCAGCATTTCCGGCGACCCGTTGGACAGGATCGCGAGCTTCGCTCCCGCTGCTTTCAGCGCCTTCAATACCGCCGGCACTTCCGGATAGCAGTCGAGCCGCCAATAGGCTTCCAGCAGCCTTGCCCTGAGCGCCGGATCGGCCGACGGCACCTTGCGCAGCGCGAAGTCCAGCGCCTGCTCGGTCAGTTGCCAGAAATCGGCATAGGTGCCCATCAGCGTCCGCACCCAGGAGTATTCGAGCTGCTTGGCGCGCCAGATTTCGGAGAGAAGCTGGCCGTCCGGCCCGATCTCGCCGGCATGGCGGCGTACCGCGGCGTGCACGTCGAACAACGTGCCATAGGCGTCGAAGACATAGGCTGCATGATGCATAGGAAGAGTTTTGCGGCGCCCGGCCTTGCCGCGCAAGCGCTGATTGCGGTTAATGCATGTCGCCCAAAAGTGGGCAGCGGTTTTCGGAAAGGATCGCATAACACAAAAACCCAACACACATGGCCCATCCCTTTCCGTGCGCCGTGCTTTAAGTGCCTCTGGCCTCAAGGATTTTTTCCGATGTCGGTTGACGCCGGCCGTCAAAGCATCGTCCTATGGCGGCCGGAACTCATCCATACGGACGGCAAACGATGACACTGGCGGCGGCGGCGCAGTCCGCGACATGGACCTATGTGGACGGCGACTGGTACGAGGGCAATGTCGCCATTCTGGGACCGCGCAGCCACGCCATGTGGCTGGGCACCAGCGTCTTCGACGGCGCCCGCTGGTTCGAAGGCGTGGCGCCCGATCTCGATCGTCACGCGGCGCGCGTCAACGCCTCGGCGATCGCGCTCGGCCTGAAGCCTTCCATGACGACGGAGCTAATCGTCGGGCTGACCTGGGACGGCCTGAAGAAATTCGACGGCAAGACCGCCGTCTATATCAGGCCGATGTACTGGGCCGAGCATGGCGGCTATATGGGCGTGCCGGCCGACCCGTCCTCGACCCGCTTCTGTCTCTGCCTTTACGAGTCACCGATGATTCCGCCTTCGGGCTTTTCGATCGGCGTCTCGCCGTTCCGGCGGCCGACCATCGAGACCATGCCGACCAACGCCAAGGCCGGCTGCCTTTATCCCAACAATGGCCGCGCCATCCTCGAGGCCAAGATGCGCGGCTTCGACAACGCGCTGGTGCTCGATATGCTGGGCAATGTCGCCGAGACCGGCACCTCCAACATCTTCCTGGTCAAGGACGGCCATGTGATGACGCCTGCCGCGAACGGCACCTTCCTTTCCGGAATCACCCGCTCGCGCACGATCAACCTGCTCGGCGACTATGGTTTCAGGACCACCGAGAAGACGCTGTCGATCCGCGATTTCCTCGAGGCGGACGAGATCTTCTCGACCGGCAACCATTCCAAGGTGGTGCCAATCACGCGCATCGAGGACCGCAGCCTTCAGCCTGGACCGGTCGCCAAGAAGGCGCGCGAGCTCTATTGGGATTGGGCGCATTCGACTTCCGCCGCCTGAGCGGATAAAAAGGCGATTGGCGCTTCGTTCCGGAGTTGTCCCAACCCATTCCAGACCTATCTTAGTCCGGTAGTTTCACCGGACTTTTCCTGAGGGAGTACCATCCATGGCTTTTGAGTTGCCCGCTTTGCCCTACGACTACGAGGCCTTGCAGCCTTACATGTCGAAGGAGACGCTGGAGTATCACCACGACAAGCACCACAAAGCCTATGTCGACAACGGCAACAAGCTGGCCGCCGAGGCTGGAATGGGCGACCTGTCGGTCGAAGAGGTCGTGAAACAGTCCTTCGGCAAGAATGCCGGGCTCTTCAACAATGCCGCCCAGCACTACAACCATATCCATTTCTGGAAATGGATGAAGAAGGGCGGCGGCGGCAACAAGCTGCCGGGCGCGCTGCAGAAGGCCGTCGATGCCGATCTCGGCGGCTACGACAAGTTCAAGGCGGACTTCGTCGCCGCCGGCACCACCCAGTTTGGCTCCGGCTGGGCATGGCTTTCGGTCAAGGACGGCAAGCTCGCGATCTCGAAGACCCCCAATGGCGAGAACCCGCTGGTTCATGGCGCTTCGCCGATCCTCGGCGTCGACGTGTGGGAGCACTCCTATTACATCGACTACCGCAACGCGCGGCCGAAATATCTCGAAGCCTTCGTCGACAGCCTGATCAACTGGGATTATGTCCTGGAACTCTACGAGAAGGCGAAAGCTTGATCGACCTTTCCGAAAAGCCCCGGCATGACCGGGGCTTTTCTTTTGCCGGCGCAGGAGGGCAATTCCAGTCAAGAAAATCGTTGCGGCGCGGAGGGAATAATTCCACTGCAACGCCCGTTAACGTCTAGTCGCGAACTCTCTTCACCATGGAGCCAATTGAATGAGAAAGCTTGTCATCGCCATCTCTTTGCTCGCTTTTGCCGGTTCGGCCGCTTATGCCGATCCGATCAAGGATCGCCAGGCCCTGATGAAGGAACGCGGCAAGCTCGCCGGCCAGTTGTCCAAGGTCGTCAAAGGCGAGGAGGCTTTCGACGCCGCCGCTGTGCTGACGGCGCTAAAGGCGTTGGAGGCGAACGCCGAAAAATTCGATGCCGAGAAACTTTTCCCGGCCGGCAGCGACAAGGGCGACACCACGGCGGCGCCGAAGATCTGGGAAGACATGCCGGGCTTCAAGGCGGCCGGGGACAAGTTCCTGGCCGACGTCAAGGCGGCAGTGGCTTCGCCGCCGGCCGATGTCGATGCGCTCAAGGCGCAGCTCAACACCATCGGCGGCGACTGCGGCGCCTGTCATGAGACCTACAGGATCAAGAAGGGCTGATCGCCTGATATGGCGTGGCTGAAGAAGCTCGTCGGCGCCGTCATCGTGCTGGGCGGCGCCGGCGCGGTCGCCGGCTGGGCGTTGTCAGCGCCCGTCAGGCTTGATGCCGCGGCCGTCGCGCAGCTTAGCCCCGGTGATGCTGCGAAAGGCAAGCGCATCTTCTTTGCCGGCGGCTGCACATCCTGCCACGCCAAACCGGGGTCCAAGGGTGATGCCCGCCTAGAGCTTGCCGGCGGGCTGGAGCTGAAGACGCCGTTCGGTACCTTCGTACCGCCCAACATCTCACAGGATCAAAAGGACGGCATCGGCGCCTGGAGCGAGGAGGACTTCGCCAATGCGATGCTGAAAGGCGTTTCGCCCTCCGGCGAGCATTTTTATCCGGCCTTCCCTTATGCCTCTTATGCTCGCATGAAGCCGGCCGATATCGCCGACCTCTATGCTTTTATGAAGACGCTGCCGGCGGTCGCCGGCAAGGCGCCCGGCCACAAACTCTCCTTCCCCTTCAACATCCGTCGCGGCATTGGTCTTTGGAAGCGGCTCTATGTCAGCCCTGAACCGGTCATTGCCTTGCCCGGGGGCGCGCCCGACAAGGTGCTGGCCGGCCGCTATCTGGTCGAGGGCCCCGGGCATTGCGGCGAATGCCACACGCCGCGCGACTTTGCCGGCGGCGTCAAGAAGGCCGAATGGCTGGCGGGAGCCGTGGCCGCCGAGGGCTCGGGCGTGGTGCCCAATATCACCCCGCAGGGCGGCACGAAGGACTGGTCGGAGGCCGACATCGCCAACTATCTCGAAACCGGCTTCACGCCGGATTTCGATTCCGTCGGCGGTGCCATGGTCGACGTGCAGCGCAACATAGCTCAGTTGACGGCCGACGACCGCGCCGCGATCGCAGCCTATCTGAAGACCGTCCCGCCGCATCCCAACGGCTATCCGGCGCGCAAGCCGGCGAGCTGACCGATGCATATCGGCTGCGCGACACCATCGATGCGATCTGCCTGTGATGTCTCACGTCCATATTAGTTGACTTTAATAGTCATGTATCATACGCGCTTCGGCCAGTTTCCAGGCGGACCGAAGCCTTGCCCATGCACTCTCTCGACCTTGTGTCTGAATTCGTCCGTGGGGAGCAGCGCGCAGCACTTCTCTTCGCCGACGGGCGCAGCCTGTCTTATGCGGAGCTCGACGACCTTGCGCAGCACTTCGCCACACGGCTGGGGGATGAGGTAAAGCAGCTCGTCGCTATCTCAGCGGAACCCTCCGAGCATGCGGTCGTCGCCTATCTTGGAGCCCTGCGGGCGGGACATGCGGTGGCCATGCTGCCGCCTTGCGACAAAAGGGTCTGGGACGATTTCCTGGCAGCCTTCCAGCCGGATTTCACCTATCGCCGAGCCGATGGCCGCTGGCGTCTCGTGAAGGAAGCCTGGCCCGCGAGGAACATTGAGCCGCTGCATCCCGATCTCGCGCTGCTGCTGATGACGTCCGGCAGCTCGGGCGCCGCCAAGGCGGTCAGGCTCTCCTATGCCAATCTCGAAGCCAATGCGCGCGCGATCACGACCTATCTCGAACTCTCGTCCGCCGACAGGGCCGCTCTCATGCTGCCGCTGCACTATTCCTACGGACTGTCGGTCCTCAATTCGCATCTGATGGCCGGCGGCAGCATCCTCTTCCCCGGTGTTTCGGCCGTGGACGGCGATTTCCTCCAGATAATCGCCGACGGTGGCTGCACCAATCTGTCCGGCGTCCCGTATTCCTACGAACTCCTGGAACGGATGCGTTTCCGCAACGCTAAGCTCAGGGATTTGCGCATGATGACGGTGGCGGGTGGACAGCTCAGCCCCGACGTCATCCGCCTGTACAGGGATCACTTGCGCGCCGTGGGTGGGCGTTTCTTCGTCATGTATGGTCAAACAGAGGCGACTGCGCGTATCGCTTTCGTCCCGCCTGAGAGCCTCTCCGACCGGGAGGAGCGGATCGGCGTCGCGATCCCAGGCGGCAGCCTCGGCCTTGTCGACGACAAGGGGGAGCCGGTCAGCCGCTCGGGCATCCCTGGAGAACTTGTCTATCGCGGCCCGAACGTCATGATGGGTTACGCCGAGCAGCGTTGTGATCTGGCGCGCGGGGCTGAGGTCGAGATCCTGAACACCGGCGATATTGCCGTCCAGGACGAGCACGGTTTCTTCCGCATTGTCGGGCGCAAGAGCCGCTTTGCCAAGATTGCCGGCCTTAGGATCGGCTTCGATATCATGGAGCAGGCCATGGAGCGGGCGGGCATTGCGGCCGCGGTGCTCGGCGACGATCGGGGCCTACAGGCCTACGTGACCGGCCCCGGCTCGGCAGGCAGGGCACAGCGTATCCTGGCCGAAGTTAGCCGCTTGCCCGCAAATCTGGTTCGAGTTTCGACGCGTGGCGACTTTCCCAGGCTAGCCTCGGGCAAGATCGACTATAGCTGCCTGCAACGCGAGATGTTGCTGGGACGGGCGGAAATCCGCTCCGAACGTGGCGGCGTGCCCGGAGCCTATGCCCGCGTGTTCTATCCGCTTCCGGTCGGCCGCGCTGACAGCTTTGTGTCGCTCGGCGGAGATTCCCTTCGCTTTTTGCAATTGGCTCTGGAACTCGAACGGCTCGGCTTGGAACTGCCGGACGGCTGGGAACGACTAAGCGTTGGAGACCTGACAAATCTTCATTCGGCGAAACGGTCTTTCATGCCGGACCAGGCAAACGAGACGCCTGTCGATATCGTGCTGAGGGCCTTCGCCATCCTGCTGGTGGTCGTGCATCACGAGACGCTGTGGCCTATCCCAGGCGGCTCCGGCATCATGATGCTGCTTGTCGGCTACAGCCTTGCGCGGTTTCAGTCGGTCCATTTGCTTGCCGGTCGGATCCGGTACGCGCTGAAACCTGCGATCGGCGTCCTGATCCCTTATTTTCTCATAGTCGCCGCTTACTCCCTCGCCTGGCAGGCGGCGCCCTGGGCCTCGATGACCCTTACCGGCAACTTCGGCTATGCCGAACCGGAGCGTCACGAGATGATCCCGTATCTCTACTGGTTCATCGAGGCCTATGCGCAGACGCTGTTGGTCTTCGCCCTCGCCTTTGCCGTTCCGGTTCTACGCAAGCTCGCCCAGGCTCGACCCTTTGCCTTCTCGATCGGACTATTGGCGTTTGCCGCCGCTGCGCGCTTTGCAGTCCCATTGTTCGTGGACTTAGGCAGCCGCCAGATCTTCGCGATCTACTGGGTCTTCCACCTTGCGGTCTTCGGCTGGTGCGCCGGTTTGGCCGACACTCCCGCCAGAAAACTCCTCGTGACCGCATTTGCCACTGCCGTATTGGGGTATCTAGCCTTTTGGGAGTCGGTCTGGCTGGGGACGACGGTCAAGTATTTGACGATCTTCGCGGCGCTCTCGGCTCTTCTTTACCTGCCGCGTGTTCGCCTGCCTGGTGGGGTGGGGCGGGCGGTTACGCAGGTCGCCGTCGCGGCTTTCCCGATCTACTTGGTCCATCGCTTCGTCCCGGAGCTTTTGATGGCACCTGTCGCAGGCTGGCTGCCGGCTCCAGGCTTCCAACTGCTTGCGATCGCCGGCGGCGTCGCTTTAGGCGTCATCGCCGGCAAAGCCTTGGCCGCCATCCGACATCTGCGCGGCAGATTGGCCATGGAGCGCTTGCCGGAATTGCTCTCGGCGTGAGACGCTTCGATCACGGTCGCTCCGATTACGCGTGGCGGTCGCCCAAAAAATCGAAGCCGTTTTCGAAGAAGTGGTTGTAGTCGCAGGTCAGTTCCTCGCCGGGCGCGATGTCGCGCAGCGCGTAGGTTTCCTCCGGCGAGGAGACGTCGCAGTTCGGCTCGTCGGCATGGTTCATGTAGCGCGCATCGTCCGCCTCGAAGACGATATAATTCCGGTCGCGCCTGTCCGGATAGGAGTACCGATCGAGGTAGGACTTCACCGGGCCGCTTTCGTTCTCATAAGTGTCGACCGAAATGCGGCGGTCGAATCTTGGATCGAGCTTCCAGATCAACGTGCCCTTTGGAATGCGGTGTTTGGCGAAGACACCGATGCCCTGGATGGGCGATTTGTCGAGATAGACGTCGACGAGCAGCATGACGAACCCTGCGAATGACGGATGGCGCGGCCCGAACCGGCCGCGACCAAAAACGAGGCGCATTGCGTAGCGCGAGGTGCTCGCGATTGCGAGGGAAAAATCAGGCCTTGCCGGTCACTTTCAACGCAAAGGCGTAGATATACGCGATCTCCTCCAGGCGCGAGAACCGGCCCGAGGCGCCGGCATGGCCGGACTCCATGTTGATCTTGAACAGCACCGGCTTGTCGCCCGCCTTGCGGTCGCGCAGCCGCGCCACCCATTTGGCCGGCTCCCAATAGGTGACGCGCGGGTCGGTCAGACCTGCCAGCGCCAGGATCGGCGGATAGTCGAGCGCCGCGACATTGTCGTAGGGCGAATAGGCAGCGATCGTCGCGTAGTCCTCGGCCGAGGCGATCGGATTGCCCCATTCGGGCCATTCCGGCGGCGTCAGCGGCAGGCTGGCGTCGAGCATGGTGGTGAGCACGTCGACGAACGGCACCTCGGCGACGATGCCGCCGAAGCTTTCGGGTGCCATGTTGGCGATCGCCCCCATCAGCATGCCGCCGGCCGAGCCGCCCTGCGCGACGATGCGATCGTGCGACGTGTAGCGCTCGGCCACGAGATGGCGCGCTGAGGCGATGAAATCGGTGAAGGTGTTCATCTTGTGCCGACGCTTGCCGTCGTCATACCAGCCGTAGCCCTTGTCCTTGCCGCCGCGCACATGGGCAATGGCGTAGACGAAGCCGCGGTCGACCAGCGACAGGCAATTGGTGTTGAAGGCGGCAGGAACCGTGATGCCATAGGAGCCATAGCCGTAGAGCAGGCAGGGCGCCGAGCCATCAAGCGGCGTGTCGCGATGGTGGATCAGCGAGATCGGCACCAACTCGCCGTCGGCAGCCGGCGCCATCAGCCGGCGCGTGACATAATGCTCCGGATCGTGGCCCGATGGCACCTCCTGCGTCTTCAAGAGAACGCGCTCGCGGCTGCGCATGTTGTAGTCGAATACCTGTGCCGGTGTCGTCATCGACGAATAGGTGAAGCGCATGACTTCGGTGTCGTATTCGTAGGAGCCGGAAAGGCCGAGCGAGAAGGCCTCCTCGTCGAAGGAAATGAGGTGCTCCTCGCCGTTTGCCCGATCGCGCACGACGATGCGCGGCAGGCCCTCCTTGCGTTCCAGCCTGACCATGTGGTGCCTGAATCCGAGCACCGACAGGATCAGCCGGCCGGGCTCGTGCGGCACCAGTTCCTTCCAGTTGGCCTGCACCGGATCTTCGACCGGCGCGGTCATGATCTTGAAGTCCTTGGCGCCGTCGGCATTGGTGAGGATGAAAAAGACGTCACCACCTTCCTCCAGGTCATATTGCAGGCCGGTCTCGCGCGCTGCCACCAGCTTCGGCTCGGCGAACGGCTCGTCGGCGCGCAGAAGCCGGTATTCGGAGGTTTCATGATCGTTGATGCCGATCATGATCCAGTCGTTGGAACGCGTGCCGCTGACATCCATGAAGAAGCCGGCATCCGTCTCTTCGTAAATCAGCCGGTCGTTGTCCGGACTGTCGCCAAGCGCGTGGAAGAACACTTTTGACGGGCGGTGGCTGTCGTCGAGGCGGGTGTAGAAAAAGCCGTCGTCTCCGGCATTCCACACGCCGCCGCCACCTGTATCCGGGATCTGATCGGTGAGTTCCTTGCCGCTGGCGATGTCCCGCACGCGCAGCGCGAAGAACTCCGAGCCCTTGTCGTCGAAAGCCCAGAGCAGCTTGCGATGGTCGGCCGAATGGTCGAATCCGCCAAGACGGAAATAGGGCTTGCCTTCGGCTTCCGCATCGCCGTCGAGCAGGATCTCTTCAATGCCGCCATCGCGCGGCGTGCGGAAGTAGCGCGGTTGCTCGCCGCCGAGCTTGAACGACGAGCCATAGGCGTAGGGACCGTCCTTCATCGGCACGGTGGAGTCGTCCTCCTTGATGCGCCCCTTCATCTCGGCGAACAGCTTGCGGCGCAGCTCGGCCGTGTCGGCCATCAGCGTTGCCTGGTAGGCATTCTCGGCCTCGAGATGAGCGCGGATCGCGCCGTCGAGCAGTGCAGGGTCCCTGAACATCGCCTGCCAGTTGGCGGCCCGCATCCAGGCGTAGTCATCGGTGCGGGTGATGCCGTGATGAACGTCGAAGATGGGGCGTTTCTCGGGCCGCGGCGGGATGGCGGTCGGGAAGACGGAGGTTCTGGTCATTGCGTCTCGCTATGGAATTGCCTGAAATTTGCTTGAATGGCGAATGAACGCGTCGCTCAGCAGCGGTTCAAAGGGCGGGGTTTAAGGTGGTCTACACAAGGTAAGTCGAAAGGGGAAAAGATGAAATCCTATGTTCGAGCCGCCGTGGCTTTTGCTGTCGCTTCGGCGGTCCTGGCCTTTTCCGGCCAGTCTCATGCAACCGTGTTCGCGGCCTGGCAAGTGGCTGGCGTGCCGTTCGGCGACACGCTCAACGCGCGCAAGTATCCGTCAAACACATCGCAAAGACAGGCGGCCTATCCGAATGGCACTGTCTTGCAGATGACCGGCCGTTGCACGGGCGGGATAGATCTGCTCGACATTGCCGGCCAACCGCACTGGAAGCAGCGGCAGGCGATCCGCTACCGCTGGTGCGAGGTCTGGCACGATCCGGCGCAGAACGGTGATTTTGTTACCGGCTGGGTCTACGGCAAGTACATCAAACCCCACTGAGAGGTTCGTCGAGGCGACTTGGCTGTTTGACGCGAGGATGAATGTCCGCGCCATGATCCATAGGATTCTTCGCCCACCGGGCGGCCAAACATTAGTTTAGCCAAGCATAAAGAACCTGTTTTGACGCGACCAGAGGTGTAAAAGCGTGCTTGGCGCCACGTCAGGCTGCACTGGTCCGGCCAAAAAAATCTCGCTAAGTTACACGGCACACGAATTTTTGAAGCTGAACGGGCAATATTTGATGAATATCGCCGAATATAATTCAATAGGTGAATTGACTTACTTGCAGCACAGGGTCATTAAGATGACGCGACGCGAATCGCAGGGCTTGCCTGCATGAATTTCGCGCGATGCCCGATCCAGAAAAAGGGCGCAGTCTAGAAAACAAACTCTCGTTGGGGCCTGAGCACAATGGATATCGTCGAAACACCTTCAAGGAATGGGGACGCGCTAATCGAGCTGACTGCCGATGTCGTCGCGGCCTATGTCAGCAACAACCCGGTGCCGGTCGGCGAACTGCCGAACCTGATTGCCGACGTCCATGCCGCGCTCGGCCGCGTCGGCGGCACGACGGAGCTGCCTTCGGCCGAGAAGCAGAAGCCGGCCGTCAACCCGAAGCGCTCCGTGCATGACGACTACATCGTCTGTCTCGAAGACGGCAAGAAGTTCAAGTCGCTGAAGCGCCACCTTATGACGCATTACAATCTGACCCCGGAAGAATACCGCGAGAAGTGGGGCCTGGACGCCAACTATCCGATGGTTGCTCCCAACTACGCAGCCGCTCGTTCGCAGTTGGCCAAGAAGATGGGCCTCGGCCGCAAGCCCAAAGGTCGCCGGTAGCAGCTTCCGCAAGTCGGCAAAAGCGACGGCGCCCGCGGGGCGCCGTTTTGCTTTTGAGGTATTTCAGGGATGTCTTGCTGCGAACGGGTGAACCCGCCGCAGTGCGGCTTGTTGCCGGGCTTGGGGCAGAGTCAGGCGGTTTGCTTCAAGGCGGCTTCGGCGTCGCGCTTGATGCGCTTGACCATTGAGCGAAGGCCGTTGGCGCGCTGTGGCGACAGATGCTCATCGAGGCCGAGCTCTTTCAGCGTCACTTCCGCATCGGTGTTCTGGATTTCACTGGCCGGCCGGCCCGAGAACAGCGCCAGCATGATGGCGACAAGGCCGCGCACGATGTGGGCGTCGGAATCGCCGCGAAAGCTGACCACCGGATCGACGCCTTCTCCCTGCTCGGTGGTCAGCCACACCTGGCTGACGCAGCCCGGCACCTTGTTGGCCGGTGTGCGTTCCGCCTCGGGAAACGGAGGCAGCGCCTCGCCGAGCTCGATCACATAGCGGTAGCGGTCCTCCCACTCGTCGAGCAGGGAGAAATCGTCGCGGATCGTTTCGATCGAGGTCGTCATTGCCCGCATATAGTGACCCGGCGCCGCCACGTCACGGAAAAAGAAAGACGCCGCGGGCGTCGAGAGGTCGGGCGGGCCCGCGGCGTTAGAGCATTTCCAGAAAAAGGAATCTCAGTTCTTCGCCGTCAGCATCACCGGGATGTTGACTTTGGCGGGCAGGACGATGTCCCCGGCGACGCTGCCGGTGGTCTCGCCAGACGTCTCCGCTACCTTCGCAGCGGGCGCGGCCGTCTTTTCCGACTGCTGGTCATCAAGCATGGCGGCAGCGATCTTGGCTGTCTCCTTGGCGCGCACGGTGATGGTGTGCATGGCCGATTTGCCGGTCTCGCAAACATCCGGCTTGCGCTCGCAGATGCCGGCAATGTCGCCGACCGCCTCGCGCGCCGCAAACAGCGCCTGGATCGGCCCGACCGCCTCGCGGCCATCCTCGTCGGGGCCGACGCTGAGCGGCAGCGCCAAGAGCACCAGCGAAAACCAGAAAGCCATCCTGATCAG
This sequence comes from Mesorhizobium sp. WSM3873, assembly GCF_001672445.1. Lineage (NCBI taxonomy): Bacteria > Pseudomonadati > Pseudomonadota > Alphaproteobacteria > Hyphomicrobiales > Phyllobacteriaceae > Mesorhizobium > Mesorhizobium sp. WSM3873. Next base: position 138,826 of record NZ_LYTM01000023.1, on the reverse strand, counting down.
AAAGCCCATCTCGATGCCTCGTCGTGATCGGATCATGCATCCATCGGCATGACCTCTTTTTATGGACATGACAATGGCACGAAGGCGCGAAGCGTGGCTTGCGCCGAAGCCGCGAATTTTCTTCAAATTTTAGATAAAGTCGAAAGGATTGGTTTCGCAATTGATCTAACTCAAATCTGATCGACTGTATTAATTTTGAAACAACCATCTATGTGGCTGTTTCAAAAGAACAATTCTGGAAAGGGCGAGCATCGGCACTGGGTTTTCGGGAGGCTCGGCGAGGCGGGCTGTGGCTAACGCTCCATTTACCATGGCGGCAGATCGACGGGCTTTGGGGTGCCGGCGTCCCGATATTTGCCGCGGGCAGGGCGCTCGCCTTCCCTGCCTTATCCATTCCTTAAACGCTGGATGCGACTTTCAATCCAATCAAGAGTCACCTGCAGAAGCAGGGCAATTCACGACCGGGTCCGAGTGCGTTGAGTTCGATTACGGCCAGATACGTTCCTCTGCCTGGCGCGGTTGCCGCCGGCTGCGAACGCATGGTTCATCCGACCGTCACGGACGAGGCTGAGCGCCAGCGCCAGCGCCGCTTCATCGGCGTCATGCTCGCTGCTCCCTTCCTCGCCGCGGGTGCGGCGGTGACGCTGGTCACCTCAAGCCTGGGTGCCGCCGTTACCGTGGCTGCGATCTTCGGCGCTTTCGGTCTGTGCTGGTTCGCAGCGCTTCTGGTTGCCGCCACCGGCCGCATGACGCTCGCCGGCCGTGCCTCGGTGGCGACGGGCGGCCTCGCGCTTGCCGGCGCAATTGCCGCGGCGGGTGGTCTGGCGTCGCCCGTCGCGCTGCTTGCCGTGGCTTTGCCGGTCGAGTCTTGGTGGATCGCCGGGTCGCGCCGCGCAGCAATTTCGGGCGCGCTGGCGGCATTCGGCGCCATCCTGCTGCAGCCTTTCGCAAACCAGTTCCTGCCGCTCGGCGAGGCCGCGATCGCCGGTTGGCACTGGCTGCTGCCGCTTGCCTGGGCGCTTACGCTCCTGCCGCGCGCGGCGGCCTTCGCCAATCCCGCCGATGCGCGTCAGGTTGAGCCTGCGGTGGACCGTCTCGAAGAGACGATCGATGCCGTCGTGCTGCGCGTCGGCCGCCAGGGCGAGGTACTCGACGCTTCGGCCAAGGCGCGTTCCATTCTGAAGCTGGCGCCGGAACTCCTGCTCGGTACCGGCTTGTTCGAGCGCGTCCATCTTTCCGATCGCGTCGCCTATCTCACCGCCCTCGCGGACATGCGCGACGGCGCGCCGAAGCGCCGGCTCGACCTGCGCATCCGCTTGCCGCGCGACGGTGGCGGCTCGGCCGACAATTTCCGCCCGTTCCGCCTTGAATTGCTGCGCGGCGCGCGGGAGCAGGACATCTTGACCTTCGTCCTTCGTGAGAACGACGAGGTCGCTGCGCTCCGCGAAGAGCTTGCCACGGCGAGGGAGGCTGCGGCTGCCGCCGAAGTGGCCAAGGGGCGTTTCCTGGCGGTGGTCAGCCACGAGCTGCGCACGCCGCTCAATGCCATCATCGGCTTCTCCGACATGCTGCTGCACGAGATGTTCGGCGCCTTCCGCGATCCGCGCCAGAAGGAATATGTCGCCCTGGTCAGGGAGTCCGGCCAGCATCTTTTGTCCGTCGTCACCTCGATCCTCGATGTCTCGCGCATAGAGGCAGGCGCCTATGCCACCGAGCTCGAGCCGTTCCGCTTCGCCGATGCGGCCGACATGTGCCGCTCGATGATGCGGCCGCTGGCGGAGGCCAAGAGCATCGCGCTCGGCGCCCAGATCGCGCCTGACGCCGGCGAGATCAATGCCGATCGCCGCGCCGTGCAGCAGATCTTGATCAATCTCGTTTCGAACGCCGTGAAGTTCACGCCTGACGGCGGCAGCGTGGTGATCGGCGCCAAGCGGGTCGGCTCGCGGCTGCATTTCTGGGTGAGCGACACCGGCATCGGCATCGCCGACGAGGATATGGCCAACCTCGGCAAGCCGTTCATGCAGATCCAGAACGACTATACGCGCCGCTTCGAGGGAACCGGGCTCGGCCTGTCGCTGGTCAAGGGGCTGGTGGCGCTGCATGAGGGCACGATGTCGATCGAGAGCGCCCCGGGCGAAGGCACGACGGTGACGATCAGCCTGCCGGTGAACGGACCGAAGCGGCGCTCGGGCGCGCCGGCCGACGTGCTGCCGGTGCCGATTGCAAAGCCGAAGGGGGATGCAAATGGGGACAGCAATGGCTCGCTCCGCAAGACGGCCTAAAGTGGTCGAACCCGAGCGTGGCTTGCTTGCCGAGAGCGCTGCGGCGGTTGGCCAGATGATCTCGCGCAACCCGGTTCTGGTCGGCGGCTCGACCGCCTTCCTGGTGACGCTATTCTACGTTTCGGCCAACGCGCTCTGGTACCAGCCTTTTCCACACACGAGCGCCTTCTTCGCCACCAGGAGCATCGAGAATTTCCCGCATGCCGTCTCGGATGAGCCGGAGACCACCATCAACATCGTGCGGCAGGCGCAGCCCACTCCCAAGCCCGATCCGGTCGTCCAGCAGGTGCAGGGCATATTGAAGGACCTCAATTTCTACGACGGCACCGTCGACGGCCTCACGGGCCCAGCCACGCGCAAGGCCATCCAGGCCTATCAGCTCAAGGTCGGGCTGCCCGCCTCCGGCGATATCGACGGCGCGCTGCTCGATCAGCTTGGCGCCAGGCAAACGACTGCGGCCATTCCGCATCCGGCCCCGAGACCGGCCGACAGGGCTGCGGCCCAGGCCGCCGGACCGGCGGCCATTCCGGTCTCCTCTCCGGCCAACGGCGCAACGCAGGCCCCCGACGCCCGCATCGTCAAGATCCAGGCTGGCCTGAAGGCCTTCGGCAATGACGATATGCAGCTCGACGGCGTCGTAGGCGCCCGGACCAAGTCTGCGATCAAGGAGTTCCAGGCGCTGTTCGGCCTGCCCGAAACCGGTGAGCCGGACGAAGTGGTCTATGCCAAGATGCGCGAGATCGGCCTGACAAACTGAGGGCTGCCGGCTTTTCGGTTCCATTGCCGATGCTGTAAGGAACCGCGCATGCCATCCGGAACCCTGCCATGCGCGTGACTACCGATCTGTGGGTATCGGCCCTTCTGCGCCGTGTCTTCACCGCCGGCGGTTTTGCTGCCGTGGTCAAGCGCGGCGCGACCGAGGCTGGCGCCGTCTTCGTGTTGTCGCGCGGCCGGCTGGGCGAGGTGGCTCTGTACGGACCGGCGCCGCAAACGAGCTACGATTCGGCCAAGCCCGACGAGCGCTTCTTCACCTTGCTCGATTCTGGCGACGATAGCTCGGCATTCGATGCAAGGCTGGAAAAGGAAAAGAGATTCGATCCCGACATCTGGGTGGTCGAGATCGAGGCCGGCTCCGTTCCGGTCGAGGAGCTTGTGTCCGTGAAGGCGGAATAGAGGCGGCGGCCCGGCGTCCCGACCGGCCACGGAAACGCTGTGCACTTCCCTGGAATTGGGTCAGGACGCCTTGCGGCCGGCGGCCTTGTCATCGCTGTTCGATGCGTGGCGCCCTGTCTCGATGGCGTTGCCGCGGATCGCCCGAGACATCGTTTCGGCCTTCCAGGCCCGCACCATGTCGAGCGCTGCCTCGCGATGCAGCAGCCGATAGCGGTCGAGGAACAGACGGATTGCCTGGGGATGCGGGAACTCGCCGGGATAGATCGCGACCGCGATCAGGAAGGCCCTGTCTTCGCTGAGGTCGAGCGCCTTGAGCGCCGCAAGCAGCGCTGCGTAGCCCGATTGCTCTGTGATTGAGCGGGCTGTGGCAAAATCGATGTCGAGCGCGTCGGCAAGCGCTGTCTGGAAGAAAGCAAGGTTGCCGGTCAGCGCCGTCTCGCGCAGCTTCAGATAAGTCGACTGTCCGAGGAACGGGTTGACAGCGGCACTTTCGCCGGCGGGCCGCATCATCGAGCGCAGGCGTCGCCGCGCGTTTTCCTCAGACACGCCGGCATCCGGGCGGTTGTCTTCTGTTGGGGAAACGGCCGGTTTCACCGGCGCGAGCTTCGTGACCGTCTCCGGGGGCCGCGTGTTGACCAGCGTCGGCTTCTCCAGCGCGCGGATCAGGTGGGCGATGGTTGCGTTGAGTTCCTTGCGGCGAGCGATTGCGCGCGCGTGCGGCAGGCCATGGCGGCCGATCAGCGCGATGAGATCGATGTCGCTCAGTGCGTTCGAGCGGGTAAGCAGCGGCGCCGCGATCTCGACCGGCTCCTCGGCCAGCCGCCGCACCAACGCGGCCGGCGCATATTCGCATTCGGAAAGGGCGGCGGCGACATAGCGGCGCGATTCGACCGACACTTCGTCGAACAGCGGCAGCGTCAGATCCTCGAGTTGGGCGATTTCGCGCCGCGACGGGCGCGTCAGCGAGCAGAAGGCCGACACGGCGGCGCGGAACAGCCTTTCGGCTTTTCCCGCTTCGGTCCGGATAGCGATGTGCCTGAAATCCGAAGAAGACACGGAGGATACGCCCGATACTCGACACAGACCCGGCCCCGCGCCTCCGGCCGGGCCGGTTTCGCGTCTCCAGGGAACAAACATCAAATTAGCCGCGATCCGTTAGCGCTCCGTTAACCCTCTGCCCGCCTTAATCGACTTTGGAGGCGTGCGTTGTGCTCCGGTCAAACCGAGAGGAATACGCGAACCATGGGCATGGTCTTGTCTTTCGTGCCGCGAGCGGCACCCGTCAATCGAGTAACCCACGACACCGACACGGCAGCGGCTGTCATCATCTTCCCCGGCGTCCGCTATGAGCCACAGCCGCAGGTCGGCGCGGCGCGTCCGGACGGCCCGGACAAGCCTGGGTCGCCACGGCCACTAGTGCCGCATCACTGAGCTGACTCTTCAGTATTCCTGCAGTTCGCAGGCACTCTGTTCGAGAAAGCGCGACACGATCGGCTTCCAGCTATCGTCCGGCACGAAGGCGCGGACGACAAAGATTCCCTCTTCGATCGGCGCCTCGACAAAGATCGCGCCCTGCAAGTCCTCGGGAAGATCGCGCCGCACGTCGATCATCTGCGCCGGTGTCAGCACCACGGCATCGAGCTTTTCGCTGTTCGCATTGTGGTCGTTGAAGGAATAGATGTTATGGCCGCTGCGGTCATAGACCGAGGCCGACCAGAACGGCACGTTGCCGGGCGCCCGGATCCGCACCAGCCCGTCGGCGAGATTGAATCGGCAGGCGGCCGCGTAGAACATGGGGTCGACCGACTTCACCACAGGTGCACCGCCGGCTTCCGCGTCCAGGCGCGTCATCTTGTAGAGGTCGGAGGCCATTGCCAGCCGCGACCAGGCATCGCGCTCGGAAAATTCCGGCACCAAAAACAGCACCGCGATATGCACGATGCCGGCGCCGAGCAGGCCGAGGACCATGGCGTGCAGCAGGCTACGCATGGCAGCCCGCCTTCAAAATGCGCGGCAGCGCCACGTCGGAAAGCCCAGTGCTGCTCGCGATCGGCGTGTCGTAGAAGGTCAGCACGAAATACATCTTGCCGAAGCCGGCCGTCAGCAGCCAGTTGCCCGGGGCAGGGCGGTCGCCGACGGAGATGACGACCGAATTGTCGGGCCGGCGCAGCACTTCGTAGGATTGCAGCACCGCCTGTCTCGCTTTGCCGGTGTCAATGACGCCGAGCGACTGGTCGGCGGCATAAAGCGTCCAGAACCGGGCCGTCGGGTAACCGCCTTCGATTGTATAGGCGCATTCCCGCTTCAGCGGTTGGCCAGCTTCATCGCGCTCGGCGACGAAGGACAACCCTTCCGCCCGGCCGAGCGCCAGCACGCCCTCACGCGCCACGCGCGCCTTGGAGTAGGGGTCGGAACCTTCCGTGCCGATTTCAGGAAAAGCTGTCCATTGGCCGATGCGGATCGCGCCGACGCCGTCCTGCGCGTTGAGCGCGTACCAGACGCTGCCGCCGCCAAGGCCGATGGCCATGGCAAGCGAAAGCAGCGTGAGGGAGACGGTCTTGAGCATGGAAGGCCGGAACTGAGGAGGTTGCCCGGGATATCGCGGCGTGGGGCCTCGTGGCAAGCCGGCTTGCCCCGGGCGTGGCGATATTCAGGTGGTCCGGCCTGCAAGCAGCATGACGTTCCCATGTCGGCGAACGGCCTGTCACGGACAAGTCCGGACCGCGCCCCTTCTGATTCTCGGCGGCGCTGCACGTGGCCATCCAATCACTGACTTGTCAGGCGCCGATCCGATGCCTGTGCTTGCAGCCGCCGCCATTTCGTTCCACATCGATCGGGATGAAGGGCGAGACAGAAGAGCGGCGTCGGAATTTGGCGTGGGCTTTGCCCGCATCGCTGATGCTGCATGCGCTGATCGCAGCGTTTCTGGTCTATACCTTGCCCAAGCGCGCCCAACAGCCGGATCAGGAGCAGCCGGTCAATGTCGCGCTTGTGCCTCCACCCGAGCAACCTAAGTCGAAGCCTCCGCCCGCACCGCAGCCGAAGCAACTCAAGGCCGAGAAGCCCCCGGAACCCAAGGCTGAAAAACCGCCCGAGCAGAAAGTCGAAAAGCCTCCAGTGCCGGAAAAGCAGCCGCCGAAGCCACCGCCGATCGCGGTGCTAAAGCCCGTTTTCCAGTACGGCAACAAGGACACCGGCCCCAGGACATCCCTGGATGGAGCCGGCAACCGGGACAACACGCCGTCGCCGGCGAAGGATAACGATACCAAGCCGCCCGCCGTGGCGAAGCCTGCACAGAAGCAATCTGCCGCGCCGGCCGATGCCGATCAGCCGGCAGATCACAGCACGGCTGACGAGAAGCCGATAATCGCCGCGACGGACACCGAGCCCGCCCAAAGTGACGAGAAGTCAGCCCAGGACACGGATAAACAGCAGGCAGCCAAGCAAGAGGCAGGAGCGCCAACCGCCGAAAAGCAAACAGCCGCGGCGCCGACGCCGATGGATGCCAAGAGCGGCGATAAGGTCGAGCTTCCGGCGCCGGCCGAAAAGCAAAAGCCCAAGCAAGCAAATGCGCTGAAGTTCAGGCCCGCAAAGGTCTCGAAGTCCCGAAGCAAGAGCGCCGGAACGTCAGGTTCTACCAACGCCGCCGTTGCTGCGTCGCCGATCTATTCCGGCCTTCCGGGTGTTCGAAAGCTCTATTCGCAGGGCGCTACCGGCGATGCGCTGGCCACAAGCTCTATGAGCGAGGTGCCTCGCGACCAGCGGGTTGCCAACCTTTGCGGCAGCGTTTTGAACGAGGAGTTGCAGGGCGCCTCCTATTCTCCCAAATGGCTGCCATCCATTCCGCTGAAGGTGGGCAATGTTCTTAACCCTCCGGTGGCCGCCTTCAGCACCGCAACCACATGGTACCGCCTGAGCTTCCGGTGCGAGGTCGACGCCGATGCGACAAGGGTCTTGTCGTTCAACTTCCGTGTCGGGGCTGAGATCCCACCCGGCGAATGGGCCGGGCTCAGATTGCCTAGTCTCCGCTAAGCTTTCCCGCGAAAGTGGGACCGGTTTCGGGGCAAGCGCATGCGTCGAACGAAGGTTCAAAGCGCGGACAGCGTCTCCGGTAGGGTAGGAGCGTTGAGCACCGGCGCCGCCTGGAAGGCTTTGGTCATTGCCCTCAGAGTCTGCGTGGTGCGGCTGGAAAGCACCGGCGGGCGCTCGGCCTCTGCCTGCGCCGCGGCATCCGCGGCCTCCTTCTTCGCCTCTTCCTCGGCCTTGGCCGCGACCTCCGGGTCGACCCAGGGATGATCGAGGCCAGGGATCGGCTTCAGATCGATGTTCTGGTGTGCATAGGCCATCAGCCGCTGCCATACCATCGCCGGCAGCGACCCGCCGGTCATTTTGTTGGTCGGCGTGAAATCGTCATTGCCGAGCCAGACGGCGGCCGTGTAGTTGCCGGTGAAACCGACGAACCAGGCGTCTCGGTAGGACTGCGTGGTGCCGGTCTTGCCGGCGACGACGATGTTGGGAAGCTGCGCGCGCCGCGCCGTGCCGATCGCCGGCACCGCGGCCAGCATGGTGTTCATGTATTTCAGAGCTTTTTCCGACAGCACACGGTGCGGCGGCGGCGCGTCCTTGGCCCAGTCATAGACGACGTCGCCGGTGCGGGTGACGAGTTGCGTGATGCCGTGCCGGGAGCCGACGAAGCCGTTCTGCGCGAAGACGCTGTAGCCTGTCGCCTGGTCCATCACCGTCATGAGGGACGTGCCGAGCACCATGGTCTTGTGCGATTCCAGCGGCGATTCGACACCCATGGATTCGGCCATCGCCTTGATCGGGCCGATACCGAGATAGTCCTTGGCAAGCCGCACCGGCACGGTGTTGATCGACTTGGCGATTGCCGTGAGCAGCGTGACGTTTCCGGCCGAGCCGCCATTGTAATTGTGTGGCGACCAACTGCCCCAACTGACGGCGCCGCCGGAAACCACCGAGTCCGGCGTGAAGCCGTGCTCCATCGCGGTGGCATAGACATAAGGCTTGAACGACGACCCGGTCTGCCGCAGCGCCTTGGTGGCGCGGTTGAACTGGCTGGCGCCATAGTCGCGGCCGCCGACGATGGCGCGCACCGCGCCGTTGGTCTCGATCACCACCACCGCGCCCTCGGTAACGTTGTATTCCTTGCCGAACTGGCGGAGATGGAATTCAACCGACTCTTCGGCCGCTTTCTGGATATTGGCGTCGAAGGTCGTATGGGCGACCAGCGAGTGTTGGCCGGGCTTGGCGATCTTCTTGACCTCGTCGAAGGCCCAGTCGAGGAAATAGTCAGGGCTCTTCTGCTCGCCGCGGTCGACGACATCTGCCGGATGCAGCCGCGCCTGCAGCACCTGGCCCTCGGTCATGAAGCCGGCGTCGACAAGGTTGGAGAGCACCACATTGGCGCGCGCACGGGCGGCCGGCAGGTTGATGTGCGGGGCGTATTTGGTGGGCGCCTTGAACAGGCCGGCCAGCATTGCCGCCTCGGCGAGGTTCAGGTCCTTGACGCTCTTGCCGAAATAGAAATCCGCCGCCGCCTCGATGCCGAACGTGCCGCCGCCCATATAGGCGCGGTCGAGATAGAGCTGAAGGATCTCCTTCTTGGAGAGATTGGCCTCCAGCCAGAGCGACAGGAAAGCTTCCTTGATCTTGCGCTCCAAGGTGCGCTCGTTGGACAGGAACAAGTTCTTGGCCAACTGCTGGGTGATGCTGGAGCCGCCCTGGACCACCGAATTGGCGCGCACATTCTCGAAGATCGCGCGCGACAGGCCGAGAACGTCGATGCCGTAATGATCGAAGAAGCGGCGGTCCTCGGTCGCCAGCACCGCCTTGATAACGATGTCCGGCATCTCGTCGACCGGCACGGAATCGCGCTGGATGATGCCGCGCTGGCCGATCTCGTTGCCGTAGCGGTCGAGGAAGGTGACGGCGAAATCGCCCTGATTGCGCCAATCGCCGGCGGTGATCTCAAACGCCGGCAAAGCCAGCGCCAACAACACCACGAAGCCGCCGGCTCCCATGGTGAATCCTTCACTCAGCACCTCGATGATGGCGCGCCGCCAGCCATGCAGGCGGAAGCGGCGGGAAAAGATGGTTGCCGCCTCCCAGAATTCGCGCGCTTTAAAGCTGATCTCGTAGAGCGAGGAATCGAGCCACGCATCGACGGCAAGAGCCGCCGAGGCGATCCGGCCTCTTCTCTTGCGGGGTTTCGAAGGAGTTGGCATTCCAGACTTCCGCCCCAATGCGCTTTCGCCCGAAAACAGCATGCGGGCAGTTTCAGGTGGCACCCTGCCAAACTATTCGACCATTTTATCACTGCTCACAAGGGCAGCGAAGCCACAGCACAAGCTTTGTTGAATGGAGGTCAATCGGCCGTGAATGGTGGGTAGCATCACCGCGCCGCGATGAAGCGCATGAAATGCGCCACATCCGCTTTGGTCGGCTCCTGGCCGGTGAAGGAGCGCAGATAGGCGGCGAGATGGCTGACGCGGGCCTCGACCGGTTCCTTGAGGTCGAGCACGTAATAGCCAATCTGCATGTAGTAGAGCACACGCGCTCGGATGAAGGCGTCCTCGTCGTCGTAGCCGTGCCGGCGGTACATGTCACGGATCGCGCTGAGGCGCTCGTCGTCGGCCTGGTCGATCATCTGCCGCACGTCTGCCGAGCGCCTCGCCCATTCGCGCACGGCGAAATCGAGCCTTGGGTCGAAAAGGCGCTCGTCGGCCCAGCATTCGAATACGTTCATCACGCCCATAATGATGGTTTCGGCGGGGCGCTGGGCGCGCTCGACGATCGCAGTGGTGTTGGTGTCGTGCCAATGCTTGAGCAACTGGTCGAGCAGATCCTGCCGGCTTTCGAAATACCAGTAGAAGCTCGAGCGCGACACGCCGAGCTTCTGGCCGAGGGGGAGCACACGCACGCTCTCGATACCGTCTGAAACCAGCGTCTCAAGCGCCAGATTGATCCAGTCCGAGCGCGTGACCTTGATGTTGCCGAGAACCGGTTCGGCCTGCGGGGCGGTCATGATCATGGCCGCACAATAGGCATGGCGGGAAGCGGCGCGCAAGCGACCTGTACACTTGTGTCTAGACACTTGTGTACAGGATGTGTATCGTAAGGCTCTCCAACGAGAGGGAGAGGCTCGTGAAATCGCATTACCGGGCAGTCGTCATCGGGGGAGGCGTGGTCGGCGCCTCGGTGCTCTATCACCTGACGCGCTTCGGCTGGAGCGACGTGGCGCTCATCGAGCGCGCCGAGCTGACGGCCGGCTCGACCTGGCACGCGGCGGCCGGCTTCCATGCGCTGAACGCAGACCCCAATGTCGCGGCGCTGCAGGACTACACGATCAAGCTCTACCGCGAGATCGAGGCCGAGTCCGGCCAGGATGCCGGGTTGCACATGACCGGTGGCGTCAACATGGCAAGCGATCCGCAGCGCTGGGAATGGCTGAAATCGGCCTGGGCGGTGTTCCAGTCGGTCGGCATCGAGACGGCCCGCCTGGTGACGCCCGAGGAGATCAAGGAGATCTGCCCGATCGTCGACGTCAGCGATGTGCTGGGTGGCCTTTACGATTCCAACGAAGGCCATCTCGACCCTTACGGCACGACGCACGCCTATGCGGGCGCCGCAAAGAAGCGCGGCGCCGATGTGATCCTGCGCAACCGCGTGATCGAGCTCAGCCAGCGCGCCGACGGCGGCTGGGATGTGGTTACGGAGAAGGGCGCGATTGTCGCCGAGCATGTCGTCAACGCCGGCGGCCTATGGGCCAAGCAGGTCGGCCTCATGGCAGGCGTCGACCTGCCGGTGACGCCGATGGAGCACCATTATTTCGTCACCGAGGACATTCCGGAGGTCGCTGCCCTCGACAAGGAGCTCGGCCTTGCCGTCGATCTCGACGGCTTCTCCTATCTTCGGCAGGAGCGCAAAGGCGTGCTGCTCGGTGTCTACGAGCAGAACCCAAAACATTGGAACATGGACGGTGCGCCCTGGGACTACGGCATCGAGCTGATCCCCGAGGACATCGACCGCATCAGCCCGGAGCTTTCGAAGGCCTATCAGCGATTCCCCTGCCTGGCCAAGGCGGGCATCCGCAAATGGGTCAATGGCGCCTTCACCTTCACCCCCGACGGCAATCCGCTGGTTGGCCCGGTGCGGGGCTTGATGAACTACTGGGTCGCCTGCGGCGTCATGGCCGGCTTCAGCCAGGGTGGCGGCGTCGGCAAGTCGCTGGCCGAATGGATGATCTACGGCGAGCCGCAGGCCGACATCTTCGGCATGGACATCGCCCGCTACGGCGCCTTCGCCGCCAACCGCGAGTATCTCAGGCAAACCACGCGCCAGTTCTACGCCCGGCGCTTCGTCATGACCTTCCCCAACGAGCGGCTGCCGGCGGGCCGGCCGCTGAAGCGGCCCGGCGCCCATGACGGCATGAGCGCGGCCGGCGCCGAGTGGACGGCCTCATGGGGGCTGGAAGTCCCGGCCTATTTCGCGCCGATGGGTTTTCGCGAGGAGACGACGCTGAAGCGCTCCAACGCCTTCGACATCGTCGGCGATGAGGTGCTGCAGGTGCGCCGCGCCGCCGGCCTCGTCGACACCACGGCCTTCTCGCGCTACGCCGTGTCCGGTCCCGGCGCCGAGGCCTGGCTCGACCGGCTGCTTGCCTGCAAACTGCCGAAGCCTGGGCGCGCGAAGCTTGCCCCGATGCTCGGCCATGACGGCAGGCTGAAGGGCGACCTTACCGTGCTCAACTGGGGCGGCGGCGACTACTGGATCATGGGCTCCTATTACCTGCGCGAATTCCACATGCGCTGGTTCGAGGCGCACATGGCGCACGGCGTCTCGGTTAACGACATCTCGGACGCGATGTCCGGCTTCCTGGTGACCGGGCCGAATGCAAGGAAGGTCGTCGAACGCGCCACGCACCAGGACGTCTCCGCCAAAACCCTGCCGTTCATGGCCTGCGCCGAGTTCGACATCGGCATGGTTCGCGCCCGGGTCGCCCGGCTGTCGATCGCCGGCGAGCTCGGCTTCGAAATCAATTGCCCGGCCACCCTGCACGGGACGCTGCGCGAGACGCTGCTCGCCGCCGGCGAAGATCTTGGTCTCGCCGAGATCGGCTACTACGCGCTCAACGCGCTGCGGCTGGAGAAGAGTTTCGGCATCTGGTCGCGCGAGTTCACGCAGGGCTACACGCCCGGCCAGACTGGGCTCGACCGGTTCGTCGCCTTCGAAAAGGGCGATTTCGTCGGCCGCGAAGCAGCTCTCAAGGAGCGCAAGGCGGGCGTCGCCCGGCGGATCGTGACCCTGGAAGTCGATGCCGCCGACGCCGACGCCAGCGGTTTCGAGCCTGTCTGGCACAAGGGACGCCGCGTCGGCTTCGTCACTTCCGGCGGCTATGGCTACACGGTTGGCAAGAGCGTCGCCCTGGCGTTGCTCGATGACGATTTCGCCGGGGAGGGGACGCAACTTTCCGTACACATTGTCGGCGTCGAACGGCCGGCGCGCGTCATCGCTGCCTCGACCTATGACCCCAAGGGCGAGGCAATGCGGCAATAGGGAGGATTGGGCATGATTGACGAAGCCGCACGCGATCAGAGGCGCGAACGCCGGCGCGGACGCACCGGCGAGGCCGGTAGCGAGTCCAGCCGCCGCCCGAACTATCGTTCGCTGAAGAACCCCTTCCTGCCGCAGCCGGTCTTTTCCGACGATCAGGTCGCCGCAATCCACGACACGGCGCTGCGCGTGCTGGAAGAACTCGGCATCAAGGTGCTGCTGCCGGAGGCGCGCGCCATTCTAGCCAAGGCCGGCGCCCTGGTCGACGAGGACAGCCAGATGGTGCGGATCGGCCGCGACATGGTCGAGGCAGGCTTGGCGTCCGCGCCGCGCTCGATCCCCGCCTATGGCGGCGACCGCTCCCGTGACCTTATCCTCGAGCTTGGGTCCATGACATTCCTCGCCGGCTCCGGCGCCCCCAACGTCACCGATCTCGAGCGCGGAAGGCGGCCCGGCACGCTCGCCGCCTTCGAGGAATTCATGAAGCTCCTGCAGCATTTCGACGTGCTGCATATGCTCGGCCCCTGCATCGAGCCGCAGGACGTCGACACGCGCTTTCGCCATTTTGCCACCGGCCGCGCGCAGCTCACCTTGTCCGACAAGTTCCCCTTCGTCTTCGCCCGCGGCACACCGCAGGTCGAGGACAGCTTCGAGATGGTCCGGCTGGCGCGCGGCCTCTCGCAGGAGGAATTTCGTAACGGCGCCTACTGCTACACCGTCATCAACACCAATTCGCCGCGCCAGCTCGATATCCCGATGGCGCAAGGCATCATCGACTTCGCCAGGTTCGGCCAGGTGTCGATCATCACGCCCTTCTGCCTGGCGGGCGCCATGGCGCCGATCACGGTCGCCGGCGCGCTGACCCTGCAGCATGCGGAGGCGCTGGCGGGGCTGACGCTCGCCCAGATCGTGCGCCCCGGCGCTCCGGTGGTCTATGGCTCGTTTTCCTCAAATGTCGACATGAAGTCGGGCGCGCCGGCCTTCGGCACGCCGGAGCACATCAAGGCGACCTTGGGCGCCGGCCAGCTCGCGCGCTTCACCGGCTTGCCTTGGCGCTCCGGCGGCGGCAGCGCCGCCAATGTCTCCGACGCTCAGGCGGCGCATGAGACGCAGTTCGCGCTATGGGGCTCGGTGCTTGCCGGCGCCACCGTCTGCATCCATGCCGCAGGCTGGCTGGAAGGCGGCTTGAGCGTCTCCTTCGAAAAGCTGATCACTGACATCGAGGCGCTGCAGACGGTCGCCGAGCTTTGCGCCATGACACCGGGTGATGCCGACGCCATTGGTTTCGACGCCATTGCCGAGGTGCAGCCCGGCGGCCATTTCTTCTCGGCCGCCCACACCATGGCGCGCTACCGCACCGCCTTTTACGAACCGCTGGTGGCCGACTGGTCGAATTTCGGCAACTGGACGCAATCCGGCGGCAAGACCGCGACGGAGCGCGCCACCGGCATCTGGAAGCGGATTCTTTCCGATTTCCAGCCGCCCGCATCCGCTGCCGCCACCGCCGGCGTGCTCGACGATTTCATCGCACGTCGCACCGAAGAGGGCGGCGCGGCACCGGTGTCGTGAGGTCAAGGCAGCAGGGCAACCGCTGTACGCGAATAGGTCTTGTCGCTGACTTGATCGAGCATGAAGGCCGCCACGTCGGCGCGCGCCAGCGTCGGCAACAAGGATCTGGCCCGGATGCCGTGGCCGTGGCGGAACCGGCCGATGGCTGGACCGTTGCCGAGCTTTGGCGGTCGCACGATCGTCCAGTCGAGGCCGGACTGCGCGATGAGCCTTTCCTTCGCTTCGTGATCCGCCGCTTCATGGCGCAGCACGAGCGGCACGACGATGCCGCCGAGCAGTGGCCCCAATTGCCGCCGGCTGTCGCGGACGCCGAGGAAGGACTGATAAATGAGCCGGGTTGGCCCGCTCCGTTGCATCGCCTCGACGATGAAGCCGATACCGGCAATCACCGCCGCGTCGTGCTTCAGTGGCATGCCGACACCGAGGCAGCTCAACACCGCGTCGTGACCGGCAATCGCGCCCTCCACCGCCTTGCAGTCGGCGACGTCTCCGACGATCACGCTCAGACGGTCGTGGCTGATGGCGAGCTTGCGCGGTGTGCGGACGAAGGCGGTGACCAGATGGCCTTCCGCCAGCGCCGCCGAGACGAGGGCGCGGCCGGTCGCGCCGGAGGCGCCAAAGATCAGAAGTTTCATTTCCGGCCTCCCTGGCCAGTCTGCCCCGCTCGTCAGCCAGGCTTGCGCCCCGCGACGAAAGCGACCCGCGCTCCAGTCGGGCCGGGCAGCAGCCTTGTGTAGACGTAGTCGCATTGCTCCACCAGACCCTGCGCGGCGCCTTCCTCAAAAACCGTGTCGCCCCACATCGTCACACGCGTGATGCCCTGCATGCCCGCCGAACCGGAACCGCGCATGGTGCGGCTCGCCCCCGAAACTCTCGGCAGCCGCCCAGTTTTGCTTGTCTATCGCCGCGAGATCGGTGATGAGGCGCCTGTGCGCCGTCATCCGTTTCGTAACTGTGGTGATCAGGGATCAGGCAACGGTGATCAGCGGCAAGGAACGCCGTCCGACGATCTGGCGAAACGGGTGCAAGGCGGCTACGCTGCGATGAGGACAAGGCAGGCGAGAGGAAGCACATATGACGGCGCCTGGCGATTTGATGCAGGCCTTGTTCCTGCGACTGAAGACCGATGCGTCGCTGTCGGCGCTGCTGGGCGGCGCCGGCCTGCTCGAGCGCGCCGACGCCAAGGCCGCATTTCCGTACGTCACCTACGGTCGCACCAGCGCCTTCGACCTGGACACCGGCGCCGACGACAACGACGACCAACTCATCACGCTCCACATCTGGTCGAAGGCGCAGGGAGAGGCCGAGACGCGGCTCATCATGGACAGCATCAAGGCGCGCCTCGACGGCGCGGCCCTCTCGATCGGCCCGCGTGGCCAGACGCGGCTGTCGCTGGAATTCGCCGAGGCGCGCTATGACGACGACCTCGCGGTGCACCACGGGCTGCTGCGCTTCCGCGCGCTGACGCAAGAACGTGTCTGAGAGACCAGCTTTTCCTTCAGCAATTCCAGGAAAGTGCGCACCTGTTTTTCGTCCGGAAGCGCGGAAAAACAAAGAGTTAGAGCAGTCGGCGTTTCCTTGAAACGATGGACTTCTCTAGAGCTGGGCCTGGATGGCGGCCTTGTCGATGACAGACCAGACCTCGCGTATCCGCCCGTCCTGGAATTCATAAAAGACGTTCTCGGCGAAGGTGACTCGCCTGCCGTTCACCGGCAGGCCGAACAGCATGCCCTTGGGCCTGCAGTCGAAATGCAAGCGGGCCGCCACGCGTGGTGGCTCTGAAACCAGAAGCTCGATGTTGAAACGCAGATCGGGAATGGCCTGAAAATCGCCTTCCAGCATCCGGCGATAGCCCGAAAGCCCCACCATCTCGCCATTATACTGCACCTCCTCGCCGACGAACCGGCCGAGATTGTCCCAATCCTGTTCGTTGAGGCAGGCAATGTAGTCCTTGTAAAGATTGGCAAGGTCGTCATGGCTCATGGCATTCTCCCCGTCCTCAACTGCTTCACGGCGCAAATAGAGCATATACAAGCCGCGAAAACCGTAGCCGCGCCCGTGATTTTCCGGCTATCAATCCGTGGCTGGTCCTGATGGGTCCAGGCAGTTGGACTCGCATTTGTTCGTCTCGCGGGCAGGGGGTATGGCGGGCATGGATTTTCGGCCGTTCACCGTTCATTTCATGTTCAGCACAAATGCGTTAGTACCGTGATCATGAAAACGTTCCGCTCCCTTACTCGCGCCGCGACGCTGGCGCTTGCCGCAGCCGGGCTTTTTGCGTCGCAGGCGACGGCGATGCCGCTCGTCGAGCCATCGGTCGACCAGCCAGTCGTGCTTGCTGCAAGCGATTGCTATGCGATCGGCCAGCAGATCGCCGCGCAGAACGGCGGCACGCTCGCCAAGGCCTCGCAGGCGACGCGCGGCGGGCAGCAGGTCTGCGTGATCGTGGTACTGGTCCCGGGCAAGGAGGGCCAGCGGCCGCGCCGTACCGAGATCGTGGTGCCGCTGGACTGACGCCCAATTCACTTTAACAGGCTTAAGTTTCCTGGCCGGCGGAATCGGCCTATACCTCCACCCTTCAACAGGCTCCGAACCATGCGCGTGCTCGTCGTCGAGGATGACAAGGAACTCAACCGCCAGTTGGCGGATGCGCTGGTCGATGCCGGCTATGTCGTCGACCGCGCCTATGACGGTGAAGAGGGGCATTTCCTCGGCGACACCGAGCCTTACGACGCCGTCGTCCTCGACATCGGCCTGCCGCAGATGGACGGCATCAGCGTCGTCGAGCGCTGGCGCCGCGGCGGTCGCAAGATGCCTGTGCTGATCCTGACCGCGCGCGATCGCTGGAGCGACAAGGTTGCCGGCATCGATGCCGGTGCCGACGACTACGTCACCAAGCCTTTTCACATCGAGGAGGTGCTGGCCCGGGTGAGGGCGCTGATCCGCCGCGCCGCCGGCCATGCCTCTTCTGAGCTCACCTGCGGGCCGCTGCGGCTCGACACCAAGGCCTCCAAGGCCGACGTCAACGGCGTGCCGCTGAAGCTCACTTCCCACGAGTTCCGGCTGCTTGCCTATCTGATGCATCATATGGGCGAGGTGGTATCGCGCACCGAATTGGTCGAACATCTCTATGACCAGGACTTCGACCGCGACTCCAACACCATCGAGGTGTTTGTCGGACGGCTTCGCAAGAAGATGGGCATCGATATGATCGAAACCGTGCGAGGCATGGGCTATCGCATGCGAGAGCCGGAGGCGTGACGCGGAACCGCTGAAGCCGACGATGAGAACGTGGCTTTCAAAGCTGCGGCTCTGGCCGCGCTCGCTGACCTTCCGCGTCATCGCCTTTTCCACGATTTGGGCGATCCTGACGCTCGTCGTCATCTTCACCCTCATAACCACGCTCTACCGCCAGGCCAGCGAGCGCGGCTTCGACAGTCTGCTTTCGGCGCATCTGTTCAACCTGATCGGCTCAGTCGGCATTTCCGACAATGGCGCGCTCATCGGCTCGCCCGACCTTGGCGATCTGCGCTTCTCGGAGCCGAATTCCGGCTGGTACTGGTCGGTCGAGCCGACCTCCGAAGACGTTCACGGCGAACTCCATTCCTCCTCGATGACCTCCTCGATCCTGTCGCCGAGCGTCGCCGAGGTGCCGTTCAACGCGAACTTCCAGCGCAGCTATTCGACCGAGGGCATCAAGGGCGAGGAGTTGGAGGTTTTCGAGAGCGAGTTCGTGCTCGATGCCAAGAACCGCGCCGCGCGCTTCCGGGTCATGGGCAATCACAGCGAGCTCGAGCAGGAGATCGCGAGCTTCCAGCGCCGGCTGCTCACCTATCTGTCGCTATTCGGCGTCGGCATGATCGCCATCAACGCCATCGCCATCCTTTTCGGCTTGCAGCCTTTGCGCCGCGTGCGCAATGCTTTGGCGATGGTGCGCGAGGGCACCGCGCAGCGGCTCGACGGGCGCTTTCCGGCCGAGATCGAGCCTCTCGCCAGCGAGACCAATGCGCTGATCGAGAACAACAGGCGCATCGTCGAGCGTTCGCGCACCCAGGTCGGCAACCTCGCCCATTCCCTGAAGACGCCGCTTGCCGTGCTGATCAACGAGGGCCGCGCGCTCGGCGGCGCCAAGGGCGAGCTCATCGCCGAGCAGGCTGCCTCGATGCAAAAGCAGGTCGACCATTATCTGCAGCGCGCCCGCGTCGCCGCCCAGCGCGACAGCGTCGTCTTCCGCACGCCGGTGGCGCCGCTGGTCGAGCGCATGGTGCGCGTGCTGCGCAAGCTCAACCCGCAGACACAGCTTTCGCTGTCGCCGCCGGCCGCCGGGATCGTCTTTGCCGGCGAGCGCGAGGATCTTGAGGAATTGCTCGGCAATCTCCTCGACAATGCCATGAAATGGGCGAAAAGCGCCGTTGCCGTCTCGGTCGCCACCGTTGCGGGAAGCCCCAACCTGTTTGAAATTGTCATAGAGGACGACGGCCCCGGCATTCCCGAGGACAGCGCGCGGGAAGTGTTGAAACGCGGCAAGAGACTCGACGAGACGAAGCCGGGAACGGGGCTTGGATTGGCCATTGTCGCCGACCTCGTCAACGAGTATGGAGGCGCCCTGGCGCTGGAACGGTCCAGCATGGGCGGCTTGAGGGCGGTGGTAAGATTGCGGAGCCTTCAATAATGTTTTTATCGATTTCCGTGCGGCCGCTTGCGGCCAAATTTCCGACAAATATCAATACTATGGGCTCGCTATCCTTCCCGCTGGCGCGGTTCCCGATCCATCTCGCTCCAGAAGTGCTTTTCGCCCAAGAAGCCCATCCCGCTCAAGAGAACCGGTTGCTGGCATGAAGATTCGCGTTGCGCTCGTTTCCGCCCTGATGGCCGTGTCGGGCTGCACCACGCTGGGCAGGACCGGCCCGACCTCTCCGGTCACACCCGTCGCCACGCCGCCGGCCGCCGGTAAGGTGGGAGCCGGCATCGTCGCGGCCATGAATGGCGGGCTCATCGGCGGCTCGATCGGTTCGGGTCTGAGCGATGCTGAAAAGCGCAAAGGCCTCGAGGCCGAGTACAAGGCGCTGGAATACAACGCCAGCGGCCAGAAGGTGACGTGGAAGGGCGACAGCTCGACCCATTATGGCGAGGTCGTTGCCGCCCAGCCCTACCGGGTCGGCTCGCAGGACTGCCGCCAATACACCCACACCGTTTACACGAGCGGTTCGGGCGTCACGGCGCGCGGCACCGCCTGCCGCAATGCCGACGGCAGCTGGACGCCGCTGACCTGAATTAGCAACGATCGGCGCAATTTGACATTGATCAAGGACGGCCGGCGCGTCTGCCGCCAAAGCGTCGCAGGGCGTCCGTGTTGGCAGGGCAGGGCTCTGCCTTTATTGGAATAGCCATGCTGTTCTGGGTCATAGCTGCAATCCTTACGCTGGGCGCCAGCCTGGCGGTGCTTTTGCCGCTGGCCGGCGGCACGAAAGCCGCATCGACCGCCGGCGATCACGATTTCGAAGTCTATCGCGACCAGCTTTCGGAACTCGACCGCGACATGGCGCGCGGTCTCATCCAGCCGGGT
Organism: Mesorhizobium sp. WSM3873; assembly: GCF_001672445.1. Classification (NCBI taxonomy): domain Bacteria; kingdom Pseudomonadati; phylum Pseudomonadota; class Alphaproteobacteria; order Hyphomicrobiales; family Phyllobacteriaceae; genus Mesorhizobium; species Mesorhizobium sp. WSM3873. The sequence goes on along the minus strand of NZ_LYTM01000023.1, from coordinate 118,663 downwards.
GAGGCGGAGGAAGCGCGCGCCGAGATCGGCCGCCGCATTCTGCGTCTCGGCTCGGACAGCCAGCCAAGCGCGCGAGCGCCGCGCCCTTCGCGCGCCGCAAGGCTGGTCGCCACCGCCGCCGTGCTGGCGGTGCCGCTGGTCAGCTGGGGGCTCTACGGCTCACTCGGCTCGCCGGATCTGCCCTCGCAGCCGCTGGCCGAGCGGCTGGCCAAGAACCCTGCCGAGTCCTCGGTCGACGAGTTGGTTGCCCGCGCCGAGGCGCATCTCGCCGCCAACCCTTCGGACGGCAAGGGCTGGGACGTGCTTGCGCCGGTTTATCTGCGCCTGCAGCGCTACGCCGACGCGGTGACCGCCTATCGCAACGCCATCCGCCTCGACGGCGACAGCGCCGTGCGCCAGGCCGGCCTTGGCGAGGCGATCGCCAACGCTGCCGGCGGGATCGTCACGGCCGAGGCTCAGGGCGCCTTCGACGCGGCCTTGAAGCTCGATCCCGCCAACGCCAAGGCCAATTTCTATCTGGCGATGGGCCTGGCCCAGGAAGGCAGGAAGGCGGAAGCCGCCGCCGCCTGGCAAAAGATGCTCGGTCAGCTTGCGCCCGATTCGCCCTGGCGCAGCGCCGTCCAGCAGGCGCTCGCCGAAACGGCCGAGCCGCCGGCGGCGGCAGGCAAGCCGGCGACCGGCCCGGATGCCGGGCAGGTCGAGGCGGCGCAGCAGATGGCGCCGCAGGACCGGCAGGCAATGATCGAGACCATGGTCGCAAGCCTCGACGACCGGCTGAAACAAAATCCGCGCGACGAGGAAGGGTGGATGCGGCTCATTCGTTCCTATGTTGTGCTCGGCAAGGCCGACCGGGCGCGCGACGCGCTCGGCCGCGCGGTTGCCGTCTTCGGCGCCGACAGCGAGCAGGCCAAGAAATTCACCGCCTTTGCCGCCTCCCTCGGCGTGACGGCGACGGAGTAGGCCATGACGCGCAAGCAGAAGCGATTGTCGGTGATCCTCGCAGGGCTGGCCTTCCTCGGCGCTGCTGCCGGTCTTACCTTCTACGCGCTCGGCCAAAAGGCTTCGTATTTCTACATGCCCGCCGACCTCGCCGCCGCAACCGTCCAGCCCGGACAGCGCATTCGCCTTGGCGGGCTCGTCGAAAAAGGCACCATCGTTCGCGGTCAGGGCGCGACCGTCGCCTTCTCGGTCACCGATGAGCAGAAATCGGTCAAGGTCACCTATACCGGCATCTTGCCCGACCTCTTCCGCGAGGAGCAGGGCGTCATCACCGAGGGCGCTTTCGGCCCGGACGGCGTCTTCGTCGCCGATAGCGTTTTAGCCAAGCACGACGAGCGCTATATGCCCAAGGAGGTCGCCGACGGCTTGAAAGCCAAGGGCGTCTGGCAGGAGAGCAAGAGCCAATAATGGTTGAAACCGGACATTTCGCGCTCGTCCTCGCCTTCGCGCTGTCGCTGGTGCAGATGCTGGTGCCGTTGGTCGGCGCCCGCGCCGGCAACCAGCGGCTGATGGCGGTCGGCGGCCCGGTCGCGGTCACCGGCTTTGCGCTGACCGCGCTGTCCTTCACCGCTCTTGCCACCGCCTATGCCGGCTCCGATTTCTCGGTGGCGAGCGTCTGGGAAAACTCCCATTCGCTGCAGCCGATGATCTACAAGATCACCGGCACCTGGGGAAACCACGAAGGCTCGATGCTGCTCTGGGTACTGATCCTGACCTTCTTCGGCGCGCTCGTCGCTGTCTTCGGTTCCAACTTGCCAGCGACGCTCAAAGCCAATGTTCTGGCCGTGCAGGGCATGATCGGCACCGCCTTCTTCCTGTTTATCCTGGCGACGTCCAATCCCTTCATCCGGCTGAACCCGGCGCCGATCGAGGGCCGCGATCTCAACCCGATCCTGCAGGACCTCGGCCTCGCCATCCATCCGCCGCTGCTCTATCTCGGCTATGTCGGTTTCTCGATCTGCTTCTCCTTCTCGGTCGCAGCCCTGATCGAAGGCCGCATCGACGCCTCCTGGGCGCGCTGGGTGCGGCCCTGGACGCTGGTCGCCTGGATGTTTTTGACCGGCGGCATCGCCATGGGCTCCTACTGGGCCTATTACGAGCTTGGCTGGGGCGGCTTCTGGTTCTGGGACCCGGTCGAGAACGCCTCCTTCATGCCCTGGCTGGCCGGCACGGCGCTCCTCCATTCGGCAATCGTAATGGAAAAGCGCTCGGCGCTGAAGATCTGGACGCTGCTGCTGGCCATCCTCACCTTCTCGCTGTCGCTGCTCGGCACCTTTCTTGTCCGCTCTGGCGTGCTGACTTCCGTGCATGCCTTCGCCACCGATCCGGCGCGTGGCGTCTTTATCCTCTGCATCCTGACGCTGTTCATCGGCGGCTCGCTGGCGCTGTTTGCGCTGCGCGCTTCCACCCTGACCGCAGGTGGCCTGTTCCAGCCGATCTCGCGCGAAGGCGCGCTCGTGCTCAACAATCTGTTCCTGACCACGGCGACCGCGACGGTGCTCGTCGGCACGCTCTACCCGCTGGCGCTTGAGGCCATCACCGGCGGCAAGATCTCGGTCGGCGCGCCCTTCTTCGACCTGACCTTCGGCCCGCTGATGCTGCCGCTGCTTGCCATCGTGCCGTTTGGTCCGCTGCTCGCCTGGAAGCGCGGCGACGTCCTTGCCGCCTCGCAGCGCCTGATGGCGGCCTTCGGGCTGGCCATCGCCGCGATGCTGGTCACCGGCCTGTTCATCGATGGCGCCTCGGTCTTCGCTGCGCTTGGCGTCGGCCTCGCCGTTTGGCTTGTCGCCGGCGCTCTGACCGACCTTGCCGTCAAGTCGGGCATCGGCTCGGTGGCGCTGGCCGTCATGCTGAGACGCTTTGCCGGCCTGCCGCGCTCGGTCTTCGGCACCGCGCTTGCCCATCTCGGCCTCGGGCTCATCTTGCTCGGCATCGTCGGCACGCTTTCGTTCGGCACCGAGAAGATTCTCACCATGCGCGCCGGCGAGACGGTGGAACTTTCCGGCCACACGCTGCGCTTCGAAGGACTGTTCCCTCAGAAAGGCCCAAACTTCACCGAGGAGCGCGGCCGCTTCCTGCTGATTGGCGCCGATGGCAACGCCGATGGCGAGATCACCTCGGCTAAACGCTTCTATCCGGTGCGGCAGACGGTAACGACCGAGTCCGGCATCAGGACGCTGGGTTTGAGCCAGCTCTATCTGTCGCTCGGCGATGAGGGCAAGGACGGCTCGGTCGTCGTGCGCCTGTGGTGGAAGCCGTTGGTGACGCTGATCTGGGGCGGCGGACTGGTGATGATGGCGGGCGCCGCCATGTCGCTGCTCGACCGCCGCCTGCGCGTTGGCGCCCCCGCGAGGCGCCGCAAGCCGGCTGCCGCTGCCTTACCCGCGAGCCCGACATGAAAGCGAAGTTTTCGCTCGCCTCGCTGATCCTCCTGCTGGCGTTGGTCTTCGCCGGCGCGGCACAGGCGGTGAAGCCCGATGAGGTGCTGCCCGATCCGGCGCTGGAGGCTCGCGCACGCGCGCTGTCCGAAGGCCTGCGCTGCATGGTTTGCCAGAACCAGTCGATCGACGAATCCGACGCCGATCTGGCCCGCGACCTGCGCATCCTCGTGCGCCAGCGCCTCGTCGCCGGCGATACCGACCAGCAGGTGATGGATTACATCGTGTCGCGCTACGGCGAGTTCGTGCTCTTGAAGCCGCGCTTCAGCCTGCGCAACGCGCTTTTGTGGGGCACCCCGGCGCTTTTGCTTCTGGCCGGCGGCATTTTCATCGTGCTCAGCACCCGTTCGCGCCGCCCGGCGCCCGACAGCACGCTCAGCGCCGAGGAACAGGCGGCGCTGGACAAGCTGCTGCGCGATTAAAGCGCCAACATTACAAAATTTTCATATATCGGAAATGGCGCCGTAATGTGCGCCTCACTAAGTCTCTTTTCCGAGGATGCTCTCCTGAGCGCATCCACTTCGAAAGAGGAAACGAGACCCATGAATATTGCCCCCGATTCATATTCAAGCACCCGCAAGCGTCTGATGGCGGCTGTCGCGTCCCTGGCCGTCATTGGTGCGGTCGGCGCAGGCGCGCTTGCCACCGGCACTGCGCCCGTGCTGGCCGATGCTGTGCGTGTCGAGGCTCCGCAGGTTCCGAGCTTCGCCGACGTCGTCGAGCGCGTCTCGCCGGCGGTGGTCAGCGTCAAGGTGAAGGCAAAGATCCAGCCGACGGCCGACGACGGCTCCGACGATCAGAACGGCTTCGACAACCTGCCGGACAATCCGCAGCTGCGCCGCTTCTTCAGGGAGTTCCGCGGATTCGGCGATCAGGGCGGCCAGTTCGGCATGCCCCGCTTCAATCACCGCAACCACGGCAATGGCGAGCCGCGCCCCGTGGCTCAAGGTTCGGGCTTCTTCATTTCCGAGGACGGCTACCTCGTCACCAACAACCACGTGGTTTCGGAAGGCTCCGACTTCACCGTCGTCACCAATGACGGCAAGGAGCTCGACGCCAAGCTGATCGGCACCGATCCGCGCACCGACCTCGCCGTGCTGAAGGTCGATGGCGGCGGCAAGTTCACCTATGTCGACTTCGCCGACGACTCCAAGATCCGCATCGGCGACTGGGTCGTGGCGGTCGGTAACCCGTTCGGCCTCGGCGGCACCGTCACCGCAGGCATCGTTTCGGCCCGCGGCCGCGACATCGGCGCCGGCCCCTATGACGACTTCATCCAGATCGACGCCTCGGTCAACCGCGGCAATTCGGGCGGTCCGACCTTCAACCTCAACGGCCAGGTGATCGGCATCAACACCGCCATCTTCTCGCCGTCGGGCGGCAGCGTCGGCATCGCCTTCGACATCCCGGCCTCGACCGCCAAGCAAGTGGTCGAAGACCTGATGAAGAACGGCTCAGTCCAGCGCGGCTGGCTCGGCGTCGAGATCCAGCCGGTCACCTCCGACATTGCCGAGTCGCTCGGCCTGAAGTCGGACAAGGGCGCGCTGGTTTCGAGCGCGCAGGACGCTGGTCCCGGCAAGAAGGCAGGCATCGTCGCCGGCGATGTCATCACCCAGGTCGACGGCAAGGACGTCGCCTCGCCGAAGGAACTCGCCCGCATGATCGGCGCTTATGCGCCCGGCAAGTCGGTTGATGTCACTGTCTGGCGCAACGGCAAGAGCGAGACTCTCAAGGTGGATCTCGGCACACTGCCTTCGAGCGACAAGCAGGCCTCGAACGAAGGCAGCAACAAGCAGGCGGCCCCCGCCAAGGCCGATACGCTCGCCGATCTCGGCCTCACCGTCACCAAGTCGGAAAACGGCAAGGGCCTGGTGGTCACCGATGTCGATCCGGACAGCGATGCGGCCGACCGCGGCATTCAGCCCGGCGACGTCATCACCTCGATCAATTCGAACGAGGTGAATACTACCGACGACGTTTCCAAGGCCATGACCGATGCCTCCAAGTCGGGCCGCAAGGCCGTGCTGATGCAGATCACCCGCGACGATAGCAACCGCTTCGTCGCGCTGCCGGTCGGAAAGGGCTGATCTGAGAGAGCGGTTCAAGCGCTCCTCGAGAACGCAGAACCGCTCTAACTCCCTGTTTGACGCAATTCCGGACGGAAACCCGCTTCACGCCTTGCCTGGAATTGCTCAGCGACTTTTCCTTGCGGCGGTTTCAACACCCCCGAGCCGCCGCCGGGAAAACATGGGGCCGAGCACGTCAGTCAGTCACCGTGTTTCGCTCCTGCGGCAGCGGGTTTCCCATCACCCGCTGCCGCTTGCCAAGCACGGTGCCCGCAAGTGGGTACCGGTCTGGGATCACGACATGCGGCTGGCGAACGCAAAGGCGCTGAGTCATGGCTGCCCCTCAACCTTCCAGTGAAATCGCGTATAACGGCTCCATGAAGATTCTCGTCATGGAAGACGACCGCGAGGCTGCGGACTACCTGCAGAAAGCCTTCGCCGAGGCGGGCCACACCGCCCATGTCGCCGGCGACGGCGAGACCGGCTTCGCGCTTGCCGACGCCGGCGACTATGACGTGATGGTGGTCGACCGCATGATGCCGCGCCGCGACGGGCTGTCGGTGATCGCAGCGCTCCGCTCGCGCGGCAACACCACGCCGGTGCTGATCCTGTCGGCGCTGGGCGAGGTCGACGACCGTGTCACCGGGCTGCGCGCCGGCGGCGACGATTATCTCACCAAACCCTACGCTTTTTCCGAATTGCTTGCCCGCGTCGAGGTGTTGAACCGTCGCGCCGGCGCCCGGGAAACCGAGACCGTCTACCGCGTCGGCGATCTCGAGCTCGACCGTCTGTCGCATTCGGTCAAGCGCGCCGGCCGCGAGATCACGCTGCAGCCGCGCGAGTTCCGCCTGCTGGAATATCTGATGCGCCACGCCGGCCAGGTGGTGACACGCACCATGCTGCTGGAAAATGTCTGGGACTATCATTTCGATCCGCAGACCAACGTCATCGACGTTCATGTCTCGCGCCTGCGCGGCAAGATCGAAAAGGGTTTCGACAAACCGATCCTGCACACCATCCGCGGCGCGGGCTACATGCTGAAAGGCGGCTAGAGCATGATCCCAAACCGAAAGTCAGGGAACGTTTCGGAAAAGATGCTGCAACAAGGGGTTACCGTGCAGCCAATCGTCATCCTGATCTAGGCGCACATGGCTCTTTCCCTGCCGGCCATCATGAAGACGACGGCGGCCCGGCTCTCGGCGCTTTACCTTCTGCTTTTCGCTCTCTGCGCCGTGCTGCTCGTCTTTTACATGACGTCGCTCTCGGCGCGCATGCTGACGGCGCAGACCCAGGACACGATCAATGACGAGATCCTCGGCTTGGCTCGCGCATACAAAAATGGCGGCCTGCCGTTGCTGGTGCGCGTGGTTGAAGCCCGCTCGCGCCAGCCTGGCGCCAACCTCTATCTGATCGCCGACGCCAACGGCCAGATCCTGACCGGCAATGTGCAGAGCCTGGAGCCGGGAATCATCGAAACCGAGGGCTGGACGACGGAGCCCTTTTCGTACCATCGCTTCGGTGAGGGCGAACTCGACCGGTTGCGTGGTGGTGGCACCGATCAGAGCGCGCCGTCCCCGGGCGACAGCAGCGCTCGGTCGGAAGGCGAAGAAGGCCACAACGCTATCGCGCTGGTGCTGCGACTGCCCAATCAGATGATCTTGCTGGTCGGCCGCGATCTTGGCGAGCCCGAGCGCTTCCGCGCCGTCATCCGCCGCGCGCTGATGCTGGCGCTGGGCATGATGGGGCTCGGCGGCCTCTTGATCTGGTTCTTCGTCGGGCGCGCCGCGCTGAAACGCATCGACAGCGTCTCCGACGCAAGTCGCCGCATCATGGGCGGCGACCTCAGCGGACGGCTGCCGGTGACCGGCGCCGGTGACGAATTCGACCGCCTGTCCGAAAACCTCAACACGATGCTTGCCCGTATCGCCATGCTGAACGAGGGGCTGAAGCAGGTCTCCGACAACATCGCTCACGATCTGAAGACGCCGCTGACCAGGCTGCGCAACCGCGCCGAAGCCACCCTTGCCGGCAAGCGCAAGACGACGGACTACCGTCAGGCGCTGGAGGGAACGATCGCCGAGTCCGACCAGCTCATCAAGACCTTCAACGCCATCCTGATGATCTCGCGGCTGGAGGCCGGCTATTCCTCCGAAACAACCGGCCCGGTCGACCTCGCCGCCACGGTGAGCGATGTCGTCGAGCTCTACGAGCCGGTGGCGGAAGAGGCGGGCGTCGTGCTGGAAACCTCGGTGCCGGAGGCGGTTACCATCAACGGCAATCGCGAGCTGATCGGCCAGGCACTGTCGAACATCGTCGACAACGCCATCAAATACTCGACCGGCGCCGCCGAGAGCCCGAAAGTCCGCGTCACGCTGGAGCGCATCGGCGGCGAGGTCAAGCTCGCCGTTTCCGACAATGGCCTTGGCATTCCCGACGATGCCGACCGCGCCAGGGTCACCGAGCGTTTCGTGCGGCTGGAGAAGAGCCGTTCGCAGCCGGGCTCGGGTCTGGGCCTTAGCCTCGCCAAGGCGATCATGACTTTCCATAACGGCAGGCTTGATCTTCTGCCCGCCAATCCCGGATTGTCCGTAGTCATGAGTTTCCCGGCCCGGGAGACGCATTGATGGCGGCCAGGATGGCAAAAAAGAAGATCGATACGGGATGGCAACTCCGACCGACGCTGGCGCTTCGCCCGCTCGGCGGCGACCATGCCCGGCGGGAATTGTCCGAGATCGCCGACGCGGCCGAGCAAGACGGCCTTCCGCGTCTGGCCGCGTTCCTCGCCGGCCAGGGAGCACTGCAGGAATTGCTCGCCGCCATCTTCGACCTGTCGCCGTTCCTGCGTGATACGGCCCGCCGCCGGCCGGCCATTCTCGACACGCTGTTCGACCAGACGATCGAAGTGCGTCTCAACGAGATCGGCGAGGCGGTCGATCGCGCTGCGCGGGCCGATAATGTTTCGGAATCGAGCCTGATGATGGAACTCAGGCAGTTCAAGGCCGAAGCGCATTTCCTGATCGCGCTGGCCGATCTGTCCGGCGAGGCCGAAACCGCGCTGACGGTGCGCCGTCTGAGCGACCTGGCGGATGCTTGCACACGCGCCGCCGTCGATTTCCTGCTGCTCGACGCGCACGGGCAGGGCAAGCTCAAGCTGCCCCATCCGGAAGACCCGGCGCGCGGCTCGAGCTGGATTGTGCTCGGCATGGGCAAGCTCGGCGCGCATGAGCTGAATTTTTCCTCCGACATAGACCTCGTCGTCTTCTTCGATTCGGAGGCGCCGGCGGTGGTCGATCCGCTCGATGCGACGGAGCTGTTCTCGCGCCTCACCCGCCGTCTCGTGCGCATCCTGCAGGACCGCACCGAGCATGGCTATGTCTTCCGCACCGATCTGAGGTTGCGCCCCGATCCCGGCTCGACCCCGCTGGCGATCCCGGTCGAGGCGGCGCTTCGTTATTATGAGGCCCGCGGCCAGAACTGGGAGCGCGCCGCCATGATCAAGGCGCGGCCGGTGGCCGGAGACCTTGCCTCGGGCTCGGCCTTCCTCAAGGAATTGCAGCCCTATGTCTGGCGGAAATACATGGATTACGCCGCGATCGCCGACGTCCATTCGATCAAGCGCCAGATCCATGCCCACAAGGGTCACGGCGAGATCGCGGTGAAAGGCCATAACGTCAAGCTCGGCCGCGGCGGCATCCGCGAGATCGAGTTCTTCGTCCAGACGCAGCAGCTGATTGCCGGCGGCCGCTTCCCGGAACTGCGCGGCCGCGAAACGGTGCCGATGCTGGACGCGCTCGCCGCGCGCGGCTGGATCACCGCCGATGCGCGCGATGCGCTCACCCGACAATACTGGTTCCTGCGCCGTGTCGAGCATGCCGTCCAGATGGTGGCCGACGAGCAGACACATGTCCTGCCGGAAGAGGACGAGGAACTGGAGCGTATCGCGCTGATGCTCGGCTTCACCGGCGAGGCGGAATTCGCGGAAACTTTCCGCGCCTCGCTGCAGCAGGTCGAGCGCCATTATGCGGCGCTGTTCGAGACGGCACCCGAACTGTCGGCCGGCGTCGGCAATCTGGTCTTCACCGGTGATGTCGACGATCCCGACACGCTGCAGACCTTGCACCGCCTCGGCTTTCAGCGGCCGAGCGACATCTGCCGTGTCATTCGCGGCTGGCATTTCGGCCGATACCGCGTCACCCAGTCGGCGGAGGCGCGCGAGCGGCTGACGGAACTGACGCCGGCGCTGCTGAAAGCCTTCGGCCAGACGCGCCGCGCCGACGAGGCGCTGATCCGCTTCGACGAGTTCCTCGCCGGCCTGCCGGCTGGCATCCAGCTCTTCTCGCTTTTGCAGTCCAATCCGGCACTGCTCAAGCTGATGGCGACGATCATGGGCGCCGCGCCGCGGCTCGCCGCCATCATCACGCGCCGCCCGCATGTGTTCGACGGTCTGCTCGATCCGGCGTTGCTCGCGGAACTGCCCGACCGTGTCTATCTGTCGGCGCGGCTTGCGGCTTTCATCGACGGAGACCGCGCCTATGAGGATGTGCTTGACCGGCTGCGCATCTTCGCCTCCGAGCAGAAATTTCTGATCGGCGTGCGGTTGCTTGCGGGCTCCATCGATCCCGGGCGCGCCGGTCGCGCCTTCTCGGACCTGGCCGACCTCACGATCGAAGCGGCGCTCAACGCGGTCATCGCCGAGTTCGCGTTGCGCCATGGCAGGATTGCCGGGGGCAGGGTCGCGCTCCTCGGCATGGGCAAGCTGGGCAGCCGCGAGCTCACTGCCGGCTCGGATGTCGATCTGATCCTGCTTTATGACCACGACGCGGATGCGGAAGACTCCGATGGCGAGAAGCCGCTGGCGCCCTCACACTACTACACCCGCATGACGCAGCGGCTGATCGCCGCCGTCTCGGCGCCGACGGCCGAAGGCGTCCTGTATGAGCTCGACCTCCGCTTGCGCCCCTCCGGCAACAAGGGGCCAGTCGCCACCCATGTCGACGCCTATAAGAAATATCAGCGGCAGGATGCCTGGACCTGGGAGCATATGGCGCTGGCACGAGCACGCGCCATCGGCGGTGACGCAGCGCTTTGCGCCGAGGTCGAGGACGAGGTTGCGGCGGTTCTCGCCCAGCCGCGCGACGGCGCCAAGGTGAAGGCGGATGCCTCCGAGATGCGGGCGCTGATCGACACGGAAAAGCCGCCGCGCGATCTCTGGGACATCAAGCTGATCCCCGGCGGCCTGATCGACCTTGAATTCATCGCCCAGGTCGCGGTCATCACCGGCGCGGTCGAGGCTGGTAGGCGGGCAACCGCGACGGCGGAAGTGCTGGCGCGACTGGCCCCCGGTTACGCGGCGCCTGATGTTCGGCAGGAGCTTTGCGAGGCCTGGAGGCTCTATCTCGCGCTGACCCAGATGATCAGGCTCTGCCTTACCGGCGAGTTCCAGCGCGACGATGTTCCGCCGGGGCTTTCTGATCTGCTTCTGGCGGCCACCGACCTGCCGGATTTCGGTGTGCTCGAAGCGCATCTCAAGGAGACGTCGCGGAAGGTTCGGAAGGATTTCGACCTTCTGCTTCGCGCGGGAGCGTCGATCTCGCGAGGTTAATCCACGCGTCATTCCTTGGCGCCGGCGTTTCGAATTTCAGCGCGCCAACTAAGCCGCCACCTTGACCATGGGCGGCGCTTTCTTCAGCGGGATGCGGACCGACACGATCGTGCCGACGCCTTCGGTGGAGCGAATCTTCAGCGCGCCCCCCTGCAGTTCGGCGAGCGAACGCGAGATGGCGAGGCCCAGGCCGGAACCGGTGTGGTTCTTGGAGAACTGGTTTTGCACCTGCTCGAACGGCCGCCCGAGCTTGCTCAGCGCCTGCTTCGGGATACCGCAGCCATTGTCCTCGATGGTGAGCACCAGCGCGCCTGAGGCGCTGCGCGCCCTGACCGTGATCTTGCCGCCCTGTCCGGTGAACTTCACCGCGTTGGAGAGCAGATTGATTGCGATCTGCTTGATCGCGCGGCGGTCGGCGTAGAGCCGCATCGCATCGGCGATGCGCGTCTCTACCGTGATCGACTTCTCCGCCGCCTGCAGCGAGATGACGCGAACCGTTTCCCTGATCAGCGGGCAGAGGTCGATTTCCTCGCGGTCAAGCGAGAACTGGCCGGCCTCGATCTTCGACATGTCGAGAATGTCGTTGATGACGCCGAGCAGGTATTTGCCGCTGCCGTTGATGTCGCTGGCATATTCCTCGTAGCGCTCGGAACCCAGCGGTCCGAACAGGCCTTGCTGCATCAGCTCGGAGAAGCCGATTATGGCGTTGAGCGGTGTGCGCAGTTCATGCGACATATTGGCGAGGAATTCGGACTTCGCCCGGTTGGCGGCCTCGGCGCGCTCGGTTTCCTTCATGTATTTGCGATTGAGCTCGACAAGCTCCTTGGCGCGTTCCTCCTCGGCCCGGCGGGCGAGGCTAAGATCGTGGATGGTCGCCATCAGGCGGCGCTCGCTGTCGACCAGCTTTTCCTGATGCAGCTTGATCTGGGTGATGTCGGAGCCGACCGAGACGATGCCGCCGTCTCTGGTCCTGAGCTCGTTGACCTGCAGCCAGCGTCCGTCGGCGAGCTGGCGCTCCAGCGTCACACCGCCATGCGGCCCGTTGGCGTTGGCCAGCCTGCGCTCCGAGGCGAAGGCGAGCATGCGCTCCTCCAGCATGTCGCGGGTTGCGCCCGGCATCACGTCGCGGTCCGAGAGCCCGTTGTCCTGCTGGAATTTGGAGTTGCACATGATCAGCTGTTCGGCGGCATCCCATAGCACGAAGGATTCGTTGATGTTCTCGATCGCCGTGCGCAGCCGCATGTCCGCCGCTTCCGAGCGCAGCGCGAGATGCCGCTGCTCGGTGACGTCGACGGCGATGCCGATCAGCTGGATCTCGGGCGCTTCCGGGTCGATCACCTGGGCGCGGGCGCGCATCCACACCCATTGGCCGTCGGCGTGGCGCATGCGGAACACCTGGTCGATATGGTCGATCTCGCGCTCGACGATGCGGTTGGCGAGCTCGAAGAGGTCGCCGTCGTCGGGATGGATGATCTCGTCGACCTCGCCGAAGGACAGCATCGTATCGCAGGGCTCGTAGCCCAGCATGTCGTACATCGAGCGCGACCAGTACATCTTGCCGCGCACCATGTCCCAGTCCCACAACCCGCAGCGGCCGCGCACCAGCGCCATGTCGATGCGCTGATGCGCTTCGAGATAGATGCGGTCGGCCGCCTGGGCGCGCGCCGCCTGGCCGAAATAGGCGTAAAGGATGACGATCAGCACGCCGGCCGTCAGCACGAACAACGTGACGTTGAGCGACACCGTCTTGCGCCAGCTGTCGAACACCGCCTCCTTGGGCACCAGCACCGCCGCGGCGTTGTTGCGGTCGCCGGTGAGGCTGACGGCGGCGAACCAGTCCTTGCCGCCGATGCTGACATCCATAACGCCGGCGCGGTCGCCGAACATGAACAGCGGCTGGCCGCCGAGCACGAGGCTGTCCAGCGAGCGTCCCTGCCAGCCGGTCGACAATGGCGATACCGCGAGGATCTTGAAAGCGCCGTCGGTGATGGCCAGCACGTGGCTGCGGCCCATGGCGCCCTGGCGGCTGGTCTTCTCCAGAAGGTCCGTCGCATTCACGCCGGCTGCGTTCGGGTCGGCCGTAATCGCCTGTGCCATCTGGCCGGCGGCTAACGCCAGCACCGACTTGGCGTCGCGTTCGACCTCGTCGCGGTCGTTCACCAGCGACAGGAAGCGCAGTGCGGCGATGACAATCAGGAAGATGATGATCAGTGCGGGGATGGAGCGGCGCAGCAGCGGTTCCGCCGCCAGCAGCCGCTGGTAGGCGGGTTCGGCGATCAGACGCGCATTGCCGGCAGGCCCGCCGCTCCTTGCCTCGCGACGCGCAAAAGCTCTCCCTCCGGGCGCGCCCCACGCGTCCGTCTTCGCCATAAATGGCACTCCCCGATTTGCCGCATACTTGACGATCCGGCTACGCCGCACGTCCGAATCGTCAATAAGGAATCAAAGGTGATTCGCCTTGTCCAGAGGCGCGGCCAAAAAAGATTAAAAGTTGATTGAAATTCGTCGAAACTGCTGATCTCCCCCACCAGGGGGGAAGAGTGCTAATCACACCAGCGTCCGCTCCACGATGTCGCGCAGGTCGGCCGACAGGTTGTCGGCGTTCGCGATCTGCAGCAGTGCCTGCCTTGCCTTGTTCTGCCGGACCGGTTCCAGCGAGCGCCAGGACCTGAGCGCCGTCGCCAGCCGTGCTGCCACTTGCGGGTTGCGCTTCTCGACCTCCAGCACGGTCTCGGCGAAGAAGCGGTAGCCCTGACCGTCGGCGAGATGGAAGCCGGTCTGGTTGGCGCTGGAGAAGGTGCCGATCAGCGAGCGCACCCGGTTCGGATTTGCGATCGAGAAGGCAGGGTGCTGCATCAGCGCGCGCACGTTTTCGACGGTCAGCGGTCCCGGCACTCCGGCCTGGATCTGGAACCATTTGTCGAGCACCAGCGCATCGCCGCGGTATCTCACCTCGAAGGCCGACAGTGCCTCCTCCGCTTGCGCGGAGCCGGCATGACGGTGTGCCAGCACGGTCAGCGCCGCGGCGCGGTCAGTCATGTTGGTGGCGGCGTTGAAATGCCGCGCGGCAAGCGCCGTGCCTTCGGGCAGGAGCGACAGGTAATCGAGCAGGATGTTGCGCAGCGCGCGGCGCCCAGCGCTTGCCGAGTCGGGCGTGAACGGACCGTTGTCGGCCAGGCTGGCGTAAAGGGCCGAGAAGATCTCGCGATTCGCCATGGCAATCGTCCGCGCCAGCGCCTCGCGGGCGGCGAAAATGGCGTCGGGATCGATGCCCTGGCCGATGTCGCGCGCAATATCGGCCTCGCCGGGCAGCGACAGAGCCAGCGCCCGGTAGGCCGGCTCCAGCGTCTCGTCGCGGGCAATGCTTCCGGCAAGCTCGGCGAGCTTTGCGTCGAAGGCCGGTTCTTTGCCGCCCAGCAGCTGACGGAAGGCCGCGATGAGCGCGTCGGTGAGCAGCGTGTTGAAGGCCTGCCAGCGCGAGAAAGGATCGCTGTCATGGCTGGCCAGGAAGAACTGGTCGTCGGCCTTCTGCTGCACCGAGAGCGTGATTGGCGCCGAGAAGTCGCGGTTGAGCGACACCGAAGGCCGCTCCGAAACCCCCGAGAAGCGGACCGTATGCCGCCGCTTTCGGACATGGATGATGCCGTCCTCGACGGTGGCGCCATCGACGGCTGTCCAGGCGACAGGCTTGCCGCCGGCGCCGACTAGGCCGAAGGTCAGGGGAATATGCATCAGTCGCTTGCGGCTTTCAGACGGCGTTGGCGGCACCGACTGCTCGATCTCCAGCGTCAATGCCTTGGCCGCCGCATTGTAGGAGGAACTCACCGTCAGGTTCGGCGTGCCGGCCTGATGGTACCAGAGAGCGAACTGCCCGAGGTCTCGGCCCGAGACGTCCTCAAACACTTTGAGGAAGTCCTCGATCGTCGCCGCTTCGCCGTCGTGCCGCTCGAAATAGAGGTCCATGCCGGCGCGGAAGGTCTCCGCGCCGAGGATGGTGCGGATCATGCGCACCACTTCCGAGCCCTTCTCGTAGACTGTTGCCGTGTAGAAGTTGTTGATCTCGCGGTAGCGGCGCGGCCTGACCGGATGCGCCAATGGCCCCTGGTCCTCGGGGAACTGATGCGCGCGCAGCGTGCGCACCTCGGCGATGCGCTTTACCGCGCGCGAGCGCTGGTCGGCCGAGAATTCGTGGTCGCGGTAAACCGTCAGCCCTTCCTTCAGGCAGAGCTGGAACCAGTCGCGGCAAGTGATTCTGTTGCCGGTCCAATTGTGGAAATATTCATGCGCGATGATCGCCTCGATGTTGGCGAAATCGGCATCGGTCGCCGTCTCCTCGTCGGCCAGCACATATTTGTCGTTGAAGATGTTGAGGCCCTTGTTCTCCATGGCGCCCATGTTGAAGTCTGACACGGCGACGATGTTGAAGACGTCGAGGTCGTATTCGCGGCCGAAGACCTCCTCGTCCCATTTCATCGAGCGCTTCAGCGCATCCATCGCGTAGCCGGCGAGCCGCTCCTTGCCGGGCTCGACATAGATGCCGAGCTCGACCTTGCGGCCGGATAGGGTGGTGAAGCTTCCCGCGACCTTGCCGAGCGCGCCAGCCACCAGCGCAAAGAGATAGGAAGGCTTCGGGAAGGGGTCGTGCCAGACGGCATAGTGCCGGCCATCCGCGAGCGCCCCGCTTTCTACGGGGTTGCCATTGGACAGCAGCAGCGGCGCCTCGGCGTGCGGCGCCTCGATGCGCACGGTGTAGACCGAGAGGACGTCTGGACGGTCGAGGAAATAGGTAATGCGGCGAAACCCCTCCGCTTCGCATTGGGTGCAATAGACATTGTTGGAGCGATAAAGGCCCATCAGCGACTCGTTGCTGGACGGCGCGATCTCGGTCTCGAGACGAAGCTCGAAGCGCCGTGCCGCCGGCGGCGTCGGAATGGTCAGTTGGTCGGGCGTAGCCTGATAGTCGGCTTCCGGGAGAACCTGCCCGTCGATGGCAACGCCGAGCAGCTTCAGCCCGTCGCCGTCGAGCACCAGCGGCGTGGAAGCGGCGACCCCCTGGCGTCGCTCGACGGTGAGCACGGCAGTGACGCGGGTGGCATCCGGAGACAGACGGAAATCGAGGCTGGTCCGCGGAATGAGATAGTCGCTGGGGCGGTAGTCTTCGAGCTTGAAGACATGGCCGGTATCTGTGCGCATTCCGTCGTTTTTCCTATCAATTCGGGTGGGCAGCAGGCTTTGCTGGTGGGGGAATTCTAAAGTCCGCGCTCTTTACACCAAACGGTCACTCGACAAAACTGCGCCAAGGTCTATTTCTGGGCTTCGTTTTCCGACCATCGTCACGAGGCAAGATGACCGTCGATCATGCCGTCGGCCACAATATGCTGCGCGGCATTGCGCTGAAGATCGTCTCCGTGGCGGTCTTTGTCGGCATGCAGACCTGTATCAAGGCGGCCGGCGCCGTGCCCGCCGGACAGATCGTCTTCTTCCGCTCCTTCTTCGCCATCTTGCCGATCATCGCCTTTCTGGCCTTCAAGGGACAGCTTGCCACCGCATTCACCACGAAACGGCCGTTCAACCACATCGCGCGCGGCGTCGTCGGCGTCGGCGCCATGGGGCTCGGCTTCTTCGCGCTGACCAGGTTGCCACTTCCCGAAGCGATCACGCTGAATTATGCCCAGCCGCTGCTGGTCGTGGTGTTCTCTTCGATCTTCCTGGGCGAGACGATCCGCGTCTATCGCTGGACCGCGGTCGCCTTCGGCCTCGTCGGCGTGTTGATCGTTTCCTGGCCGGAACTGACGCTGTTGAATTCCGACGAGGCGCTCGACGACCAGGAGGTGCTTGGCGTCATGGCGGCGCTGATCGCCGCGGCGATCTCGGCCGTCGCCATGCTTCTGGTACGCAATCTCGTGCAGACCGAGAAGACGGCGACCATCGTGCTGTGGTTTTCCTCGACGGCGAGCGTGCTGGCGCTGCTCACCCTGCCTTTCGGCTGGCAGATGCTGACGCCGATGCAAGCCGCGCTGCTTGTCATGGCCGGCTTCTGCGGCGGGCTCGGTCAGATCCTGATGACAGCCGCCTACCGCCACGCCGAGGCTTCGGTCGTGGCGCCTTTCGAATATAGCTCGATGATTCTCGGCGTCGTCATCGGCTATCTTGTGTTCGGCGATGTGACGTCGCTCAACACGCTGATCGGCGGCGTGATTGTGGTTGCCGCCGGCATCTTCATCATCTGGCGCGAAAGGCAACTTGGCCTCGAGCGCACGCGCACCCGAAGGGCGACGCCGCCGCAGGGGTAAGCCTACGAAGCGGCCGTCCGCTCCTTCGCCAGCCGCACCAGCATGGTCCGCGTCTGCTCCTCGGCGGGGAAGAAGGATTCGATCGCCAGCTCCGACAGCGTCACGTCGAGCGGCGTACCGAAGACGGTGATCGTGCTGATGAAGGACAGCACCTGATCGCCATGCGCGAGCCTGAGCGGATGGACGATGCCGCTCGGCTCGACCGGCGCCGGCCGGCTGCTCCTCAGCCCGGACGGATAGCCGCGCAATTCCTTCTCCAACTCGATCGGCATGGTGTCGCCGGTGGCGTCGTTCTGGTGCTTGAGGCGCTCGAGCAGATGCGCGCGCCATTCCGCGAGGTTGACGATGCGCGGCGCGACGCCACCGGGATGCAGGCTGAGCCTCAGCACATTGACCGGCGGCTTGAGCAGCCACGGCTCCGAGACGTCGGCCAGGAACGGGCCGATCGCCGCGTTGGCGCAAACGAGGTTCCAGTGCCGGTCGACCGCCAGCGCCGGGAAGGGCTCGTGGCCCTTGAGCACCGTCTCGACCGCAGCCATCGCCGGCGCCAGCGTCGTATCGGTCAGCGGCCTTTCGCTGAAGCTCGGCGCGAAGCCGGCCGCGAGCAAAAGCTGGTTGCGCTGGCGTAGAGGAATGGCAAGCTGCTCGGCCAGATGCAGCACCATCTCGCGCGAAGGCTGGGCGCGGCCGCTTTCGACGAAGGAGAGATGCCGCTGCGAGATATCGGCTTCCATGGCGAGGTCGAGCTGGCTCATGCGCCGGCGCGTGCGCCACTCGCGAATGAGGCTGCCGGCGGAGACGTCGGGTGTTGTCATGGGGGATGAGTAGGGCGGCGAGGGGAGTAATTCAATTACCTAAGAGGTTATCGCTCCCCTTCTCCCTTGTTGTGGGAGAAGGGAAGGTGCTTCACCCCAACGCCCTCAGTTTCGCCTTCACCTCGAGAAAATCCCGCCACGCCAGCTTCTTGTGTGCAGGCGTGCGAAGCAGATACGCCGGATGCAGCGTCGGCATCGCTGGAATGGCAATGCCCGACTGGGTGGTGTGGACGCGCCAATTACCCCGTAACCGCAGGATGCCCTCGGTCGTGTTGAGCAGCGTCTTGGCGGAAGGGCCGCCGAGATTGACCAGCACCTTCGGATTGACCAGCTCGATCTGCCTTTCGATGAACGGGCGGCAGATCTCCGTCTCGTGCAGCGTCGGCGTGCGGTTGCCCGGCGGGCGCCACGGGATGACGTTGGCGATATAGGCCGATGTCCGGTCGAGGCCGATTGCTGCCAGCATGCTGTCGAGCAGCCGTCCGGAGCGGCCGACGAAGGGCAGCCCTTCGAGGTCCTCGTCGCGGCCCGGCGCCTCGCCGACGAGCATCAGGTCGGCATTCGGGTTGCCGTCGGCGAAGACCAGGTTCTTGGCGGTGAATTTGAGATTGCAGCCATCGAACGCCGCCATCTGCTGACGCAGCTCGTCAAGCGTCGAGGCACTCGCCGCCAGCTGCCGCGCGAGCTTGATCTGCCCCTCGTCGGGGACCGTGGCGGTGGTGAGCGTCGGGCGCCGCGGCGCATCGGGCACTTGGCTTGCGTCCAGCCCGGTCGATGCCGCCGGCCGTTCCGCCGCCCGGCCTGTCTCGAATCCGGGCTCCGATGCCGGCCGCTCCAGGGGCATGCTTTCACGCGCGGTCGCGGCCTGCGCCGGCGCGAGCTCGGCTTGCTTCGGCTTGGCCTCGGCGAAGCGGTCGACAGGCGTGTCTTCCAGCGCCTCGTCAACGCCGGCGCTGGCATAGAAGGCCAGCAGCTCTGTGATATCGATCGGGTTGTTGGGGGAGGCGGCAGTCATGGCGCCACCATCGTCCGCGCGGCAAAGATTTGCAACCGCTCGGAATTCGCCATTCAGCGCAATGTCTGTCAGCCCGTCGGTATGCGCGGATCCTGCACCAGGAAAAATGTCCAGCGTGGCGTGTAGTCGGTGATCAGGAACTCGAACGTCGCCGTCTTCAGCGGGTCGACCTTGCCGTTCTTGAACAAGAGCCGGTCATAGGGTTCGAACTGGCGGTCGAAATCGGCGAAGTTGCTCGAGACGATGTTGTCGGGACTCTTGTTGCGCTGGTCGAAGGAGAGACCGTCGCCGAACACGCTCGGCTGGTCGAGGATTTCCTGCAGCTCGAACTGGAACTCGACCCAGGGCAGGGAGCTGTTGTTGAGCACGTCGATGCGCATGTACATAACCCCATTGGCCACGTTGCCGGCCCTGCCGAAGGCTTCGATCGGCCTGATCGCGCGGATAGTCAGCGTCACTGGCGTCGCCGAATTCAGCTCCTCGGTGATGACCAGCGGGTCATCCTTGGTGCCGATTCCGGAAGCGCCGGTGATGCGGAAGCCGCCGAGCTCGTCGGAAAAGGAGTAGGCGCCGGCCGCCCAGACTTTCTGCGGATCGGCCTGGGCCGCGCCGAGCGAAAAGAGGAGCGGAAGAACCGCGCGGCAGAGCACGCCGGGCGTGAAGAGTAAGCGCTTCAATGAAAAGCCGGTTGGCTCGGGAGTGCGCATGGGGCCAAGTATTGCCGATAAGCAAGCCGTCGAACAATTAAAAACGTGCCGGACGGGCCTGGCCTTCCAACTGCATGGCCCTGGCCTATGCTTCGCCGTCGCCTGTCCGATGGCCGTTTCGTATGGAACACCGCGACTTTTTGTCGAAATCGGCTTTGTCACGTCAGCGCCGGTTTCGCGTCGCGAATTGATGCGCTATGCAGCGCGTGAGCCAGCAAAATGCGAGAATAGGGCAAGCCAGCGAGGGGCAGATGAGCGAAATCGAACGCGAGAGCATGGAATTCGACGTGGTCATCGTCGGCGCCGGTCCGGCCGGCCTTGCCGCGGCGATCCGTCTGAAGCAGCTCAACCCCGACCTTTCCGTCGTCGTGCTGGAAAAAGGCGGCGAGGTCGGCGCCCACATCCTGTCCGGCGCCGTCGTCGACCCGATCGGCATCGACCGCCTTTTGCCGGGCTGGCGCGAGGAGGAAGGGCACCCTTTCAAGACGCCTGTCACCGACGATCATTTCCTGGTGCTGGGCCCCGCCGGGTCCTTCCGCCTGCCCAACTTCCTGATGCCGCCGCTGATGAACAATCACGGCAACTACATCGTCTCGCTTGGCAATGTCTGCCGCTGGCTGGCGACCAAGGCCGAGGCGCTCGGCGTCGAGATTTATCCGGGCTTTGCCGCGGCGAGCCTTGTCTACAACGACGCCGGCGCCGTGACCGGCGTGATCACTGGCGACATGGGCGTCGAGAAGGACGGCACGCATGGCCCGGCCTACGCTCCGGGCATGGCGCTGATGGGCAAATACGTGCTGATCGGCGAGGGCGCGCGCGGCTCTTTGGCCAAGCAACTGATCGACAAATACCAGCTTGCCGACGGCCGCGAGCCCGCCAAATTCGGCATCGGTCTCAAGGAACTCTGGCAGGTCAAGCCTGAGAACCACAAGCCGGGGCTGGTGCAGCACTCCTTCGGCTGGCCGCTCGACATGAAAACCGGCGGCGGCTCCTTCCTCTACCATCTCGAAGACAACCAGGTGGCGGTCGGCTTCGTCGTCCATCTGAACTATAAGAACCCCTGGCTCTCGCCCTTCGAGGAATTCCAGCGCTTCAAGACTCATCCGGCGATCAGAGGCACCTTCGAGGGCGCCAAGCGGATCGGCTATGGCGCGCGCGCCATTACCGAGGGCGGCTGGCAGTCGGTGCCGAAACTCTCCTTCCCCGGCGGCGTGCTGATGGGCTGCGCGGCCGGCTTCGTCAACGTGCCGCGCATCAAGGGCTCGCACAATGCGGTGCTGTCCGGCATGCTGGCCGCCGAGCATGTCGCGGACGCCATTGCCGCCGGCCGGGCCAATGACGAGCTCGCCTCCTATGAAGACGCCTGGCGCGGCAGCGACATCGGCAGGGATCTGAAGAAGGTGCGCAACGTCAAGCCGCTGTGGTCGCGCTTCGGCACCATCGTCGGTGTCGGCATCGGCGGTCTCGACATGTGGCTGAACACGCTGTTCGGCTTCTCGCCCTTCGGCACGCTGAAGCACGGCAAGGCAGACTATGCGACGCTCGAGCCCGCCTCCAAGCACCAGAAAATCGCTTATCCGAAGGCGGATGGCGTCTTGACCTTCGACCGGCTCTCCTCGGTGTTTTTGTCCAACACCAACCATGAGGAAAATGAGCCCGTGCACCTCATCGTCGGCGACATGGCGCTGCAGCAGCGTTCCGAGCACGACGTGTTCGCCGGGCCATCGACCCGCTACTGCCCGGCCGGCGTCTATGAGTGGGTGGACAAGGACGGCAATGCCGCTGCCGATCCGTCCGCCAAGGACGTGCGCTTCGTCATCAACGCGCAGAACTGCGTCCACTGCAAGACTTGCGACATCAAGGACCCGAACCGGAACATCAACTGGGTGCCCCCGCAAGGCGGAGAGGGGCCTGTCTACCAGGGCATGTGAGCCTCACGTCTCACCGGGCCGCCTCGACAGCCGCCGTCCTGCCGGACAAGCTGGCTCGAGCCGGGTAAGAGGCGGCACCAAGAGCAATACGGTTGCGACGGCGCAACCTCAAGGCTGTTGAATCCGCTGCCTGCTTGTGTTCCCTTTCCCTCAGGATAGGGAGGAGACGGTTATGCGCATGGCGGTTCTGACATGCCTTGTCGCGCTCGGCGCGCTCTGCGCGCCGCAGGCTTCGGCCGGCACCAGGGTGCTGGTCCAGACGCGCACCTATGACATTGCCGGCAATTCGGGCGCGGCGCTCATCGAGGCGATGGGCAGCAAAGGTCCCAAGCACGGCTTCATGACGCATGCCATCGCCCAGACCGCCTATACGGCCGACTGGGAGCTTGGCGTTATCCAGGACAAGGGCTCGTGCCGGATACGGCAGGCAAACGGAACGCTCAGTCTCTTCTACACTTTCCCCCGCTTGGCGTCGCCAGCGACGCCTGCGTTGAAGAAGCGCTGGAACCGGTTCTTCGCCGGCGTGCGCGCCCATGAGGGAACCCATGGCCGCATTGCCCGGGAAATGATGCGCGTCACCGATCGCTCGATCACCGGTCTTAGGGTCGCTAACGACCCCTATTGCTACAAGGCGCGCAGCGAGGCGCGCCGACGCATCCAGGCCGTCTATGCCGAATACGAGGCCAGGCAAAATGCCTTCGATGCCCGCGAGCACCGCGAAGGCGGTCATGTCGAGCACCTGGTCGCTGCTTTGATCAGGCCTTAGCGGCACAAGCAGAAACCGGCGATGTGGCAGGAAGCAATGCGACGCTAACTGCCCGTCTTGCCAAGTTGTGCGTTTGCCGCCAGCGCCGACTGATGCTCGTGCTCGGGCTGTCGGCCGTCGGACCGCAACGAGAACTCGACCAGCACCGGCAAGTGGTCGGAGCCGGCGTCTTCCAGCCGCGTCGCCGAATGGATGGTCACGGCGCCCTTGCTGAACACCTGGTCGATCGGCAGGCCGGCGAAGCGCCGGATGAAATCCGGCAGCTTCCGGTGAATCCAGGTCGGCCCGGCCGACGGCATAACGCTCAGTCCGCCGAGCGAGGCGACACGACGCACTGCAGCGCTCCACGGCACGGCGTTGCAGTCGCCGGCCATGATGGCGGTTTCGCCGAGCGCGGCAAGCGGCCCCGCCAGCTCGCCGATCTGCCAGTACTGCTCGCGCGGCCAGGGCCAGCTCAAATGGATTGCCGCGACATCGACGCCGGTGCCGCCGAAATCGACCGTGGCGGTAGCCATCGCACCGCGCGGCTCGCAATGCGGCGCCGTGCCGGCGGCAAAAGGCCGTCGCGAGAGCAGCGCGACGCCGAACACGCCGTTGGGGTAGGGGCACAGGATGCGGTACGGATAGGCGCCGGTGATATAGCCGAGCTCTCTCGTCCACATTCCCGACACCTCGTCGAGGGTGATCACGTCAGGATTGGTGCGGCCGATCAGCGACAGCACCTTCTTGGGTGTCGGATTGTCGAAGCGAAGATTGATCTGCAGCAGGCTGTAGACGATACGGTCGGCAGGTTTGGCGACCGCCTGCTGCGGCCACAACCTGGGCAGTGCGCTGGCCGTCGTGGCAAGGCAGGCGAGGGCGAAGAGCAGCGCTGCTGCCGCTTGCAGCCGGTACGAACTGGCAAGCAGCGCCACCGCCAGCAGCGCCGTGAGCACGCTCAGGTGAATACGAAAATGCGAGAACGAATCGAGGGCTGGATGCAGCGCGCCGAGGAATCCGGCCAGCAGCGCGGCCGTGAGTGCCGTCATCGCCAGGAATGCCACCCCAGCCGTCATGTTTGAGCGCGCGCCGCCTGTTGTCATGTCAGTCGTGTTCTGCCGAATGTCGCCGGCATCTTTTTGCAGCGACATAGTCTCGCTCAGGCCTGCTTATCGGCAAAATTGCGGCCCGGGCAAGACGATGAGTTGCCTCGGCTACTGGAAAGCAGTCTCGGAGAAGCTTCTCAACTTGCGCGAATGCAGCCGCTCCATCGGCATTTCGGCCAGCTTCTCCATCGCCCTGATGCCGATGGTGAGGTGCTGCGCCACCTGCCGCTTGTAGAATTCCGTCGCCATGCCGGGCAGTTTCAGTTCGCCATGCAAAGGCTTGTCGGAGACGCACAGCAGCGTGCCGTAGGGCACGCGGAAGCGGAAGCCGTTGGCGGCGATCGTCGCCGATTCCATGTCGAGCGCGATGGCGCGCGACTGCGAAAGGCGCTGCACCGGTCCGCGCTGGTCGCGCAGTTCCCAGTTGCGGTTGTCGATGGTGGCGACGGTGCCGGTGCGCATGATGCGCTTGAGATCGTAGCCGGAAAGTCCCGTTACCTCGGCGACCGCTTCCTGCAGCGCTACCTGGATCTCGGCCAGCGGCGGGATGGGCACCCAGACCGGCAGGTCGTCGTCGAGCACATGATCCTCGCGCACATAAGCATGGGCCAGCACATAGTCGCCCAGTGCCTGCGTGTTGCGCAGGCCGGCGCAGTGGCCGAGCATCACCCAGGCATGTGGCCGAAGCACCGCGATATGGTCGGTGATGGTCTTGGCGTTGGACGGGCCGACGCCGATGTTGACCATGGTGATGCCGCCATGGCCCGACTTCTTCAGATGGTAGGCCGGCATTTGCGGCAGGCGCTGTGGCGGGGTGCCTTCGCTCGCCGCGCCGGCCCCGGCCTTAGTCACGAGGTTGCCCGGCTCGACGAATTCGCTGTAACCGCCGCCGCCGCTCTCCATCAGCTCGCGGGCCCGCGCCACGAACTCGTCGATGTAGAACTGGTAATTGGTGAACAGCACGAAATTCTGGAAATGCTGCGGGCTGGTAGCCGTGTAGTGCGTCATGCGGTGCAGCGAATAGTCGATGCGCTGGGCCGTGAACGGCGCCAGCGGCCTCGGCTCGCCGAACGCCACCTCGAATGTGCCGTTGGCGATCTGGTCGTCGGTGCCGTCGAGATCCGGCACGTCGAACAGGTCGCGGATCGGTCGCCTGATGCGCTCGGCAGCCGTGCCGTCGACATAGGTGCCCTCCAGGAAGGCGAAATGCAGCGGGATCGGCGTCGTCGATTCCGACACCGTGACCTGGACGCCGTGATTGCGCATGATGAGCCGAAGCTGCTCGACGAGATAGTTCTCGAACAGCTTTGGCTGGGTGATGGTGGTGGCAAAATGCCCGGGCGTCGGCATATGGCCGTAGGCTTGGCGCGAGTCGATCTGCGTGAACGAGGTGGTGGTGACGCCGATCTGCGGATAAAAGGCCCGGTAGCGCCTGCTCTCGTCGCCGCCGGCGGCGAGCTTGGCGAAGGAATCGCGCAGGAATTTGGTGTTGCGGTCGTAGAGCGCCTCCAGCGCCGCGACCGCCTTCTTGGCGTCGTCAAAACTCTGCCTGCCGAAAGGCTCCGGCATGACGACCGATTCGATGGCTTGGGGGTAGATTCGCTTTTCCATGGCCCAATATAGGGATTTGGAAGAGCGCTTGGGAGGGGGAGGCGGGCGCGAAGCCCGCCTTGCGGAGTATTTTTCTCTGGCCGTGTCAGCCACGCTGCAGGCTGACCAGCAGCACGAAGCCGATGCCTGCCTTCTTCGGCGCCGGCGCCTCGATGACCGAACCGGCGTCGGCGCGCATCATCGGCACCGCCAGCACAGGAGCGGCAAGCACCATCAGGATGAGCATCGCCCGCGGCAGGAGCCGAAGAGCTTTGAGGGTGGAGGCAGCGATGCGGTTCATGGTGGTCGTTCCGGTTTCGAGTATTGGTCGTTTCAGCGGCCGAAATGGTTCATGCAGTCCAGCCGGCAGGTATCGGCCATTCGCGGTGAGCGCGCCGGACGGCCGGCTTCGGCCACGAGGATGGCGAAGAACATGCCGAACAGGCTCATCAGCAGGCAGACGATGGTGAAGCGGCGGACAAGCATTGGACTCTCCTTCAATGCGAGGAGAATGCCCGAGCGCCTCTGAACCGGTTCTGAGACCGGTATTCATCTGCGGTTCAAATTGGCTGATGGGGTCATGACCCGGCCAAGGCCTGCGAAATGCCTTGTCCAGCGTTGCGCTCAGAAACGGCGCTCAAAAAGAAAACGGGGCGCCGGGCCCCGTTTTTGCATCGTCATCCGTTCGACTGTCAGAGCTTGTGCCAGGTCTGGGTCTTGCAGATCAGTCCGCCCAGAACGCAGCCGCTCATCTTTAGCGAGGTGCCGGAAAGCGTCGCCTTGCCGGAATAGGTCTTGTCGGTTTCCGGGTCTGTTATGGTGCCGGTGTACTTGTTGTCGCCGGCCGCCTTGAAGGAGCCGATCGTCTTGCCGGCATATTTGCCGGACTTGAGCGTGATGGAAAACGCTCCGCCGCCGGCGATCGCCGCTGTCGATCCGGCCTGCGTCTTCCAATTGCCCTCGATAGGGTCGGCCGACGCGGCGCCTGCCATCATCAAGGTGGCCGCCAGGGCCAGGCTGACTTTTCGAAACATGCTTGTCCTCCCTTTTAGGGTTCCGGCGGGCCTCGTTCCGCCTTTCTGTCCCTTACGCAAACGTAAAGCTAATCCAGCCATCGCCAAAACGAAAGCGGTGCCGCGACGGAAGCTTGCAAGGATTTTGGCCGCGTCGGTCGTTGGAAATGAACGGATGGCGAAAAAAGGCTTCGGTTTCCGTGGTTAGCGAAGTCTTGATTCCCGCGCCCCAAATTTTCGACGAATTTGGCGCAGATCGGCTGAATTGCTGGATTCCTATGCTTAACAGTTCTTCGCGTTTACCTATTGTTTTAGCTTTGTTTTCTTCAAATTAAGCAAGCCATTTAACGACGGATTCAAGGCGAGCCGTCATCCTCGAAAGCATCGAAAGAGCGGCCCGCCCAGGGGAATTCCAGGGACAGAAGGAGGCAGCTCTCGGGAGCAGACAGGGGATTGAAATGGCACGCTTTGAAATGCTTGAAGCCGGCTTCGGCGCCATGGGGGCAACTGCCCAGGCCGACATTCTTTTCGAACTGGGCATGATGTATGCGACCGGCCGCGATTGCGAGACCGACGTCATTGCCGCCCACAAATGGTTCAACATCGCCGCGATCAAGGGCTCGCTCCGCGCCGCCGAGCTGCGCTCGGAATTGTCGGCATCGATGTCGAAGGCCGAGATCGCCAAGGCGCTGCGCGAAGCGCGCGAATGGATGACGATGCACTGATTTTGCGGGGTAAAGCCCGGAAGCTCTTAAGGGACAAGGCCGCAAAAAGACGGCCGGTTAACCAGACCAAGAACGCGGCAGGTCAACGAACTCAAGCCGTGCGACAACACAGGGAAGCGAGCGGGTTCAGGCGCGCGGGGTGCCGGGAAGCTCGACTGCAAAAGCCGTGACCGGCCGGGACAAGGCCGGCGCGGCTTTTGCATTTGCGCAGTCACCGCCTGTATGGGAACGGCGGCTTGGCCCAAGAACTCCCCGTCGGAATGAACCAAATCCCGATACATTGTGCTCTCGACAGTTCCGGCGAAGGGTGAAATTGTCCCGGCTCTCTGGAAGAAGCGTGGCCGGAACGGCCGCGCGCAAGTGGAGGAGTTCTATTGTCATGAAAAGATTGGGTATTTTGAGCGCGGCCGCATTGGGCCTGACGATGAGCGCATCGGTTGCCTTCGCCGACGACATCACGATTTCGGTGGTCGGCCCGATGACCGGGCAGCTCGCCAACATCGGCGACCAGTTCAAGCAGGGCGCGCAGGCCGCGGCGGATGCCATCAATGCCGCCGGAGGTGTCAATGGCAACAAGATCAAGATCGACATCCAGGACGACCAATGCGATCCGAAGCAGGCGGTGTCGGTCGCCAATCGCATCGTTGCCAACGGCGTCAAATTCGTCGACGGCCATGCCTGCTCGGGCTCGAGCATTCCCGCTTCCGCCGTCTATGCCGAAGCCGGCACCCTGATGATGAGCCCGGCCTCGTCTAATCCGGAACTGACCGACGCCGCGGCCAAGGCCGGCTGGCCGACGATCATGCGCCTCTACACTCGTGACGATGCGCAGGGCGCTTTCATCGGTCCATGGATCGCCAAGAAATATGCCGGCAAGAACGTCGTCGTCCTGCACGACAAGAGCGCCTACGGTCAGGGCGTTGCCGATGCTGTCAAGACGACCATGAATGCCGGCGGCCTCAAGGAGGTCGACTATGAAGGCATCAATGCCGGCGAGAAGGACTATTCGGCTTTGGTCACCAAGCTGAAAGAGCTCAAGGCCGACGTCGTCTATTTCGGCGGCTACCATCCGGAGGCCGGCTTGATCCTGCGCCAGGCAGCGGAGCAGAACGTCAAGTTCCAGCTGATCATGCCGGACTCGATCGCCTCGCCGGAATTCTGGCAGATCGCCGGCCCGGCCGGTGAAGGCACGATGTTCGTCTTCCCCTCGGATCCGCAGTCGAAGCCGGAAGCGAAGGAGGCCGTGGCCAAGATCAAGCAAGGCGGCTTCACACCGGAAGGTTTCACGCTGTTCTCCTATGCAGTGATCCAGGCGGTGGCCGAAGGCGTCAAGCGCGCCGGCACCGACGACCCGGCCAAGGTCGCCGAGGCGCTGAAGGACGGCAAGCCGATCAGCACCGTGGTCGGCGACGTGATCTTCGACGAGAAGGGCGACCTGAAGAACGCCAGCTACGACATCAACCAGTGGCACGACGGCAAATACGCGCCGATCAAGCCGTAATTCGTTCTGCAGATCGATTGGAAATGGCCGGGATTTGTCCCGGCCGTTTTCGTATGTGCCTTGGCACTGATTTGGAGGCCAGTTCGGCGCTCTACGGCGCCCCCCTGGAGTCCTGCTGCCCCAGCCAGTTTGTCCCGTTGCCGATCCAAGGCGACCGGCAGCTCAGCCCCGTGCGTCCTCGAACCGCACCAGCACCGTGCCGTCGCTCACTTGCGCGCCTTCGGCCGCGATCTCGGCAATCACCCCATCATGGGGTGCGGCGATCGTGTGCTCCATCTTCATCGCTTCGAGGATTAGGAGCGGCTGGCCCTTGATAACGGTATCGCCCGCTGCCGCGCGCACCAGCTTGACCAATCCCGGCATCGGCGCGCGCAGGCTGTCCGACGCGGCCGCGGCCTCATCCGCCTTGGCCAGCGGATCCGGCACCGTGAATGTATATCCGACCGCTCCTTCGAACACCGTGACATGGCCCGGCCAGCGCGCGCTGCGCGGCATGCTCCTGAGGTCGTGCGCGTTGAGCGCGTCATGCGGCGCCTCCAGCGCCACCTGGAAGCGGCCGTCAGGCCGCGCCGATACCCGGGCCAGGATGTTCTCCTCGCCGTAACGCAACCGGGTGCGGCGCGCCAGCGTATGGAAATGCGCATAGCCGGCGAGCGAGGACCACGGATCGGCGGCCGGACCCGCCGTGCTTGCGTCGGTCGCTGCCAGCGCCGCCGCGGCGATCGCTTCATCGCTTGGCGCGGGAACAGCGACGAGAGCATCCTGATGCCGGCCGATCAGGCCGGTGTCGATATCGCCCGCCGCGAAATCGGCGTCGGCGGCGAGTGCTGCAAGGAAGGCGGTGTTGACCGTCGAGCCGGCAACTTCGGTTCGGGCCAGCGCCTTGCGCAGCGCGCCAAGCGCGGTGGTTCTGTCCCTAGCGTGCACCACCAGCTTGGCGATCATCGGATCGTAGAAGGGCGAGATCGCATCGCCGGACCGCACGCCGGTCTCGATGCGCATGGCGGCATCCTCCGGCGGCGTGTCGGGGAATTTGAGATGATAAAGCGTGCCCGTCGCCGGCAGGAATCCCTTGGCCGCGTCCTCGGCGTAGATGCGCGCCTCGAAAGCATGTCCGGCAAGGGCGATCTCGTTCTGCGCCTTCGGCAGTTTTTCGCCGGCGGCGACACGAAGCTGCCATTCGACCAGATCGACGCCGGTGACCATCTCGGTGACGGGATGCTCGACCTGCAGCCGTGTGTTCATCTCCATGAACCAGAAGCGGTCGGCTTTGAGGGCCTCGGAAGCATCGACGATGAACTCGATCGTGCCGGCGCCCGAATAGCTGATTGCCTTGGCGGCCTTCACCGCCGCTTCCGTCATCGCCTTGCGCAGCGCCGGCGTCATGCCGGGGGCGGGCGCCTCCTCGATCACCTTCTGGTGGCGGCGCTGCGCCGAGCAGTCGCGCTCGAAAAGATGCACGACATTGCCGAAATTGTCACCGAACACCTGGACTTCGATGTGGCGCGGCTTGTCGACATATTTTTCGACCAGAACGCGGTCGTCGCCGAAGGCAGCCTTGGCCTCGCGCCGGGCTCCGGACAGCGCCTCGGAGAAGTCGTCCGGATGGTCGACGCGCCGCATGCCCTTGCCGCCGCCGCCGGCGCGCGCCTTGATCAGCACCGGGTAGCCGATCTCGCGCGCTTTTGTGGCAAGCAGCACAATCTCCTGCGCTTCGCCGTGATAGCCGGGCACCACCGGAACGCCGG
The DNA here is from genome assembly GCF_001672445.1 of Mesorhizobium sp. WSM3873. Classification (NCBI taxonomy): domain Bacteria; kingdom Pseudomonadati; phylum Pseudomonadota; class Alphaproteobacteria; order Hyphomicrobiales; family Phyllobacteriaceae; genus Mesorhizobium; species Mesorhizobium sp. WSM3873. The sequence goes on along the minus strand of NZ_LYTM01000023.1, from coordinate 88,369 downwards.
CCTTTTCCATCAACCGCTTGGCGGCGTCCTTCAGCCCCATGGCGCGGATCGAGGCGGCGGACGGGCCGATGAAGATGAGGCCCGCCGCCGTCACCTGGTCGACGAAGTCGGGGTTCTCCGAAAGGAAGCCGTAGCCGGGGTGGATAGCCTCGGCGCCTGTGGCAAGCGCCGCGGCAATGATCCTGTCGCCGCGCAGATAGCTGTCACCGACCGGCGAGGGGCCGATATGCACCGCCTCGTCGGCCATCTCGACATGCAGCGCTCGCGCGTCGGCATCCGAATAGACGGCGACTGTTCGCACGCCGAGCTTGCGCGCGGTGCGGATGACGCGGCAAGCGATCTCGCCGCGATTGGCGATCAGGATCTTGCCGAACATGGAGCCTCCCGAGTTTGCGACGGGCAGCGCCAATTCGGCAGGCGCGGGCCTACTTCGATGCGGCGATCTCGCAGGCGCCGCCCGTAGTCACCTTGTAGTGCGCGCGCGTGGCCAGGCAGGATTTCATCGCCAGCTCTTCCGCAACTTTTTGGGACGGCGCATTCAGGTGTCCACCACAGATGATGTAAGACGACATGATCCGGGCATAAGGCGTGGTCGCGTAGGCTGAATGGCCGCTCGCCGCCAAATAGGCCTTGTATGCCCTGTTGCACGGATCCTTGGGATTGCGTGGGATGTAAGGTGGAAAGCGCTTGTCCCCCTCGCTTCCAGCCAGCGACCCGGCGACGACAGCGCCGCACGAGGCGAATATAAGCATTCCTGCAAGTATCGACGCGGATGCTTTCCGCAGATATTCTCGTGTCATTTTTACCCCATCCCCATAAGACAATGCAGGATGAGCAATATCGAATATTTGCCGGCGCCGCTAGATGGTCACTCAAGAATCTCGATCTCGTGAACGGGTGGAACGTCTTTGTCATAAAGTTCAGGCTCCCCCAATCGCAGCAACGGTTGAGCTGTATAGTTTGGCAGTCAGATCGTCGAAGCAGCAGAAAGTTACGGTCTCGGGGATGGCGTTTTCGCCTAGAAAAACAGCAACCGTGCCGACGGCTATTTCGGTAGCCTGATCTTTCGGATAGCCGTAGATGCCGGTCGAGATCGCCGGAAATGCTATCGTTCGACAGTCCTTACCGGTGGCAATCTCCAGCGAGCGCCGATAGCAGGAGGCGAGCAACTCCGCCTCGCTCTCGCCGCCGCCGTGCCAGACCGGGCCGACGGTGTGAATGACATAGCGCGCCGGCAGCCGGTAGCCTTTCGTCAGTTTGGCATCCCCGGTCCTGCAGCCGTTCAGCGTCCGGCATTCGGCGACCAGCTCCGGCCCGGCGGCGCGGTGGATAGCGCCGTCGACACCACCGCCGCCGAGCAGCGAGGAATTGGCGGCATTGACGATGGCATCGACCTTAAGCCTGGTGATGTCGCCGGTATGCACGCGGATCCTATCGCTGACGCCGCTCATCGTCACATCCTGAACACGCCGAACTTCGTTTCCTCGACCCCGGTATTGAGCGCCGCCGAGAGGCTGAGCGCCAGCACCTCGCGTGTTTTGGCCGGATCGATGATGCCGTCGTCCCAAAGCCTTGCCGAAGAATAGAGCGGGTGACCCTCATGCTCGTATTTCATCAGGATCGGCTTCCTGAATTTCGCTTCCTCCTCGGCGCTCCACTCACCGCCCTTGCGCTCGATGCCCTCGCGCTTGACCATGGCGAGCACCGTCGCCGCCTGCTCGCCGCCCATCACCGAAATGCGCGCATTCGGCCACATCCACAGGAAGCGGGGCGAATAGGCGCGGCCGCACATGCCGTAATTGCCGGCGCCGAACGAACCGCCGATGATCACCGTAAGCTTCGGCACGCGTGCCGTGGCGACCGCCGTGACCAGCTTGGCGCCGTCCTTGGCGATGCCGCCGGCCTCATACTTTCGCCCGACCATGAAGCCGGTGATGTTCTGCAGGAAGATCAGCGGAATGCCGCGCTGGCAGCAGAGCTCGATGAAATGCGCGCCCTTCAGCGCGCTTTCCGAGAACAGCACCCCATTGTTGCCGAGGATGCCGACCGGCATGCCGTGCAGATGCGCAAAACCGGTGACCAAGGTGGTGCCGTAATTCTGCTTGAACTCGTCGAACTCGGAACCGTCGACCAGACGCGCGATCACCTCGCGAACGTCATAGGGCTGGCGCAAATCCGTCGGCACGATGCCGTAGAGTTCATGCGGATCGTGAAGCGGCGATACCGGTTTCTGTAAGTTCAGGCTTACGGCCTTGTTCCGATTCAGGTTCTTGACGATGCGTCGGCAAATGGCCAGCGCGTGCTCGTCATCCATGGCATAGTGGTCGGCGACGCCGGAAAGCCTGGTGTGGACCTCGGCGCCGCCGAGCTCCTCGGCGCTGACATCCTCGCCGGTGGCAGCCTTCACCAGCGGCGGGCCGCCAAGAAAAATGGTCGCCTGGTTGCGCACCATGATCGTTTCGTCCGACATCGCCGGCACATAGGCCCCGCCCGCCGTGCAGGAGCCCATGACGCAAGCGATCTGCGGGATGCCGGCTGCCGACATGTTGGCCTGGTTGTAGAAGATGCGGCCGAAATGCTCACGGTCGGGGAAGACCTCGTCCTGGTTGGGCAGGTTGGCGCCGCCGCTGTCGACCAGGTAGACGCAAGGCAGCTTGTTCTGCAGCGCGATCTCCTGCGCGCGCAGATGCTTCTTCACCGTCACCGGATAATAGGTGCCGCCTTTCACCGTCGCGTCGTTGACGACGACCATGACCTCCCGGCCTTCGACACGGCCGATGCCGGTGATGATGCCGGCCGACGGAATATCCTCGCCATACATCGACCATGCCGCGAACTGGCCGACCTCGAGAAAAGGCGAGCCGGTGTCGAGCAGTTGCGCCAATCTTTCGCGCGGCAGCAGCTTGCCGCGGCTTTGGTGGCGCTCGCGCGCCTCGTCCGAGCCGCCGCGCTCGATGCCCGCCGCCTTCTCGGCGATATCGTCGACCAGCGCCCGCATGCGCTCGGCATTGGCGCGGAAGCTTTCCGAGGAGGGGGAGATTTGGGTTTGGAGTGTGGCCACGTTATTCCTCACACCTCTTGATGCCGCAACGCAACCAGTGTAACAGCCCGCACCCGGATGCTGCGTGCGCAGCGCGGCATCTTTTGTACGAATGACACCTCAGGAGGCGACGATGAAAGGCATCGATATGCGTTTCACCAAATGTCTCCCCTCGGCCATGGCCTGACGCCGCCGAAGGGCGGCTTTCCACGTCCCGGATTCGAGCAAAAGGAACACGGCGCCTGCAAGCGCTGTGGGTGTCACTATGTATGTGCGGTTTGTAACGCCGCTGATCCATCCGAAGAGCCGGGTAGAGAGCGGCTTTTTCCATGCGTCCTGGTACTTGTACCGGAATGGCTGCCCGGACTGGATCCATGGCGAACTGGAGGATCAGTTCGACTGGTTCAATCGGCATTTGCCCATTCCTGGCCGGGTTGGGCGGCATTTCAAGCGCCGTGAGTCGATTTGGGGCGTCTGCTGGTTCCACCCGAACGCCAAGGAAGCCATCAGCCGTGCGCGCTATTGCGCCTGGCTGATCGAGGAGGGCGGCTTGCCTGTGCGCTCGATCACGTCCCGGCGCCAGCGTGAGGTTCTGTGGCGCGATGAGCATCAGATCGTCGCCAAGCCGACCGACGACCTGCCCAAGGCGTTCGGCTGAGGTGACGGAGGGAGACATCACACTCCCTCCGCCATGATCTCGCGGCCGATCAGCCAGCGGCGGATCTCGCTGGTGCCGGCGCCGATCTCGTAGAGCTTGGCGTCGCGCAGAAGCCGCCCGGTCGGATAATCGTTGATATAGCCGTTGCCGCCGAGCAGCTGGATGGCATCGAGCGCCATCTGCGTCGCCTTTTCGGCCGCGAAGAGCACGCAGCCGGCGGCGTCCTTGCGCGTGGTCTCGCCGCGGTCGCAGGCACCGGCCACGGCGTAGACATAGGCGCGCGCCGCGTTCATCGTCGAATACATGTCGGCAAGCTTGCCCTGCACCAGCTGAAAACTGCCGATCGGCTGGCCGAACTGCTTGCGCTCATGCACGTAAGGCACCGCCACGTCGAGGCAGGCCGCCATCAGCCCGATCGGCCCGCCGGAGAGCACGGCGCGCTCATAGTCGAGGCCCGACATCAGCACCTCGACGCCGCGCCCTTCCTCATGCAGCACATTCTCGAACGGCACCTCGACATTCTCGAAGACGAGCTCGCCGGTGTTCGAGCCGCGCATGCCGAGCTTGTCGAGTTTTTGGGCCACCGAAAACCCGGCAAAGGTTTTTTCGATGATGAAGGCGGTGATGCCGCGCGAATTGCGCTCCGGATCGGTCTTGGCATAGACCACCAAGGTCTCGGCATCGGGTCCGTTGGTGATCCACATTTTCGAACCGTTGAGCACATAGCGGTCGTTGCGCTTTTCGGCGCGCAGCCGCAGCGACACGACGTCCGAGCCTGATCCGGACTCCGACATTGCCAGCGCGCCGACCTTTTCGCCCGAGCAGAGCGCAGGGAGGTATTTCTCCTTCTGTGCCGGCGTTGCCCAGCGGTTGATCTGGTTAACGCAGAGATTGGAATGCGCGCCGTAGGAGAGGCCGACCGAGGCGGATGCGCGGGAAATCTCCTCCATCGCCACGACATGCGCGAGATAGCCCATACCGCTGCCGCCGAACTCGGCATCGGCGGTGATGCCGAGCAGGCCGAGCGCGCCGAGCTCCCCCCACAGATGTGCCGGGAATTCGTTGGAGCGGTCGATATCGGCCGCGATCGGCGCGATCCTGTCTTGTGCGAAGCGCCTTACGGTATCGCGCAACGCCTCAATGTCGGCATCAAGCCCGAAGTTCAGCGTATTCGTGTACATGGCGTTCCTCCCGGCGCATGACCCCGAAATCGACTTCGATAAGGATAATGCGCGAAATCAAAGTGCCGTGGCCTCCTTTGCGCGTCGGACGGGACGCGTTGCGCTGCCGGCGCCGATCTTCGCGCCGACGAGCCGCCTTGTCATCGAAAGATATGTCTCCGTGACTTCAGAGATCGACAGCCGCTCGCCCGGACGGAACCAGACGATGACGCCGGTCATCATCTGGATCAGCGCCATGGCGGTCAGGCCGACATCGTCGATCTCGAAGATGCCGGCGTCGGCGCCGTCGCGCAGGATCGCGCGCAATTCCTTCTCATAGGCCGTGCGCATCTTGAGGATCTGCGTCAGCCGCTCATGCGAGAGGCTGCGCAATTCCATGTTGGAGACATGGGTGGCGCGGCGCCGCTCGATATGGAAGGCAATGTGGTTCTCGACATAGGCGGCGAGCCGCGCTGCCGGATCGGCCGGTGCCGGGCGCGCGTCATCCCAGGCCTTGAGCAGGCCTTCCATATGCTCGCGCATCAGCGTGAACAGCAGATCCTCCTTGGTGGGAAAATAGCGATAGAGCGCGGCGGCCTGCACGCCGACTTCGGTCGCCAGCTGGCGCATCGACATCGCCTCATAGCCGAGCCGCGCGATCAGCCCGACCGCCGCCTCGCGAACGGCCGCCTCGGTTTTTTCGCCATCTGAACCCGTGGTGCGTGCCATGTTTGCCTCTGCGAAGCAGATAATAAAACGAACGTTCAATTAATTCAAGCGGGCAAGCGATGGTGTTCAGGCCGAAGGGCAATGGCCTGCAATCGGTCTGACGCAAGCCTCGGCTGGATCTGTAGAGCGGAGCGACTTAGTCGCCGCGGAAAGCGCGGCTCGCCTGATCGGTCAGGGGCTTAAGCAGATAGGAAAGCACCGTGCGGTCGCCGGTTCTCAGGAACACCTCCGCCGGCATTCCCGGCTTCAGTTCCAGCGATCCCGCCTGTTTGAGGCTGCTTTGCGTCAGCACGAGGCGCACCGCGTAATAGGCGACCCCGGCTTTCTGGTCTTCGATGAGGTCGGGCGAGATACGGTCAACCTGGCCCTCGACTTCCGGCGTGATCTGCTGGCTGAAGGCCGAAAGGCGAAGCGTGGCGTTCTGTCCGATGCGCACCTGGTCGATGTCCTGCGGCGCGACGCGCGCCTCGACCACCAGCGCGTCGGCGCTCGGCACGATCTGCATGATCGCCTCGCCGGGCGCGATCACGCCGCCGATCGTGTGCACGGCCAGCTGATGCACCCGGCCCGATTGCGGGGCGCGGATATCGATCTGCTTCAGCGTTTGCTCGGCCGCGATCTGACGCTCGCGCAGTTCGCTCATCTTGCCGTCGATCTCCCTCAGTTCGCCCGCCACTTCGCTGCGCAGGTCCTGATCGATCTGGATGATCGCCAGTTCCATCTCGCTGATGCGCCCGCGCGTCTGCGCGGCGGCGGCGATCAACTGCCCGTTTTCGCCGTCGAGCCTTGCCTCGGCGCGTTCGCGATCGGCCAGACGCGAGATCGGCACCAGCTTCTTTTTCCAGAGGTCCCGCATGCCCTCGAGCTCGATCTTGGTGAGGGATATCTCCTGCTGCTTGCTCCTAAGCTGGGCCTCGATACCCGCGATCTCCTGACGGAACTGCACGATGCGCTCGCGTAGCTGTGAAATCTTGCCCTCGCGCGCCTGCCGCCGCAGCGCGAACAGCCTGTTCTCGCCGTCGATGAGATGACCGATCTGAGGGGCATGCGCGTTTCCCGACAGCTGCTCGGGATAGAGCACCGCCTGGGCGCCGTCGCGTTCGGCAATCAGCCGGGCGCGGCGGGCAGAGAGCTCGTCGAGACCGTTGTCGACGATGGCGAGATTGGCACGCGCCACCGTGTCGTCCAGCCGCACCAGGACGTCGCCCGCCTCGACCGTGCTGCCGTTCTGCACGTTGAGAGCGCCGACGACGCCGCCTTGCGGATGCTGGACGGACTTCACGTTCGAGCCGACGACCAGATGGCCGCCTGCGACCACGGCTCCGGCAAGACTGCTTGATGCCGCCCAAAGGCCGAGCCCGCCGACAAGCAGCGCCGCTGCGATCGCTCCCGCCCGGACGTTCCTGCGAATGGCCTGACGCAAGCGCTGCTGCTGGGGCGAAGCACCTTCGATCGGCTTCGAACCGCGGTCGAGCAGCGCGATCGCGCGCGCCCTGGCGGACAATGCGATGTCGCGCACCACGCGCAACGCATCGGCTTTGAAATCGGGAGTTGCCGACCTCATCTCAGCCCGCCGATCCGACCGCATGCAGCGGTTTCGTCACCGGCTGCAAAGCCTGCCGTGCGATCTCGCTCTTCAGCCCGAATGCCTGCTGCCTGCCGCCATTCAGCACCAGCAAGTGGTCGAGCGCGGCGAGGGCGCTGGGACGATGCGCGACCACGATGACGATGCCGCCGCGCGCTTTGATGCCTTCGATGGCACGCGTCAGCGCTTGGTCGCCCGCAGCATCGAGGTTGGAATTCGGCTCGTCGAGCACGACGAGGAACGGATTGCCGAACAGCGCGCGCGCCAGGCCTACACGCTGACGCTGTCCGGCGGAAAGTGCCGCGCCGCTCTCGCCGATCTCGGTCTGATAGCCTTCGGGCAGGCGCAGGATCATGTCGTGCACGCCGGCAGCCTGGGAGGCCTCGATGATCGCCTCCGGCATGGCGTTCTCGTCGAAGCGGCTGATGTTCTGGGCGACCGTACCGGCGAACAATTCGACATCCTGCGGCAGATAGCCGACATGGCGGCCAAGCGCCTGCGCCGGCCACTGCTCGATTGCAGCGCCGTCGAGACGGATCTTGCCGCGCATCGTGGGCCATACGCCGACGAGCGCGCGCACGAGCGACGATTTTCCGGAGCCGCTCGGGCCGATCAGGCCCATGCCGGAGCCGGCGCCGAGCGAGAAGTCGATATCCTCCAGCAGGATGCGCCGTCCACCAGGCGCCGTCACCCCGACGGTTTCCACAGCGAGTGTCGCGTTTGGCGCCGGAAGCTCCATGCCGCCATCGTCGACCGGAAAGGCGGCAAACAGATCGACCAGCCTCTGCCAGCTCTGGCGCGCGCTGAGGAAGTGCTTCCAATACGCGGTGGCGAGCTCGATCGGCGCCAGCGCCCGCGATGTCAGGATTGAACTGGCGATGATGATGCCGGGCGTGGCCTGCTGGTAAATGACCAGATAGGCGCCGAGCGCCAGGACCATCGACTGCAGCATCATGCGCATGATGCGCGAAGCCGCACCCAATCCGCTCGTCAGGTCGCTCGCCTTCGCCTGCGCCTCGCGGAAGGCGTTGTTTGCTTGGCTCCAGCGCCCGGCCAGCCTCTCGCCCATACCCATGGCGGCCAGCACTTCGGCGTTGCGGGCGCTCGCCTGCGCGATCGCGCCGCGCCTTGTGCCGAAGCCCGACATTGCCTTGGTCGGGGCGCGGACCAGGCGATCGGTGAGCCCCGTCAGCGCGACCAGCAGCAGCGCGCCGATGAGCGCCGCGACGCCGATCCACGGATGGAAAAGAAAGCAGATCACAACATAGAGCGGCATCCATGGCAGATCGAACAGCGCACCCGGGCCGGGGCTGGAAAGGAAGCCGCTGACCTGGTCGAGGTCGCGCAGCGCCTGCAGGCCTTCGCCGCGATCAGGCGTTCTAAGCGGCAGCCGCACGAGGCAGTTGAAGACGCGGCCGGCGATGAGCTCGTCGATGCCGGCGCCGATGCGTGTCAGCACGCGCGCACGGATCGCTTCGAGGACGCCCTGGAAGGCATAAAGCACGGCGACCAGAATGATCAGCGCCACCAGCGTCGGCACGCTGCGGCTAGGCAGAACGCGGTCATAGACCTGCAGCATGAACAGCGAACCGGACAGCATCAGCACGTTGATGAGGCCACTGAGCCCGGCGACGGCCGCATACGGGCCGCGGAAGGAGGCGAGCGCCTTGCGAAGCTCGGAAGGTTTCAGGTCAGCTAAAGGCGAGCGTGTCAGATGGTTACCCCCGAAAAAACCGCGCCCGGCTTGAGGCGGGTTGGCGGGCCGCGATCGAGGCGCGGCCCGCGGTGAATGGATCAGCCGACGAGTTCCGTCGTTTGATGATCGGAATGGCCGGCAATCTGCGCCAGGATCTTGGTGATCGCGGACTGCGCCGCATCGGCCGCGTCGGCAAAGACCGGATTGTCGGCCGGCAGGTGGTCGTGCAGCCCCGCTGCCGCCCGTTCCACAGCCTGCTGGACATGGTCCGACGGATCCGGCGCGTTGTCCGGATTGGCGTGCGAGGCGTGACGGAACAAGAATTGGTCGCCGTCCAAGGCCACCGCATCATGCTTGGGCGCGTCGGTGGAGTCGGTGAGACCAGGCGTGCCCCGGTCGCCAACAGGATGCTTGCCGAAGAAGTCGGCGAGCCAGTTTTTGGCGCCGTTGCCCGTGTTCGGTCCGCTGGTCGGCGCGGCCGGGGCGTGGCTTGAATCGGATCCTGAATCTTCTGCCGATGCCGTCGCCGCGAGCGTGCCCGATTTCATTGCCGGGTCGATCAGGTCGCGCTTGACGTTCTTGGTGCCGATTGTCGCCGTCTGCGTCGAAGTGGCGATATTGGCGCCCGAAAAAGTGACGTTATAGGTGCCGGGCTTCAGCGCTAGATCATAGCCGCCGGCGGCCGAGGTCGTGGTCTTAAAGGTCTGGCCGGCTGAGTTCCTGGCGGTCACAGTGATGGTGCCCAGCCCTTCGCCCGGATCGTAGAAACGGTCGCCGTCCTTGTCGTCGAAAGCGACGCCGGTGAGGAAGAGATCCGTGCCGCTCTTGGCGAAATCCTCCGTGACGAAGGCGCTGCTGCGGCCCTTGTAGTCGCCGACCTCGAAGGCGAGCCCAACTTCACGGAAGTTGGAATTGAGGATGTTGGCCCGATGCCCGGGAGAATTCATCAGATTGGTGTGGAGAAGCTTGACCTCGTCGACATAGCCGGTCGGCGCGCGGGTCGTTGCCCAGGCGATGTTCTCGCCCGTGGCCCATGAGCCGCTCAGCGTATAACCGGCATTCGTCATGCGCGTCGTCGGCGACGAACCCCCGGAGCCGGTGTGAGAGAATGTGTCGGTGGCCAGCATCCACTTGTCGTGGCCCTCGGCGGCTTCGCTGAGATCGTTGTCGAAGGCCAGGGGCTGGGCGCCGGCCTTGGCGCGCTCAGCATTGATGAGCTCGAGCAGATACTGCTCGTTGGCACTGTGCTGCGGCATTGGAATATCCCCGTTGATACTGTTTGGTGAGCCCCCTGATCTCCGTCACCCGCCTTTCCGGCTATGGAGCAAATATGTTCATCATGCGGCGCTAAAGTAACGAATCGGAATATACGCACATATATCGTGTGCGTGTCGCACCAGAAGCAGTGTCGGACGGGTTGCCGATCAGTGGATGGAAGCTGATTTCGGCGGACTTGACTAGGCGATGATCCTGAAGTCGATAGGTGCACTGTCGTCCGTGCGTTCTTCGACCTCGACCCTGATGACCGTCGCGCCCCTAGGCCCCCGCCACAGCCGATCGACCATCGAGTCGATCGCTGCGTCGGCGCCGGCGATGAGCGCCGTGACCGAACCGTCGTGCTCGTTTCGCACCCAGCCCGTCAGTCCGAGGCGCACGGCTTCGTCCCGCGCCCAAACCCGGTAGCTGACCCCTTGCACCTTGCCGGAGATGCGCGCCCGAACGGTTCTCTTCTGCTTGACCATGCTCGTCTCCGCCTTCGAAACCTTACGGAATCCGGCTCGGCGCCGCGCAAACGCAACGGCTGTGGATCGCCGTTAGTTCCCCCGCGCCGCCGCCAGCGCGCCAGGCAATTCCTCGGCGAAGATGTCGAGCTCATGGTCGAGGCCGACGCTGACCCGGATGCAGCGGTCGAGCCGCGGCGCCATCGGCTTGCGGATGAAGACGTCGCGCGAGAGCAGCGCCTGCATTACTGTCAGCGCGAAGGCGCCGTCGCGGCCGCAGTCTATGGTGACGAAATTGGTAGCCGAGGGCAGCGGCTTCAGCCCGTTCTCCTCGGCGATGGCCGCAATGCGCCGGCGCCCCGCGGCCACGCGCGCCACCACCGAATTCAGATAGTCCTGATCGGCCATCGCCTCGAGCCCGGCGATCTGCGCCATGCGGCTGACGCCGTAGTGGTTGCGGATCTTTTCGAAGTCGCGGATCACTTCCCGTTCGGCCACCGCATAGCCGCAGCGAATGCCGGCAAGCCCGTAGGCCTTGGAGAAGGTGCGCATGCGCACGACGTTCGGCCGCGCGACGTCGATCGGCGGTAGCGCCGAGGCCGGTCCGAGCTCACCATAGGCCTCGTCCAGCACCAGCATGGTGGTTTCCGGCAGCGCCTCGATGAAGCCGACGACGTCCGGCGCTTCCCACCAGCTTCCCATCGGATTGTCCGGATTGGAGAGATAGACGAGCGGCGCTCTTTCCCTGGCGACAGCGGCAACCAGCCCGTCGAGGTCCTCCTTGTCGTTGGTGTAGGGAACCGTCACCAGCCGGCCGCCGACGCCGGCGATGTGGAAGTTGAAGGTGGGATAGGCGCCAAGCGAGGTCACCACCGCGTCGCCCGGCGCGACATACATGCGCGCGACAAGGCCGAGCAGTCCGTCAATGCCTTCGCCGACCACCACGTTCTCGACGCCGACATTGTGATGCGCGGCCGCCGCGACCTTCAGCTCGAAATTGTCGGGGTCGCAATACATCCACTGGTCGCGCGCGACGCTCTCCATGCGGGCAATCACGCGCGGCGAGGGCCCAAAGCTGCTCTCATTGGCGCCGATGCGGGCGCGGAAAGGCCGCCCGCGCTCGCGCTCCTGCGCCTCCGGCCCGACGAACGGCACCGTGGTGGGAAGCGCGCCGACGATCGGCGTAAGGGAAGGGCGCGGGCGCATGGCAAGGGCTCGGTTGAGAGGAGCTTCTTGGTAGCGTGGGCGAGGGGTGGGTGCAAGCTGCGCGAGAAACAACGAAGACGCACCATAGCCGGACTAGATTCTCCCGCCCGCTTTTGCTAGCGACGCAGGATGAGCAACCGATTGCCGCCTTCCTGGGCAAAGCACCTGAAAACTCAACCCTCGGCTAAGGCGGCACCGCCGAAAACCGTAGCACCCAAGGCACAGCTGAAGTCCGGTCCGTCTCGCGTGCAAGCCGACGACATGCTGTTGAGGCAGGCGCTCGAGTTTCAGAAAGCTGAGCAATTGCCTGAGGCGGAGGAACTCTGCTTTCGTGTCCTGGCGCGTACCCCAAACCATCCGCTGGCTTTTTACATCCTGGGAACCCTCGGCATCGGATTCGACAACGAGAAGGCTTTGCGGTACTTCGCCCGGGCGGTCGGAGAGGAGCCACGAAATCCTTACTACCACCTTAGTCTCGGCGAGACCTACCTGAAGCTCAGCGAGTTTACGCCGGCAATCAGGCACTTTCAGCAGGCCTTGGCCTTGAAACCGGATCTGGTGGAAGCGCTTTGCGCCCTGGGCGAAGCTTACAAGGCGTTCGACAAGGGAGAGATGGCGCTGCCGCTCTTTGAGAGGGCGCTCGAGTTCGACCGAAATCATCCTGGGGCCCGGTTGGGGTTGCCGGGTGCACTCGCGAGCCTTGGCCGTATGGAGGAAGCCGCAGTTCATCTGAAAGAGGCGATAAAACGGCGCATCGCGGTACCGGGAGCCTATCACGCGCTTATGCAAACGCGCAAATTCACGGAAGAGCCGACGGAACTCGCGGCAATCCTCACGGAGATTCGAGATTCGGGCCATGGGCCGGAGGGAATGGCAGCGCTGCACCACGCCGCCGGAAAGGTGCTCAACGATCTCCATCGCTATCAGGAGGCGATGGACCACTTCAAGCAAGGGAATCAGGCCAGGGGCCTAAAATTCGACCTGGCATGCTATCGTCGCTGGGTCGATGCCGTGATCGAGACCTTCACACCCGGACTGGTGGCTTCAATGGCCGCTTATGGCAATCCCTCGGAGGTGCCTGTGTTCATCGTCGGCATGCCTCGCTCGGGCACGACGCTGACAGAGCAGATTTGCGCCAGCCATCCTGATGTTCATGGCGCCGGCGAACTCAGCAAGCTCAGACGAATTGCCAACGGGCTAGGCCTCAGAGACGGCCCTGACGCAAACGTCGCTAAATCGGTCGCGACGATTACTCCCGAATTGACCAAGACGCTGGCATCCGAGCATCTTGCCTATCTACGTGAGCGAGCGCCTGACGCGCTTCGAATCGTCGACAAGATGCCCCACAATTTCGAGTTGATCGGACTAATCGGCATCCTGTTTCCCAACGCGCGCATCATTCATTGCCGCCGCGATGCCATCGACAATTGCATCTCCTGCTTCGTGCTGCAGTTCAATGAAGCGCATAACTACAGCGCAGATCTTGAGACACTAGGGCTATACTACAGAGAATATGACCGCCTAATGCGGCACTGGAACAACGTTCTTCCGGGCCGCATCTTCGAAAACCGGTATGAGATATTGATTGAAAATCAAGAGGAGCAGTCGCGCCGCTTGATAGATTATCTCGGGTTGCCTTGGGACGACGCCTGCTTGCGCTTTTTTGACAGGGACGGCTCGGTAAACACTTTCAGCCGTTGGCAGGTTCGCCAGCCGATTTACAAGTCGTCCGTCAAGCGTTGGAGGAACTATGAAGGCGAGATCCAACCGCTGATCGAAGCCTTGGGCAACTTGGCTGAGGTTGACCTGTAATTTAGTTTCCTACTAGAAAAATTCTGGCCGGAAGGTACACCGCAAAATCGCTCGTGTGGCGATTGGCAGAACGTTCATTGTTTCGTCGTTCTCTGGCGAAGCAAGGAGGGAAGCGGCACGGCGGAGACCAGGAGCCGGGGCGTGAACGGCGGATTTCTGCCATCTTATCGAGTGCAGCACTGCGCAATGGTGCTTTGAGGAACTGCCCGCAGAAAAGAAAAAACCCGGCAGTTGCCCGCCGGGTTTCGATTTCAGTTGGACGCTGCTGATTAGAACGAACGCTGGAAGCGGAGCATACCGCCGACGCTGTTCTTCTTATTGGCGTTGGTCCAGTTTCGGTCGTCCAGGTCGCCGAATTTGCCATCGTGCAAGTAATCGACCTCGGCCGTAACCGTGAAGCCAGGCACAATGTCGTAGGCGACGTTGGCTGCGACGCCGTAGTTCTTGGCGTCATCAGCAGAGGCCTGGAGGTTGAACGAGGTCTTCTCGTTGAACTTGTAGGTGCCGCCGCCCCAGACTGCCCAGTTTCCGCCCCACTGCTTGTAGAAGTTTCGGTCGATGTGGTCGTCCGACCCGTAGCCGGCCATGAGGAAAAGCGACAGCTCGTTGGTCGCGTTCACATCCAAGCGGACCTTGCCTGCCCATTCATCCCAGGCGCTGTCATAGGCGACGACGCCCGTGATGGCGCCCCAGCCCTGGGTATACTTCACGCCGCCGACAACATGCGGAACATAGCTGTCGATGGTGTCATTGCCCGAACCGGCATTGTAGAGGTAATTGCCAACCCCATCAACAACCGGGCCGCCAGCGGAACCGGCCCCTTCTTCCAGCGAGACCACAGCCGAGAAGCCGTTGCCGGCGTCAAAGTAGTACTGGACGACGTTGGTGTCGAAGCCGCCATAGGGAACCAGCGTATCGTTGATGACGTTGCCGGCGTATCCGATGAACGTGTTGAAGGCCGATTCGTCCTTGCCGACGCGCAGGCCGCCGAGCTGGATCCAGGCGAAATTCAGCGTGATGCCCTTGTTACCGGCGGGATTGCCGATCGGCTGGCCGCCGGCAGTGACCGAATCGCCATAGCCGTTGGAATTGCCGAAGTTGATGCGCGTCTCGGTGTAAGTCTTCAACGTGCCGAGCTCGGTCTCCTGGCCAGTCCAGGTCTTCAGCGTAAAGCGGGTGTTCTTGTACCAGGTACCCTGGTCGCCGCCATTCCGCACGTCGAGGCTGCGCGCGCCATCGAACGAACCGACATCGCCGAGGCCAATGTCGTAACGGACATAGCCGCCAATGCGCAGGCAGGTCTCAGTGCCGGGGATATAGAAGTAGCCCGAGCCGTATACGTCGCAGATCTTGACGTATTCAGCCGGTTCCGGCTCGGCGACGGTCACCGCGTCGGCGGCGCGAGCACCGGAAACTGCGATCAGGGCCGCAGCTGAGCCGAGAAGAAGGCTCTTGATGTTCATTTTCTGACCTCCAGTCAGAATCGAACGGCAGCGTCGATTTCACTCGACTGTCACCGGTGTCAGTGCTTTGTTATTGCTGTATTTTTTTTGCCGGGTAGCCGCTACCACAGACGTTTGCTGGCGAACGCGTGCCCGGATCCCGATTTGAGATAGCGCTCGAACGAAGTCGCCTTTGCTCGGCTTGAAAGGCCATGTAGGTCACGATTCGCCGCGGCAGAAATTTGGAAGTGTGACTGGACTTTCCTGCGTGATGCTCAGCAATTCGTCGCCGCAGGTCCGATGTTATGCCGATATAACGCTCGCCTACGAAAGCCTCGCTCGCAATCAGGTATACGTACCACACGGACCGGCCCTCCTTCGCCAAGGCTTCGGAGGGCATCCTCTCCGCATCCTGCTTCGCACGAACTGTCGGGCTTGTCCTGCGAAGCGCGCAGCGCGAAGCAGGATGGCGGAGAGGATGGGATTCGAACCCACGAGAAGCTTTTGACCTCTACTCCCTTAGCAGGGGAGCGCCTTCGACCACTCGGCCACCTCTCCGTCGCGCCGCTGGATAAAGAAAAGCGGCGGCACAATCAACAAGCCCGCGCCGTAATCGCTGAAAATTCGACGCCGGCAGCAGGATGAGTGTTCCCATGCGGCGATTCCATGGCGATTCCCGGCCGGCGACTCGCAGCTGGCGCCGCAATTTCGGCCGCCCCTCGCCGGATTCGACCGACTGCAAGGCCTTAATGGTTAATGAGAACTTTCGGAGTGAGGCCAAATCGTGTCATTTGTGCAACAACGTCCGGTGATAGCGTCTGGACGGGGCTTCTGCCGATACGATCATAGTTGAACGCCGCCGCCGCCTGGGTAAAGGTCACGTTCGAAGGAGCGGCGCGGTGCGCATCTTTTTCGGTAAGTGGGGATGGGGCAGGGAACGCTGTCCTTCAGCAAAAAATACCCAGACCCGTTTTTTAACTTTTGACTGGAGGTCAGAAAATGAACATCAAGAGCCTTCTTCTCGGCTCAGCTGCGGCCATGATCGCAGTTTCCGGTGCTCGCGCCGCCGACGCGGTGACCGTCGCCGAGCCGGAACCGGCTGAATACGTCAGGATCTGCGACGTGTACGGCTCGGGCTACTTCTACATCCCCGGCACCGAGACCTGCCTGCGCATCGGCGGCTATGTCCGCTACGACATCGGCGTCGGCGACGTCGGCTCGTTCGACGGCGCGCGGTCCTTTGACCACCAAGATGGTGACGAGCAGGACACCTTCTACAAGAATGCGCGCTTCACGCTGAAGACCTGGACCGGCCAGGAGACCGAGCTCGGCACCTTGAAGACCTACACCGAGACCCGGTTCAACTTCGGCAACCGCAACAACTACGGCCAGGTCACTGTTACTGGTCCTACCACAGCCCCCGTTACGAACCTGCTCGGCAACCCCGCCGCCAACAAGGCCGTCTCGCTGAACTTCGCCTGGATCCAGCTCGGTGGCCTCCGAGTTGGTAAGGACGAATCGGCCTTCAACACGTTCATCGGCTACGCCGGCAACGTCATCCAGGATACGCTCGTTCCCTACGGCGACTTCGACACCAACGTCGTCCAGTACTACTTCGACGCCGGCAACGGCTTCTCCGCCGTCCTCTCGCTCGAAGAAGGCTCGGGCGTCGTCGGCACGATCGACAGCTATGTTCCGCATGTCGTCGGCGGCCTGAAGTGGACGCAGGGCTGGGGCGCCATCAGCGGCGTCATCGCTTATGACAGCAACTATGAAGAAGTCGCTGGTAAGGTCCGCTTGGACGTGAATGCCACTGACGCGATCTCGCTGTTCATCATGGCTGGCTACGGTACCGACGACAACCTGTTGGAAGTCCATGCTCCGGGCACTGGTATCAACGCTGGCGGCCGCGGCTTCTACAAGCAGTGGAGCGGTAACTGGGCAGTGTGGGGCGGCGGCACCTACAAGTTCAACGAGAAGACCTCGTTCAACCTCCAGGTGTCTGCTGACGATGGCAAGAACGTCGGCGTCGCTGCGAACGTCGCCTACGACATCGTTCCCGGCTTCACGGTGACCGCCGAAGTTGACTACCTCCACCTTGGCGACGACTCCGTCTCCAACTGGACCAACGCCGACAAGGAAAACAGCGTCGGCGGCATGCTCCGCTTCCAGCGCTCCTTCTAAGGGCTGGACTGCTACAACTGAAATCCGGCCCGGGCATCTCTGCGCCCGGGCCGTTTTGCTTTTCGCGATGGATCAACGCAACGAAAGGACGGGGGTGAAAACGGTAAGCTGATCGGGTCTGTAGAGCGACTTTGTGGGATCCGCCATCGGCGGATGGGGTCGGAGACCAGACTCGAAAACTCTTGAAAGGATGCTCCCGAGCGGTTAGGGCTGGTCCCTTAACCACAGGGGGTGTGGCTAAAAATGTCGAATGAAGCGATTCGAGAGGGGGAGCCCTCTGGTCATTTTGCGGTATTTTCTTCTCAGAATTCGAAATTTAGGTACACCTATAACAAGATCCGGGAAGTAAAATCGTACAGGGTCAGTGAGCTCTTTACAGCATACCGGGATATACTCTGGGATGATGGGCGGCATAAATACAATGTCAGCTCATTCATTGGTGAAATAGACGAGATCCTTCTGGGAGAGCGTTTCAGCACCTTTGACCAGAACACCCTGGACAGTCTTATCGGTACCTTGCGCCAGCGCGGGAACAGCAACGCAACCATCAATCGCAAGATGGCTGCACTCAGCAAGCTGCTGCGCAAGGCTCATAAGATGGGAGATATCCACAGCCTGCCCGAGTTCCGCCGCCAGAAGGAGCGGGCGGGACGGATTCGTTTCCTCGAAAGGGACGAAGAGACAAGGCTGTTCGCCGCCATCAAGAGCCGCAGCGAAGATGCTTACCGACTTTCGGTCTTCCTGGTCGACACCGGCTGCCGCCTCGGCGAGGCGCTTGGCCTGATCTGGAACGACATCCAGGAACACCGCGTCAGCTTCTGGATCACAAAGTCGGGCCGCAGCCGCACCATCCCGATGACCGAACGGGTCAAGGAGGTGATCAAGCTGCCGCCGACCACCGAAGGTCGCCGGCCGAAGGGTCCGTTCACCAAGCTCACCCAGGCGCAGTACCGCGCCATCTGGAACGAGGCGAAGGCCGAAGTCGGTCTAGGCGCCGATGAGCAAGTGGTGCCGCATATCCTGCGCCACACTTGCGCCTCGAGACTCGTCCAGGGCGGCATCGATATCCGGCGCGTGCAGATGTGGCTCGGCCACCAGACGCTTTCGATGACCATGCGTTACGCGCACCTCGCAACCAACGACCTCGATGGCTGCGTCGTAGTGCTGGAGAAGCCGCGCGCCGAAGAGACGCCGCGCCAGGCGGAGAACTCGGTGTTTGCGTCCCCGTTGACCACGCCTTCATCCGCCAAAGCCGCCCGCAAGGAGAGCGGCTCGGAGCCGGCGAAGGCAGGCCGCAAGAGCTCGAAGGGCAAATAGGCGGCACGCCACGCGCCGGGAATCTATATTTCAAAAACAGGCCCGGGGCGGAGTTAGTCTCGGGCTTTACTTTGCGTGGACTTGACTTCGGCGCGATCGAGGAAATCCGCAATCTTCTTCGGCAGGTTGCCGGTTTCCAGGAAGGGCGCGTGTCCCTGGCCTTCGACCGTGATCGTTTGCATGCCGGGATGACGCTTTGCCATCTCCTCGATCGTCGCGGTGGAGAGAAGCGTCGAATTGCCGCCGCGTATGGCGAGCAACGGCACGGCGGCAAGCGCGTTGAACTGTGGCCACAGATCCGGCAGTGGCTTGCTGAAGTCGACATTGGCCAGGGTCTCGACCAGGGCAGGATCGAAATCGGGCACCAGCCCGGCATCCGTGTCGCGGCAGATGGCGCCAACCATACGCGCCCAGTCGGCATCGGTGAGCGCCGGGAAGCCGCCACCATGCACGCGCCGCTGCGCATCGACTGCCTCGGCGAATGTCCTCGGCTTCGGCGCGCGATCGAGATATGAGCGGATATGGGCCAGACCTTCCGCCTCGATCACCGGGCCAATATCGTTGAGGACAATGGCTTTCAACGCGGCCGGCTTCAGCGCGCCGAGCACATGGATGATGAGTCCGCCGCGCGAGGTGCCGATGAAGCCAGCCTCTTCGATACCCAGCGCCGACAAGCCAGCGAGCACGTCGCCGGCTTCGACGCCGACATTGTAGTGGCTGATGTCGGGATCGTAGTCGGATCGGCCACGGCCGCGATAGTCGAAAGCGACGACCTTGCGCGGCGTCTTCGCCTTGCCGGAGAGGTAAAGCGCGAGCTCATGGAAGTCGCGCGCATTGCGGGTGAGGCCGGGCAGGCAAACGATCGGCCAGCCACCGCCGTTCGGCTCGCCATAAATCCGGGCGTGCAGTTTCAGCCCATCGGGTGCGGCATAGAAGAAGTCGGAGAAACCGTCGTACGCCACCCGGATGCTGCTCCTCGCTGAGGTGACCGACAGCTACAGGCGAGGGCGGCCGCGGTCAAATGATGGGAAGGCACGTTACACAACCTTGCCACGCTGGCGGGACAGCATCTCCTCTGTTCTGTCGGACATCTCCCCGCAAGGGGATTGACTGTCATCTAAGCTTTTACCCATCGCCAAAGCGGCATGAACGAGCCGGCAGCGAAACTGCCAATCTCCAAGTGCGGGGGCTGTCCGGCAGGACAGAGGGGGCGCGAAGGATCGCCAACCTGAGGCTTGCATACGCCCCACGGCGATCAACTCCGCCCGTTCACCAGATCCCCGACGATGTCGTATTTGCCGGAAATACGCATCTTGTAGACTTCATAATTCTCCATCACGCGCTGCACGTAACTTCTTGTTTCCGTGTAGGGGATCCTCTCGACCCAATCGACGACGGCGTCCACGTCCTTGCCGCGCGGATCACCGTATTTCGCCACCCACTGGGCGGCGCGGTTTGGGCCGGCATTGTAGCCGGCGAAGGTCAGCACATAGGAGCCGTTGAAGCGGTCGAGCTGCTCGCCGAGGAAGGCTGACCCCAGAGTCGCGTTGTAACCGGCATCGGTCGTCAGCCGCGTTTGCGAGAAGGTCATGCCGGCCTTCTTCGCCAGTTGCTTGGCGGTACCCGGCATCAACTGCAAGAGGCCGCGCGCGCCCGCGCTGGAAATCGCCGCGACATTGAACTCGCTCTCCTGGCGGGCGATGGCATAGGCCAGCGCCTTGCCGGAGCCGGAGATATCGGCCGAATCGGGAATGACACCCAACGGATGCGACAGCGCGCCGACATCGATGCCGCGCTGGGCGGCGATCTTGCCGACCTTCAGCGCCATGAAGTGGTTGCCCTGTTTTTCGGCAAGTCCCGCCAGCAGCGCAAGCTCGCCGGGGCTGGTCAACTGCCCGGCGAGGTCGCGGTAGAGCGTCTCGGCATAGCGGTCGTAGCCTGCTTCCTGCAGCCGCTTGATCGCGCTCACTGCCTCGCGGCCCTTGAAGCTTTGGCGGTCGGCCGCGCTGGGCGTGGGATAGACGATGCTCAAGGTCCTGAGGCCCACTCGCTCGCCGGCGAGCTGGCCGTAGAAGGTGGTTCCGTAGCTGGCTGCCCGGGTGAAATAGTCCTTGGCGCTGCCCGGGCCGCCGACTTCCGCAGCGCGGCCAAGCCAGTAATAGGCGCGCGACAGCGACACCGGGCCCTGGGCGAGCTCGGCGATGCGTGAAAAATGCGAGGCGGCCGCTGCCGGGTCGTTGAGACCGCGCAATGCATACCAGCCGGCATGGAACTCGGCTTCCGCGGCGCTGGCCGCGCTTTCGGCCGCATGCATGGAGGCGATCTTGTAGGCGGTCTTTATGTCGCCCTGATCGACCAGCTCGCGCGAAAGAACGCGCCGCTCCACCCACCAGGCATCGGGATCGACCAGCGCGTCGCGATCGGTCGGCGCCTTCATCACCACTGCCGCGGCATCGGCAACTTTTTGCTGCTTGCGCAGATATTCTGCCTCGGCGAAGAAATAGCCGGCCGAACGCTGCGCCGCCGGCACCGCCTTCAACAGTTTCGCCGCGTTTTTTTCGCCTTTATCGACCGCCACCCAGGCATCCGCCAGTTGCTGGGCGCCGGCAAGGCCGGCGACGCGCAGCGCCGAGGACGGCCGGTCGGCATAGAACATGCGCTCCATGCGATAGCGATGATCGGCCGCGGGGATCAGCGTGCCGAATTCCCTGATGATGGAAGCCTCCTCCTGGGCATCCAGCTTCTCCGTGCGCCAGAAGGGGACCAGCACCGCGCGCGCCGCCGCTTGATCGCCCAGCGCCACCTGCGAGCGGGCAAGGATGATCACGCCTTCCGGCGTCAGCGGCTGGCTGCGGCCGAAGGCCCGCACCACCACTTGCGGCGGCGGGTTCTCGCGATAGAGCGCGCGCTCGCTGTTCCTGCGCAGCGCGATCGTGCCCGGCCATCCAGGCAGCATCTTGGCGGCATCGGCGATCTCGCCGCTCGGCACCTGGTCGCCGCCATAGAGCGCGATCGCCCAGGCCAGGATGTGCCGGTCGAGCGACGTGGCTGGCAGCGTGTCGCGAGCATTGCGCGCCGCGGCGATGTTGTTCACCGCGAGCGCGTCGAGTCCGCTCTTCAATTGCGCGATGCTGGCCGGAGGCCGAGGCTGCTGCGCCTGGTCCGCGGCCGACGGCGAGCCCGGCGCGGCAATCGCCGCGGTCACGCGCACGTCGACGCTGCCGCCGATCGCCATACCCGGTATCAGCGCGACGGCCGCGCTCAAAAGCGCGAACAGATGAGGCCGACTTGTCGGCATTGTTCCACCCCGGCACATTGTCAGCAGGCACGGCCTTCGAGGCCGACCCGGAGCCTAAACTTAGGTCGTGAAAGGCTCGTAAACGAAAGGTTATCGAGGCCGTTCGAATTACGCTTGCTGGCACTACAGCAATGCTTGCCGCTGAACCGTGTCGAGACTATGGTGCGCGGCTTCGCTTTCGATTAGAAGGCGCCGAAATTAACGCATCGACAAAACGCTGATGCATGTCGCCCAAAGTGGGCACCCGGCTTTGGGAGAGCGACATGCTTAGACCAACAAAGTCTCAAGGAGTTTGGACAATATGCTGAGAGGCTCGCTGACTGCGCTCGTGACTCCGTTCGAAAAGAGCGGGCGTTTCGACGAGAAAGCCTTTCGCGCGTTTGTCGAATGGCAGATCGCCGAGGGCACCAAGGGCCTCGTGCCCGTCGGCACCACCGGCGAGTCGCCGACGCTGTCGCATGACGAGCACCGCAATGTCGTCAAGGTCTGCATCGAGGTCGCCAGGGGCAGGGTTCCAGTTGTGGCCGGTGCCGGCTCCAACAACACCGAGGAAGCCGTCGGCCTGGTGCAGTATGCCGAAAAGGCAGGCGCCGATGCAGCCCTGGTCGTCACGCCTTATTACAACAAGCCGACCCAGCGCGGCCTCTACGAGCATTTCGCAGCCGTTGCCAGGGTGACCAAGCTGCCGATCATCATCTACAACATCCCGCCGCGCTCGGTGATCGACATGACCCCGGAGACGATGGGCAGGCTGCGCCACGACTTCAAGAACATCGCCGGCGTCAAGGATGCGACCGGCAAGGTCGAGCGCGTCTCGGAACAGCGCATGACCTGCGGCAAGGATTTCATCCAGCTTTCCGGCGAGGATGCGTCCGCGCTCGGCTTCAATGCGCATGGCGGCGTCGGCTGCATCTCGGTGACGTCGAACGTCGCGCCGCGCCTTTGCGCCGAGTTCCAGGAAGCGACGCTCTCCGGCGACAGCGCCAAGGCGCTAGAACTGCAGGATCGTCTCCTGCCGCTGCATAAAGCGATCTTCGTGGAGCCCGGCGTGTCCGGCGCCAAATACGCCCTGTCGAAGCTGGGCAAGGTCGAGAACGTGGTCCGCTCGCCGCTGGTGACGGTCGAAGCTTCGACCGCCGAGAAGCTCGACGCGGCGCTGAAGCACGCCGGCTTGATTAATTAGGGACGAGGCGCCACCTCTCCGCATTATGAAGCAAGTCAAGAAAGCCGACCCCAACAACAGGACGGTCGCCGAAAACCGCAAGGCGCGCTTTTCCTACGAGGTGCTCGACACGATCGAGACCGGCTTGGTGCTGACCGGCACCGAGGTCAAGTCGCTGCGCCAGGGCCAGGCGAACATCCAGGAGAGCTACGCCTCGGCCGAAGGCGGCGAAATCTGGCTGATCAATTCCTATCTGCCGGAATATCTCCAGGCCAACCGCTTCAACCACGAGCCGCGCCGGCGCCGTAAGCTGCTCGTCAGCAAGCGCGAGATGGCCAAGCTTGCCCAGAGCGTGGAGCGCGAAGGCATGACGCTGGTGCCGCTGAAAATCTATTTCAACGATCGCGGCCGCGCCAAGCTCCTGCTCGCCATCGCCCGCGGCAAGAAGCTGCACGACAAGCGCGAGACCGAAAAGCAGCGCGACTGGTCGCGCGAGAAGGGACGGCTCCTTAAGGAGCGCGGATAGAGCCACCGTCGATATGCGGGCAAGGCGAGCAGCGAGCCAAGGCTTGAGGAACTGCTTGATTGCCCTGGCCTTGGCTTTCGTGGTTCTGGCGCTTGCCACATGGGCAGAGGGCTTTTTCCGACCCCGTGCTTTCCCGCCGGATCGCAGCGAATTCCCCATAAGGGGCATCGATGTTTCGCATCACCAGGGCAGGATCGACTGGCCGCGCGTCGCGGCCGACGATGTCGTCTTCGCCATCATCAAGGCGACGGAAGGTGGTGACTATGTCGATGATGCCTTTGCTGAGAATTTGCGCCAGGCCCGCGCGGCGGGCCTCGCTGTCGGCGCCTATCATTTCTTCACCTTCTGCCGCCCGGGTGCCGACCAGGCCAGGAACTTCATTTCGGTCGTGCCGCGCGGCGAGCAGCTCTTGCCGCCGGTGGTCGACATCGAGTTCCACGGCAATTGTCCCCGACGCCCTTCGCCCGCCGAGCTGAACGCCGAACTGCTGGCATTCCTTGGCCCGGTTGAGGCGGCTTACGGCAAGCCGGCCATTCTCTATATTACCGATGAGACGGCGCCGACCTATGCCGCTCATATCGCGGTTCGACAGCGCTGGCTGCGCTCTGTGCGGGGGCCGCTGAACGAAGATGACTGGGTCTATTGGCAATATCTCGACACAGGCCGTGTCGACGGCATCGACGGCGACGTCGACCTGAATGTGCTGACGGGGGGCCCGGCGAGGCTCTCCGAGCTGTTTGCCGTGGCGCCGGATTCTAGCTCTTCAGGAACGCCGCTATCTCCTTGAACACATCGACGAACATCGCTTCCGTCAGCACACCGGTGTTGGTGTTGTAGCGCGAGCAGTGATAGCTGGAGAACAGCGTGATGCCGCCGGCCTGCTGTCGTCCGCCGTGGCGGAACGGAAGGGTGGCGACGCGCCCGCCCAGCGCCCGCACCGTCGATTGATGCGCGATCGAGCCCAGCGTCAGGATGGCCCGCAGATTGGCAAAGCGCGCGATCGTCGGTTTGAGGAAGGTCCGGCAGGTGGCGATCTCGGCGCCGACCGGCTTGTTTTCCGGCGGCACGCATCGCACCGCATTGGTGATCGCGGTGCCGACGAGCTCCAGCC
Source organism: Mesorhizobium sp. WSM3873 (assembly GCF_001672445.1). NCBI lineage: Bacteria > Pseudomonadati > Pseudomonadota > Alphaproteobacteria > Hyphomicrobiales > Phyllobacteriaceae > Mesorhizobium > Mesorhizobium sp. WSM3873. The sequence continues at coordinate 63,722 of NZ_LYTM01000023.1, read as the reverse complement.
CGTCATCGGGCCTGGCCTTGAATTCCCCTCGCGCCAACCCTTGAGCGATCAGCGTTGCGTAGAGCAGGTCGCCGGCATAGTCGCCGGTGAAGGGACGCCCGGTGCGGTTGGCGCCGCGCAGGCCGGGCGCCAGCCCGACGATGAGGAGCCTGACCGAGTCCTCGCCTTCCGGCGGCAGGAAGGTCGGCACCGGTGCATTGAACCAGCCCGGCTCGCGCTGGCGCCAGGCGGCGATGAAGTCGTGCAGCCGCGGGCAAAGCGGACAATCGCGGTCAGGCTCGGGGGAGGGCGCGGCGCTCAAGGCTGCCGCGCTCAATAATCGTCCTCGTCGGCTTCAGCCGGCTCAGGCCGGCGGACCGGCCGTTCCGATGGATCGCGGCCGACTTCATTCTTCAGCGTCATGAGGTCGATGAAGTGGTCGGCCTGGCGGCGCAGGTCGTCGGAGATCATCGGCGGCTGCGAGGCCATGGTCGAGATGATCGACACCTTGCGGCCACGCCGCTGCAGCGCCTCGACCAGCGTGCGGAAGTCGCCGTCGCCGGAGAAGATGACATAGTGGTCGACGACATCGGCAAGCTCCAGCGCATCGACGGTGAGCTCGATGTCCATGTTGCCCTTGATCTTGCGCCGGCCGGTCGAGTCGGTGAACTCCTTGGCTGGCTTGGTCACCACCTTGAAGCCGTTATAGTCCAGCCAGTCGATCAGCGGCCGGATCGAGGAATATTCCTGATCCTCGACCAGCGCGGTGTAGTAATAGGCCCTGAGCAGGTAGCCGCGTTTCTGAAAGCTCGACAGAAGCTTGCGGTAGTCTATGTCGAAGCCCAGCGCCCGCGAGGTGGCGTAGAGGTTGGCGCCGTCGATGAAAAGAGCGATCTTTTCACGGGGATCGAACATTGAAAAATATCCCTTTTCAAAAATTTCTGTCGTCTAAAAGGACGTGACGGGTAGGCCCGATAATGGTCCCTCTTCCCGCCCCTTTCGAGATAACGCCAGATTTATGGATATCCAAGGGCAGGGCGCGCATTGCAAGCAATTGTGATCGGCACCAGGTAAGCAAGGCGAGGTCCGGTATTGAGCCGGGCAAGGGCTCGTGCTTCGGCGGTGTCCGCCATAAAGCTTGTATTTCGGCGGCGTCCTTGTTATGGAGCCCGCCAGTTTTCCATCAAATCCACGCATGAAAGGGGCAGTCCATGGCCCGCGTAACCGTTGAAGATTGCATCGACAAGGTCGACAACCGTTTCGAGCTCGTGCTGCTCGCCGGCCACCGTGCCCGCCAGATCAGCCAGGGCGCGCAGATCACCGTTCCTCGCGACAATGACAAGAATCCGGTCATTGCGCTGCGCGAGATCGCCGACGAGACGCTGTCGCCGGACGACCTCAAGGAAGACCTGATCCACTCGCTGCAGAAGCATGTCGAGGTCGACGAGCCGGAGGCCGAGGGCGAGGCCATCGCCGACCAGACCGGCGCTGCCACCGCTGCTGCCGACACCGACGATGCCGAAGAGAACATCGCCTTCGACCGCATGAGTGAGGAAGACCTGCTCGCCGGCATCGAGGGTCTGGTGCCGCCGGAAAAGAGCGACGACTACTAAGCTCTTGGACACGGGCCTGGATCAAGCATCCGGGACTTCCGTATCGTCAGTTTCGTGGCTATCTATGGGATGCGTCGCACGCCGGTGCGGCGCATCAATCATTTCATCACCGCGAGATCCCGCCCATGATGCGTCAGTATGAGCTTGTCGAGCGCGTGCAGCGCTACAAGCCTGACGTCAATGAGGCGCTGCTCAACAAGGCCTATGTCTACGCCATGCAAAAGCATGGCCACCAGAAGCGCGCCTCGGGCGATCCCTATTTCTCGCATCCGCTGGAAGTGGCGGCCATCCTCACCGAGATGCATATGGACGAGGCGACCATCGCTGTTGCCCTGCTGCACGACACGATCGAGGACACAACCGCGACCCGGGCCGAGATCGATGAATTGTTCGGCCCCGAGATGGGCAAGCTGGTCGAGGGACTGACCAAGCTGAAGAAGCTCGACCTCGTTTCCAAGAAGGCCGAGCAGGCGGAGAACCTGCGCAAGCTGTTGCTGGCGATCTCCGAGGATATTCGCGTTCTGCTGGTCAAGCTCGCCGATCGCCTGCACAACATGCGCACGCTCGACCATATGCCCGAGTCCAAGCGCCTGCGCATCGCCGAGGAGACGATGGACATCTATGCGCCGCTCGCCGGCCGCATGGGCATGCAAGGCATGCGCGAGGAACTTGAGGAGATCGCCTTCCGCTACATCAATCCGGAAGCCTATCGCGCCGTCACCGCGCGGCTCGCCGAGATCTTCGAGCGCAACAAGGGGGTGCTGGACGAGATCGAGAAGGCGCTGTCCGGCCTGTTCGAAAAACACGCGATCAAAGCCGGCGTCAAAAGCCGGCAGAAAAAGCCTTGGTCGGTGTTCCGCAAGATGGAGGCCAAGGCCCTCTCCTTCGAGCAGCTCTCCGACATCTTCGGCTTCCGTGTGGTCGTCGACACCGTCGAGGACTGCTACCGCGCGCTTGGCGCCATCCACACCACCTGGTCGATGGTGCCCGGGCGCTTCAAGGATTACATCTCGACGCCGAAGCAGAACGACTACCGCTCGATCCACACCACCATTGTCGGCCCGTCGCGCCAGCGCGTCGAATTGCAGATCCGCACCCGCGAGATGAACAAGATCGCCGAATACGGCGTTGCCGCGCATTCGATCTACAAGGACAGCGGCGGCAAGCCGAACGGCGCAGCGCACGCGATCTCCAAGGAGACCAACGCCTATGCCTGGCTGCGCCGCACCATCGAGCAACTGGCCGAGGGCGACAATCCCGAGGATTTCCTGGAAAACACCAAGCTCGAGCTGTTCCAGGACCAGGTGTTCTGCTTCACGCCCAAAGGCATGCTGATCGCGCTGCCGCGCGGCGCCACCCCCATCGACTTCGCCTATGCCGTCCACACCGATGTCGGCGACACCTGTGTCGGCGCCAAGGTCAACGGCCGCATCATGCCGCTGATGACGGAGTTGAAGAACGGCGACGAGGTCGAGATCATCCGCTCCAAGGCGCAGGTGCCGCCGGCAGCCTGGGAATCGGTCGTCGTCACCGGCAAGGCGCGCGCCGCCATCCGCCGCGCCACCAAGAATGCCATCCGCAAGCAATATTCCGGGCTCGGCGCCCGCATCCTCGAACGCGCCTTCGAGCGCGCCGGCAAGAACTTCACCAAGGAAAGCCTGAAGCCGGTTCTGCATCGCCTGGCGCGCAAGGACATAGAGGACGTGCTGGCCTCTGTCGGCCGCGGCGAGCTTGCCTCGACCGATGTCATGAAAGCAGTCTTCCCCGACTACAAGGACGAGCGCGTCACAGTCGCGGCGCCCAAGCAGCGCGAGGAAGGCTGGTCGAAGATCCGCAACGCCGCCGGCATGCTGTTCCAGATGCCCGGCCGCGCCGCGCGCAAGGGCAAGGACCAGCAGCGCGACGGTGCGGTGCCCATCCGCGGCGTGCGCGGCGACCTGCCGGTGCGCTTCGCGCCGGAAGGGGCGGTGCCCGGCGACCGCATCGTCGGCATCATCCAGCCAGGAACCGGTATCACCATTTATCCTATCCAGTCGCCGGCCCTGCAGGCTTTCGACGACCAGCCCGAGCGCTGGATCGATGTGCGCTGGGATATAGACGAGCGGACCAAGGAGCGCTTCCCGGCCCGCATCTCGGTCACAGCCATCAATGCGCCGGGCTCGCTCGCCGACATCGCGCAGGTCGTCGCGTCCAACGATGCCAACATCCACACGCTGTCGATGGTGCGCACCGCGCCCGATTTCACCGAGATGCTGATCGACCTCGAGGTTTGGGACCTGAAGCACCTCAACCGGCTGCTGTCACAGCTGAAGGACAATTCGAGCGTCAGCGACGCACGGCGTGTGAATGGGTGAATAGTGAATAGTGAATAGTGAATAGTGAATAGTGAATAGTGAATAGTGAATAGTGAATAGTGAATAGTGAATAGTGAATAGTGAATAGTGAATAGTGAATAGTGAATAGTGAATAGGTTGCTCTCAATGCCATTCACCATTCACCATTCATCCTTCGACTCACTACTCACTAATGACTACTCACCACTCGCCAAGAGCATGGAGCGAACAATGAACACCGATGAAGTGCTGGGTATTTTCCGCGAGGCTGGCGCGGTTCTCGAAGGGCATTTCATCCTGACGTCCGGCCTGCGCAGCCCCATCTTCCTGCAGAAGGCGCGCGTCTTCATGCATGCCGACAAGACCGAGCGCCTGTGCAAGGCGCTGGCCGAAAAGATTCGTGAGGCGGTGACGGGCAGGATCGACTATGTCGTCGGCCCGGCGATCGGCGGCCTGATCCCGGCCTACGAGACCTCGCGCCATCTCGGCGCGCCGGCGGTCTGGGTCGAGCGGGAAGGGGGCGAGTTCCGGCTGCGTCGCTTCGAGATCGCCAAGGGATCGCGCGTCGTCATTGTCGAGGACATCGTCACCACGGGTCTCTCGATACGCGAGACCATCGACTGCCTGCGCCAGCTCGGCGCCGAGGTGGTGGCGGCCGCCTGCATCATCGACCGTTCGGCCGGCAAGACCGATGTCGGCGTGCCGCTGATTGCGCTCGCCGAATATGAGGTGCCGGCCTACCCGCCCGACCGCCTGCCGCCGGAACTTGCCGCCATCCCTGCCGTTAAGCCGGGAAGCCGAAATATCTGACCTGGCGATGAATGAAAACAAGCACCTGAGGGTGCCGGTTGAATCTCTTTGCCAGCGAAGCGCGCAGAGGCCCATGATAGCCGGCATCGATCATTTCGTCCTGACGGTCCGGTCTGTCGAAGCGACTTGCGACTTCTATCAGCGCGTGCTTGGCATGGGGCGGCTGGACGAGCCGAGCCGGCCGACCGCGCTTCTGTTCGGATCGCAGAAGATCAATCTGCACGAGGTCGCTCGCACCTTTGAGCCGAAGGCAAAGGCGCCGACGCCGGGCTCCGGCGATTTCTGCCTCATTGCTGCGGTGCCTCTTGCCGACATCCGCGCCAGCCTCGAAGCCAACGGTGTGGCGGTCGAAGTCGGACCTGTCGAGCGCACCGGTGCTCGCGGCAGGATGATGTCGGTCTATTTCCGGGATCCCGACGACAACCTGGTCGAGGTCAGCGAATATCGAACTTAGCTGAAAAGCCCGGGCTGACCGCGTCCGATACCTCGGCGCCGCGGTCGCGCAAGGACGAATGGCCAAACATGCTTTGCCCAGTCTTCCTCAGTTTCGCCAGAATGGCGCTCATGTAAGAGCCTGCGGCAGACCATCGCGGCGACGTTTCGCTGTTCCGTGGTCTGGCAATCGCCGCTATAGCAAAGTTTTGTTGCCTTCCTGCGCCGTTGAAGCGCAAGATATGTTGGCGCGACCCGGCTGGCAGGGAAGCGTGTGTTGGACCAGGAACCGAAACAGAGTGCTTTTTCGACGCCGAGAGCCTGATGGCCTCCTGGAGCGGGTGCGTACTTACCTATGGCCGCGCCGCTCGTTCTCGCGCTCCGTTCAGTATTTCTCCAAGCGCATTCTGCGGCTGAAAGCGACGCCCCATTCGGTGGCCGCCGGAGTCGCGGCAGGCGTTTTCGCCTCCTTCTTCCCGCTAGGCTTCCACTTCATCATCGCCGCCGTGCTCTGCTGGGTGATCGCCGGCAATCTGGTGGCGGCAGCCCTCGGTGCGGTGTTCTTCGGCAATCCGCTGTCCTTCCCGCTGCTCTGGGGCGCGTCCTGGGAGACTGGCAAGCTCATCCTGCATGAACATCTGCCCAGGCATGGGCCGCCGGAGCATCTCGGGGAAATGATGCACACGCTTTCCTTCGCCAAGCTGTGGCACCCGATCCTGGAGCCGATGCTTCTCGGCGCGGTGCCCCTCGGCTTGGTCTTCGGGCTCGTCTTCTATGGTGTCACGCGGTGGGGCATGACCGCTTTTCGCGCGCAACGGCAGCGGCGAATGACCGAGCGAGCCGGGAAGGCTCGGCAGGGCGGACGGGAAGTTCCCGCGGAATGATCATCGGCATCGGCAGCGACCTGATCGACATCAGACGTATTGAGAAGTCCCTGGAACGGCACGGCCAGCGCTTTATCCAGCGTATCTACACCGAGGGCGAGCAGGCCAAATCGGAGAAGCGCGCGGCCCGTGCCGCTTCCTACGCCAAGCGCTTCGCCGCCAAGGAGGCCTGCGCCAAGGCGCTTGGCACCGGCATGGCCGAGGGCGTCTTCTGGCGCGACATGGGCGTGGTCAACCTGCCCAGCGGAGCGCCCACCATGGCGCTCACCGGTGGCGCTGCCGCCAGGCTGGAAAAAATCCTGCCCAAGGGCCACCATGCGCTGATCCACCTCACCATCACCGACGATTTTCCACTTGCTCAAGCCTTTGTGATCATCGAGGCAGTGCCCGCCGAACAAGCGCCACATTGATTCCATCTGACCACGGGCGGCATGACGTTGCCCAGCGCGCGCCGAGACTCTATACCAACCAACGCACAATCGAGGACGACATGAGCGTGGCTGAAAAATCGCAGAAGAAATCCGGCGGGCTTGGGGAAACCTTTTCCGTCATCATCCAGGCTCTGCTGCTCGCGCTTGTCATCCGCACGCTGCTGTTCCAGCCCTTCTCCATCCCCTCCGGCTCGATGCGGCCGACGCTGCTCGAAGGCGACTATCTGTTCGTCACCAAATGGGCCTATGGCTATTCGCGCTACTCGCTGCCCTTCGGCCCCAATATTTTCTCCGGCCGCATCTGGGGCTCTGAGCCCAAGCGCGGCGACGTGGTCGTGTTCAAGTTCCCGCCGGATCCGTCCGTCGACTACATCAAGCGCGTCGTCGGCCTGCCCGGCGACAAGATCCAGGTCAAGGACGGCCAGCTCTTCATCAACGGCACCGCCGTGCCGCGCGAAAAGGTCGGCCAGATCGACAATCCCGACATCACCGAGGTCGACCGTCCCGTCGACGTCTATCGCGAGACGCTGCCCAACGGCGTCACCTATGACACGCTCGATCTGACGCCCAATTCGATCGGCGACAACACGCGCGAGTTCGACGTGCCGCCCGGCCACTATTTTATGATGGGCGACAATCGCGACAATTCCTCCGACAGCCGCTTCACCGTCGGTTTCGTGCCGGCCGAGAATCTCGTCGGCCGCGCCAACGTCATCTTCTTCTCGATCGCCGATGGCGCCAGCCCGTTGGAAATCTGGAAGTGGCCGTCGCTGATGCGTGCCGGCCGCCTGTTTCATCTCGTCCACTAAGGTCATGGCGGCGACCAAGCGTTTGACCGCCGATGCCCTTGCCGAAGCGCTTGTCGAGCGCACCGGCCACGCCTTCGCCGACCGCCAGCGTCTGCAGCGCGCGCTGACCCATGCCAGCGCGCGTTCGACGCATGCCGGCGTCGACTACGAACGCTTCGAATTTTTGGGCGACCGCGTTCTCGGCCTGGTCGTGGCCGACATGCTGCTCGCTGCCTTTCCCGATGCCGCCGAGGGCGAGCTGTCGCTCCGCCTCAACGCGCTTGTCAATGCCGAGGCGCTCTCCGAGATCGCCGAGGAGATCGGCCTGCCGGAGCTGATCCGCGCCGGCTCCGACGTGCGCAATCTCGAAGGCCGCAAGCGAACCAATCTGCGTGCCGACGCGCTGGAGTCGCTGATCGCCGTGCTTTACCTGGATGGTGGCCTTGAGACCGCCCGCGCGTTTATCCACCGCTACTGGCAGCCGCGCTCGCAGGCGATCGGTGCTGCCCGCCGCGACGCCAAGACCGAGTTGCAGGAGTGGGCGCACCAGGCGGCGTCGGGCGCGGTGCCGGCCTACCGGGTGGATGCTCGCGAAGGGCCCGACCACGACCCGCTGTTCACCGTCAGCGTCAAGGTCGGCTCTTTCGCGCCGGCGATCGGCAGCGGCCGTTCCAAGCGGGAAGCGGAGCAGGCGGCGGCGGCTGCGTTGCTGCTGCGCGAAGGCGTATGGAGCGCTGCATGACCGCCACCGAAACCTCCGAAACGCCTCCTACGCGCTCAGGCTTCGTCGCCCTGATTGGCGCGCCCAATGCCGGCAAGTCGACGCTGGTCAATCAGCTGGTCGGCGCGAAAGTGTCGATCGTCACCCACAAGGTGCAGACCACGCGAGCCATCGTGCGCGGCATCGCCACGCATGACAACGCGCAGATCGTTTTCGTCGACACGCCCGGCATCTTCAAGCCGAGGCGGCGGCTGGACACGGCAATGGTCACCACCGCCTGGGGCGGCGCCAAGGATGCCGATGTCGTGGTGCTGCTGATCGATGCCGAACGCGGCATCAAAGGCGACGCCGACGCGATCCTCGACCGGCTGAAGGACGTCAAGCAGCCGATGCTGCTCGTCCTCAACAAGGTCGACCGGGTCAAGCCGGAGACGCTGCTTGCTTTGGCCGCGGCAGCGAACGAAAGAGTGCCGTTCAAGCGCACCTTCATGGTCTCGGCGCTCACCGGCTCCGGCTGCAAGGACCTGCTCGACTATCTTGCTGAGACCCTTCCAGCCGGTCCCTGGTACTATCCGGAAGACCAGATCTCCGATCTGCCGATGCGCCAGCTCGCGGCCGAGATCACGCGCGAAAAGCTTTATCTGAGGCTCCATCAGGAGCTTCCCTATTCCTCGCATATCGAGACCGAGAAGTGGGAGGAGAAGAAGGACGGCTCGGTGCGCATCGAGCAGGTCATCTATGTCGAGCGCGAGAGCCAGAAGAAGATCGTGCTTGGCCACAAGGGCGAGACGATCCGCGCCATCGGCCAGGCCGCGCGTGCCGAGATCGCCGAGATCCTCGAGCAGAAGGTGCATCTCTTCCTGTTCGTCAAGGTGCGCGAGAACTGGGGCGACGACCCGGAGCGCTATCGGGAGATGGGATTGGAGTTTCCCAACTGATCCATGTCGCCCAAAGGCGACGCGGTTTTGGGATAACGACATGCACAGCCCGAAGATGGATATCGACACCGCTCTCGTGCGCCGGCTCGTCGACGCGCAGTTTCCCGAATGGCGGCATCTGCCTGTGAAGCCGGTCGCGTTCGGCGGCTGGGACAACCGCACCTTCCATCTCGGCGACGCGATGGCGGTCAGGCTGCCAAGTGCTGCTCCCTATGCGCTGCAGGTCGAGAAGGAGCATCGCTGGCTGCGCAAGCTTGCGCCGCTTCTGCCGCTGCCGATTCCCGAGCCGCTCGCCATGGGCGAGCCGGCGGCGGGCTATCCCTGGCACTGGTCCGTCTACCGCTGGATCGAAGGTGAGACGGCGAAAGCCGGTCACATCGCCGACCTTCGCGCGTTCGCGGTCTCGCTGGCTGAGTTCCTCGTAGCCCTGAAACGGATTGATCCGACCGCGGGGCCGGCACCTGGCCAGCACAATTTTTATCGCGGCGGCCCGCTGGCCGTCTATGACGACGAGGCGAGACAGGCCATCGCTGCGCTTGAAGGCCGGATCGATACGCAAGCCGCCACTGCCGTCTGGAAGGCGGCGCTTGCTGCCGGCTGGCACGGCTCGCCCGTCTGGTTCCACGGCGATGTCGCCTCAGGCAATCTGCTGGTCGAGGACGGCCGTCTGAGCGCTGTCATTGACTTCGGCACGTCGGGCGTCGGCGATCCCTCCTGCGATCTGGCGATTGCCTGGACGCTGTTCGAGGGCGAGAGCCGCGAGGCATTCCGCGCGCGCATCGCCGTCGATGACGCGACCTGGGCGCGCGGACGCGGCTGGACGCTGTGGAAGGCGCTCATCACCGTTGCCGGTCACGACGCCAACCAGGCCGAGGTCGGGAGGCAGCGCCGGGTGATCGAAGAAGTGCTCGCCGATCATCGCAAATGGGGATGACGGCGCCGAGCAGGCGCCCTCACCGGTCGAGTATCCATGCAGTGGCAAGTCGCTTCGCAGGCCGCCGTACAAAGCTTTCCGTGCCGTAATAGGCAACGATCGCGACCGCGATGACCGCCCAGATCGCGACGCCGAGCCATTGCTGCTGGATATAGTCGCCGTCGACGAACACCTTGGCGAGGAAGCGTACGCTGTTCTGGTGTGAGACATGCATCAGGATGGCCAGCAATACGCTGCCCGTGTTCTGGTAAAGCCAGGTGAAGACGATCCCGGCCAGCACCACGTTGATCGTGCTGTAGAGGCTGAGATCGCCAAGCAGGCCGAGCGGCAAGTGCCAGATTGCCCATATCACGCCGAGGATCAGGCTGCCGGCGAGTGCTGGGCGACGGCCAAGAAGATGCGGGGTCGCAAAGCCGCGCCAGCCGGGCTCCTCGCCCAGCGGACCGCTGAATACGGCATAGAGCGCGATCATGGGCGCCACCTCGGAGAAGGCCGGAATGTTCCCCCACGACGGCTCCGCCGAAGCGAGGAACGGATTGATCAGGATCGAGGCGAGCTGCGTCCCGAACGGCAGGCCGACCGCCACCAAATACCAGATCGGGCGAACGCGCCATTTCACCATCGAGGCGAGGATGGTCTTCACCGAGCCCCAGCCGCCGGCAAGTGCCGCGACGGTGAAGCCTGAGATTGCCGGTCCGAAGGTGAACCAGGGAATGCTCTGGCCATGCGACAGATAGAATGGAATGAACGCCAGCCACGTCAGGCCGAGCGCCAGCGAAAAGAAGATGGTCAGCTGGTGCCCGCGCACCACGCCCAGGAAGGAGCTCATAACGGTCCTCTCATCGGGCCATTGTAGCGAGTGGTCGCCTGCCCGAGAGGTCGACGCTTCGGGAAATAGCCAGCCGAGCCGCTCGGCGGTCTGCGCCGGTTCACCCGGTCAACGCGCCGATATTTGGCGTTGGCACGGCCGAAAAATCCCGAACGGTTTCTGAGAATTTTCCGATATTGCCGCCGCGGCGGCAGCGGCGGATGTTGCCTGCCATCACTGTCGGACAGATTTTGGGTTACGGGCGGCAATCTTGATTTCGCCGCCCAACAGGTGAAAAGCTCGACGTATGGAATGGCGCGACGAGGGAATCATTCTCGGCACCCGCAAGCATGGCGAAACCAGCGCCATCCTCGAGGTGATGACGCGCGCCCATGGCCGGCATCTCGGCCTGGTGCGGGGCGGCCGCTCGCGCAAGCAGCAGCCGGTGCTGCAGCCCGGCAATCGCGTCGACCTTTTGTGGCGGGCACGTCTCGACGAGCATCTCGGCATCTTCCAGGCCGAGGCGATCGAGATGAACGCCGCCCGGCTGATGGACAGCGCAGTCGCCGTCTACGGCCTGCAGACCATGGCCGCGCATCTCAGGCTTCTGCCCGAACGCGATGCCCATGGCGGCCTCTACGAGGCTCTTGCGGTGATGATCTCCCATCTGGGCGATGCCGATGCCGCGGGCGAGTTGGTGGCGCGCTTCGAATTGCTGATCCTGGATGAACTCGGCTTCGGCCTCGACCTCAGCCAGTGCGCGGCGACCGGATCACGGCAGGATCTCGCCTATGTCTCGCCGAAATCCGGACGCGCCGTCTCGCGCGCTGCGGGCGCGGCTTGGCACGACAAGATGCTGGCGCTGCCCGCCTTCCTGCAGCGCGGCACCGGCGTGCGCGCCGATGCCGCGGCGCTCGAGGACGCCTTCCGGCTGACCGGCTTCTTCTTCACTCGCCACGTCTATGAGCCGCGCGGCCTCGAGCCGCCCGACGCCCGCGCCGGCTTTCTCGCGGCTCTGCGCCGGCATCAGGCGGCGGTGAAGGTGATTGCCGGCGAATAAGGCGAGGATCTAGTCGGCTCGCCGTCGCTCCAGAAAATCGTCGAGGATGGGACGCTGGCCTTTCAGGATCTTGAGACCTGCCTCTGGGAGCGAGAACCAGCCGGCTTTGTCCACTTCGGGAAATTCCTTCATGGCGCCCGACCTTGGCGGCCATTCCATGGTGAACATGTTGCTCCTGACGGCATTCACATCGATGTCCGCTTCGACGCTCCAGGCGATCACGATTTTACCGCCCGGCTGCTTGTAGCTGCCGACTGGCTGGAAATCGCCGTCGATCGCGACGCCTAGCTCCTCCTCGGCCTCACGCCGAGCGGCCACGAGATCGTCCTCGCCATCGTCGATCAGCCCCTTCGGGATCGACCAGGCCCCTTCATCTTTCCTTGCCCAGAACGGTCCGCCGGGATGGATCAGCAGGAACTCGAACACACCGGCGGTTTGCTTGAAGATCAGCAGGCCCGCGCTTCGTTGCGGCATCGGTCATCCTCTTGTTAATTCCCGCTAGCGTTCGAGGATAGCACGAGTGGTCCGCGGCGAGCGGCCGGCAATTTGCGGCCCGAGCCTCAGCCGCTTCGACGTATCGCCGTTGGATAAAGCCTGCGGTCGCTGGCAATCGGCGCCGAAACATGCTCGATCTTGCAGGCCGGCAGGGCGCTGATTGGGTAGCCGTCTCATCGCCGCATTTGTCGGCCAAGACTGGCACGGTTTTGAGGGGAAACCGCCATGTTTTTCGGCCTGATCGCCATTGCCGCCGTCATCGCTCTATTCGTTATCATTTCACGCCAGCAGACGCGCATCGGCCTGATCGAGCGCGAGCTTGGCGCGCTGCGCAGCCTGGTGCTTTCGGGTGTCCCGCAGCCCGCGCCCCGAACTGGCGAGGCCGCGGGCGGAGCTGCTGGAAGTGAAGCTCCCGCAGCCGCCACGCCGCCGGCAGGTGAAGCAGCCCCGCAGGCCACAGCTGCCGCGACGCCCGACGAGCCAAAAGCCGAAGCGCCAGCCCAAGCGGGCGAGGGGACTCCGTCCGAACCCGTCGGAGAGGGACAATTGACGCAACCTGCCGCGCCGGCCGAAGCGGCAGTACCTACAAGGGCCGCCCGCGATGTCGAGACGGCCCTCGGCACGCGTTGGGCGGTCTGGGTCGGCGGCATCGCGCTGGCGCTGGGTGGCCTGTTCCTGATCCGCTACACGATCGAGGCCGGCATTTTCGGCCCCGGCGTGCGACTGACCATGGCCGGCGTTCTCGGCCTTGTGCTGCTTGCCGGCGCCGAGTTCATCCGCCGCACCGGCTTCCGGGTGCCGGTGCAGGGAGCTGCCGGCGCCTACATCCCGGCGATTCTGACGGGCGCCGGCGCCTTCATCCTGTTCGGCACCGTCTATGCAGCCTATGGCATCTACGGCTTTATCGGCCCCGCGCTCGCCTTCACGCTGCTCGGCGCGATCGGCGTCGCCACCATTGCCGTCTCGCTGGTCCACGGCCTGGCGCTGGCCGGCATCGGCCTCGTCGGTGCCATGGTGACGCCGGCCCTCGTCGCCTCGGAGGCGCCGAACCCGTGGGCGCTGTTCGTCTACCTGGCGATCGTGCTTGCCGCCACGGCGGCTATCGCCCGCATCCGCGATTGGAAGGCGCTTGTCGCGGCAGCCTTCGCCGGCACCGGCATCTGGACCATCGTCTACATGACCAATGCACCGGAGGTGAATCTCTCGACGGTGCTGTTCATCAGCCTGGCCTCGCTTGCCGTGCTCGCCTTCGTCTGGCTAGCCGATTTCTTGACTGCTGGCCGCGACGACGCGGAGCCCGGCTTCGACTGGCCATCGATCGCGCCCGGCTTCTTCGTTGCGCTGACCGCGCTCGGGCTGTCGGTCGATCCGGTGTTTGCCAAGGCGGGTTATGCCTCGCACGGCGCGGTGCTGCTCGCCGCGCTGCTGGCAGTGGCGCTCTACCGGCCGCGCGCCTTGCCGCTCCTCTTCGCCGCCGGCCTGGCGACCGCGCTGATCTATCTCGGCATCATCCCGCCCGCCACCATCGGCGCCGATGCGCTGGATGTCGGCCTGGGCGCCGAGCCGCTGGCGGCATCCGACACGCTGACCTTCCGCCTCGGCATCGCGCTTGCCCTGGTCTTCATCGCAGCCGGGTTCTGGGCCGCGCGCCGCTTTGCGGCTGCTGCGCCCATCCGCGCCGCGTCATGGGCGGCATGGGGTGTCATTGTGCCGCTGGTCGTGCTCACCGCGCTCTGGCTCACCTTCGGCGACATCGACCGCGATTTTGGCTACGCGCTGCCGGCCCTGCTTCTGGTGCTCGTCTTTGCCGCCGGCGGCGAGTGGATCGCGCGCGCCGAGGAACCGCCGCTCCGCGGCGGCCCCGCCGTCTCCTTCGCGCTCGGCGGCGGCGGCGTCGCAGGCTTGTTGATGCTGCACATGGCCTTCGGCTCCGGCTGGACGACGGTGCTGCTCGGCGCCGCCGCCGTCGTGCCGGCGCTCGCGACGCGCTGGCGCAGCTTCCCGGTGCTGGGCTGGATCGCGGTCGGCGCGGCTGTCGCCGTGCTTGGTCGCGTCGCCTTCGATCCGATCATCGTCGGCGCGGCGGCACTGTCGACGACGCCGGTCTTCAATTGGCTCTTGCCGGGCTATGGCGTTCCGGCGCTCGCCTTCGGCTTCGCCGCCTGGCAACTCGCGCGCACCACCAACGGACGGCCGCGTCTTGCCATGGAAGCGGCCTCGGCGCTGTTCGGCCTGCTCACGATTGCGATGCTGGTGCGCCATGCCATGCATGGCGGCGTCATCGACACCGGCCCCGTCACCCTTGCCGAGCAGGCGATCTACACGCTGATCGCGCTCGGCGCCGGCGCCATACTGGTCGCCATCGACCTGCGCTCGCCGAGCCCGGTGCTGCGCTATGGCTCGATGGCCGCCGGCGTGCTCTCGGTCGCCTTCATCGCCATCCGGCATTTCGTGGTGCTGAACCCGCTGCTGACGGATGAATCGACCGGCGCCGTCCCGTTCTTCAACCTGTTGTTACTCGCCTATCTGCTGCCGGCGGTCGCAGCAGGAGCATTGGCGCTTTATGTTCGCGAGAGGCGCCCGAGATGGTATGCCGCGATGCTGGCGCTGGTCGCTTCGCTGCTCGCCTTCGCCTACGCCACGCTGTCGGTCCGGCGCCTGTTCAAGGGCGAGTTCATCGGCCTGTGGAGCGGCCTCGGCCAGCTTGAGACCTATACCTATTCGGCGCTCTGGCTGGTCATCGGCGTGGCGCTGCTGACCGCCGGCGTCTGGCTGAGGTCGCAGGTGCTGCGCATCGCCTCGGCCGTGCTCATAGCGGTCGCCGTGCTGAAGGTCTTCCTCTTCGACATGTCGGAGCTGGAAGGCGTGCTGCGCGCGCTCTCCTTCATCGGTCTGGGCGCCGTGCTGATCGGCATCGGACTTTTCTATCAGCGTCTGCTGACAAGGGCGGCGAGGTTAGGAGCCGAATAAAGGTCAGGCCAGATCGGTCTGCGAGAAGTCGTTGCCTTTGTAGAGCAGAGGTACGCGATAGGCTTTGGCGCATGCGTAGCTGAAGCAGTCGCCGAAATTCAGTTTGGCTGGGTGGCCCACATATCGACCATAATCTTGCGCGGCCCTTACAGCGAGTTCTCGGATCCGCGTGTCCAGCGGGACCTCAACGGCCTTGAGTTCGGCCAGGAAACCCAAGACGATCATTTGACATCGTTCGATCAGGGCGGGTGGCGTCGGAAGCTGGTCGCCGTTTTCCGCTACGGATTTCCTGCGAGCTATCCCAACAATCGCCTCGAATGCGGAACTCGGCGAGAAATAAAGCTTCTCGGCGGCTTCCATTTTCCTAAGAAGGCGGTTCGCACCCGGCTCTTCCGATATGATAGCGATGATAGCGGAAGCATCGAGAAACATCAGAGGTCATCCCATCCTTCGTCCATGAATTTCTTCATGTCGAAGTCCAGGTCGTCCGGACCGAGCGCCCTCGCTGCGTCCTGATACTTTCTAATGCGCTCGCTTAGTGGGAGGACGGCATGTGCCCGTTCGAGCTCACGCTTGAGCGCGATCCGCACGGCTTCAGTCTTCGTGGGCGCCTTGATCGCGGACTGCAACTGACGAGCCAGCGCGTCAACCTCGTCATCGCGGATATACAAAGACATTGTCGAATTCCTCCGGCGTATATTCTAACATGAATATGCAAGATATTCAATGAGGAATATACAATGGCCAGAACCGGTATTCAACCTTGGTTCCGCCTCCGCTCGCGCCGGGAATAAACCGGCATCCGCCGGCGTTATTCAGGTGCTTGGGTACCGGAGCGGGTGGTCCGCTTCGTGCTGGCTGCTTGCGCCGCGCCGGGAAGGCGCGTTCAATCGAATGGAAGACGACCACGAAACAAGCGGTCATGGACGACAAGAAGGCAGCGATCCTGAGCGAGATACCGCGTCTGCGCCGCTACGCGCGCTCGTTGCTGCGCGACCGCGATTCCGCCGACGATCTCGTCCAGGACTGCCTCGAGCGGGCGCTTGTGCGGCTCGACAACTGGCAAACTGGAGAAAGCCCCAGGAGGTGGCTGTTTACGATCATGCATCATCTGTTCATCGACCAGATGCGCAAGGTTAACCGGCGAGGCGAGGCGGCAATGTTGCCTCTGGAAGCCGGCGAGGCCCAGGCCGCGCCCGCCGATCAGGTCGAAAGCATAGCCTCGCGCGAGATCATGGATGCCCTGCAGGCGATCGGCCCCGATCGCCGCGCGGCATTGGTCATGGTCGCTATCGAAGGCTTTTCCTATGCCGAGGCCGCCAACATCCTGGGCGTGCCGGCCGGCACGCTGATGTCGCGCATCGCGCGTGGCCGCGAGGAACTGCGCGGCCTGCTGGACGACTCCTCGCGCCGCCGCTCGATAAGGATCGTCGAGCGATGACCCGGCGCGATTTCACCGAACGCGATATCCACATGGCCCTCGATGGCGAACTGCCGGGCGAGGAGCGCATGGCCTATGACGCCTGGCTCGAAGCCAATCCCGAAATGAAGGCGAAGAGCGCCCGTTACATAGCCGACCGTGCGACGCTCCGCGCCGCCCTGGCCGACGTGATGGACGAACCGGTGCCGGCAAGGCTACGGCACGCGGTGCTTGGCGAAGCGCCGGCGCGGACGCCTGCCTGGCGCTCGCGCTGGTGGCTTTCGGCGGCGGCGGCAGCCGTGCTGATGGTCGGCGGGTTCGGTGGCTATCTCGCCGGCATCGACGGCATTGGCCGAAACGGTGAGAGCGACGACCAACTCGCGGAGCAGGCGATCGCCGCCCATCTCGTCTACGCCGCGGAGAAGCGTCACGCGGTCGAGGTGCCGGCAAGCGACAAGGACCATCTGCAGACCTGGCTGTCCAACCGGGTAGGGCTGAAGCTGGTGGCGCCCGATCTCGCGGCCGAGGGCTTCGCACTCGTCGGCGGCCGGCTGTTGCCGGCGGGCGAGCGTGGCAAGGCCGCGATGTTGCTTTACGAGGACGCCAAGGGCGAGCGCATCTCGCTCTTCGTCACCGCCGAATCATCGCAGACCACCAAGGGAACCTATACGGCCGAGGCTGACGGTCCGGAAGCGGTGTATTGGCTAGACAAGGGCTATGGCTGCGCCGTCGTCGGCACATTGCCGCCGGAGCGTCTGTCGGAGGTCGCCAAGAGCGCCTATGGCCAGCTTCTGGCCGGTGTTTCGAGCTGAGGAGGCGGCTGTTTTCAACGGCCTACGCTGTTTCGAATTAGTGGTTCGGTTCAAAGCCGTGGTGCTTTTCTGCCGCCGCGGAACCTGTCACAATTCGGCCCTAATCAAGGAGCGATAGCGCTTGATGAAGACCGGCGCTTCGGCCGGGGTGCTGCTTTTGACCGGGGCCGTTTCCTTTAATCCAATCGAGGTTCTCCCAAACCCCGCATGCCTGCCGAGATCCGCAAGGCCCGCGCGTCGGACGTCGATGACCTCGCCGCCATCGAGAAGGCTGTCTTCTCAAGCGATCGCCTGTCGCGCCGCTCCTTTCGCCAACTGATCGAGCGTGAGACCGCCGAGATGCTGGTGGCCGAGAATGACGGCCATGTCGCCGGCTACGCGGTGGTCTTGTTTCGCAAGGGCAGCGGCGTGGCCCGGCTCTATTCCATCGCCGTCGGTCCCTTCTTCGCCAATCTCGGCATCGGCCGCCAATTGCTGGCCGCGGCCGAAGAGGCGGCTTATGAACACGATCGCATGATGCTGCGGCTCGAGGTTCGCGAGGACAATCAGCGCGCCATCGGCATCTACGAGCAGGCAGGCTACCGAAAGATCGGCCGCGAGCCCGACTATTACGAGGACGGCGCCACCGCGCTGCGTTACGAAAAGACGCTGCGCGGCGATGTCCCGACCAGCACCGGGGTGCCGTTTTACCAGCAGACCTGCGAGTTCACCTGCGGTCCGTGCTGCCTGATGATGGCGATGGCCAACTTCGATTCCGGCTTCGTGCCCGATCCGATCATGGAAATACGCCTGTGGCGCGAGGCGACCACGGTATTCATGATGTCGGGGCCGGGCGGCTGCGAGCCTTTCGGCCTGGCCGTGGCCGGCTATGAAAGCGGGCTTGCCGCCGAGATCTTCGTATCCTTTCACGGCGCGCTGTTCCTGCAGTCGGTGCGCAGCGAGGACAAGCGCCGGGTGATGGAGCTCGCCCAGGTCGACTTCCGCCGGCGCGCGGAACTTTACGGCATCCCGGTGAATTACCGTCCTTTCGGCATCGACGACATCCGCGCCGCCCTTGCCGAGGGCAAGCTGGTGCTGGTGCTGATCAGCGGCTTCCTGATGTTCGGCAAGAAGGTGCCGCATTGGGTGCTGGCCATCGGCGACGACGGCGACCATATCCTCATCCACGATCCTTGGGTCGAAGACGAAAGGCAGGAAACCATCCTCGACGCCGCCAACATTCCCGTGCCCTATGGCATCTTCATGAACATGGCTCAGTTCGGCCGCGACGGGTTGCGCGCCGCCATCAACCTGGGAAAACGCTGACACAATGACCTGGGTCATCCTAACAGGCAGGCAGAACGATCTCGACCAGGTGGCGACGCCGCACAAGATCATCACCAACCGCGACTATCTCGCGCATCCGGCGCTGTTTCGCGGCCAGCGGCCGAAGGTGATCAACCTGTCGAACAACTACGGCTATCAGAGTCGCGGCTACTATGCCTCGCTGCTCGCCGGATCGCGCGGCCACAAAGTGATCCCGACCGTCGAGACCATGATCGATCTGTCGGAGCGCAAGCTCTATGAGCATGCGTTGCCGGAACTCGAGCTCGCGCTCAATAAATGCCGCAAGGATCTCGACGGAACCTTTCCGACGAAGGTCGCCGTCTTTTTCGGCATCGGGCCCTCAAAAGTTTGGGACCGGTTCACCAAGCTCTTGTTCGACTGGTTTCGCGCGCCGGCGCTCGAGGTCCACATCAAGGACAGCGCCGAATGGGCTTCGATCCGCAAGATCGGCTTCCTGCCGCTCGCGCGCATGAGCGAGGAGCAAGAAGGAGTCTTCCTGCAGTGCCTGGAGACCTACACCAACCGCGAGTGGCGCGACACCAAGGGGCGCACGCCGGCGCGCTACACGTTCGCGACGCTCGTCGATCCGCATGAGGAATTGCCGCCTTCGGAGATTTCGTCGCTGCGCTACTGGGCGAGGATCGCCGAGAAGATGGGCGTCGAGGTCGAGCCGATCACCAGGAAGGATTTGGCCAAGCTCGCCAATTACGACGCGCTGTTCATCCGCGAGACGACATCCATCTCCAACCACACCTACC
Source organism: Mesorhizobium sp. WSM3873 (assembly GCF_001672445.1). Classification (NCBI taxonomy): domain Bacteria; kingdom Pseudomonadati; phylum Pseudomonadota; class Alphaproteobacteria; order Hyphomicrobiales; family Phyllobacteriaceae; genus Mesorhizobium; species Mesorhizobium sp. WSM3873. The sequence goes on along the minus strand of NZ_LYTM01000023.1, from coordinate 44,210 downwards.
GCTTCGCGCGCCGCGCCCAGCAGGAGGGCATGCCGGTGATCGACGACCCGCTGTCCATGATCCGCTGCACCAACAAGGTCTATCTCAACGAGCTGATGACCTACAACAAGGTGCCGGTGCCGCCGACGGTGATGATTGCCGGCACCTCCGATCTGGAGCTCGCCGCCCAGACGCTGGGCTTTCCGCTGGTGCTGAAAATCCCGGACTCATCCTTCTCGCGCGGGGTCAAGAAATGCGAGAACCTTGCCGATCTGACAAAGCTGGCGACCGAGTGGCTGGAGGATTCCGACCTCCTCATCGCGCAGAAATTCATCCCCACGGAATATGATTGGCGCGTCGGCGTGCTCGGCGGCCAACCGCTGTTTGCCGTGCATTACCTGATGGCCAAAAAACACTGGCAGATCGTCAACCACAAGGCCAACGGCAAGCCCGATCAGGGCGGCATCAAGACCTTCACGCTGAAGCAGACGCCGCCGCACGTGGTCGAGACGGCGGTCAAGGCGGCGCGCTGCATCGGCGACGGGCTCTACGGCGTCGACCTCAAGGAAACCAAGGACGGCGTCTTCGTCATCGAGGTCAACGATAACCCCAATCTCGACCATGGCTGGGAGGATTCCGGCGAGAAGGACGAGCTCTGGGTGCGGCTTACGCAATGGTTCCTGGAGCGGCTGGAGCGCACTGGTCGCTAAAGCATTTTGCATCCGGACGGGATCACCTGGCGTCGCTGAATACGGCTAAGACAATCAACTGAATGGGGGCAAGATGCTGTTTTTGGTGATCGAGGATTTTCGCGGCTGCGACCGCAAGGAAATCTACCGGCGTTTCCGCGATCGGGGCCGGCTGAAACCGGACGCGCTTGTCGTTCACCATAGCTGGATCGCAGGCGACATGAGCCGCTGTTTCCTGCTGGTCGAAGCCGATGACGTCACGCTGCTGCAGCGTTGGGTCATCGAATGGGCCGATCTGGTGGAGTTCGAGATCGTTCCGGTAGCCACCAGCAAGGACATGGTCGCGGCCCTGGCCGGGCATCTCTGACTGCTAGGCACCGAGCGCCGGCGAGCTGACTGCGCGCACGCATTCCGCGATCAGCCACTCGCGAAACGCCGCCACCACATCGCGCCTTGCGCTGCGTTCAGGGATCGTCAGGCAATAAGGCTGGCGCAATTCCAGCGCTCGGGCAACCGGCCGGACCAGGCTGCCGTCTTCCAGCGCTCGAGCGCAGTAGATGCCTTGCGCCAGCGCCACGCCCAATCCCGACATGGCGAGATCGAGTGCGGCCCGCGACGAGTTGGCCGAAAGCCCGCGCTGGGCCGACCGGCCCGGCGCGATGCCCGCCGCCTCGAGCCAGTTGCGCCAGGACGGAAAGGCGGCACCGGTCGGACCCCAATCGGTGTGGATCAACGGCAAGCCGGCGAGAGTTTCCGGCTTGGCTGCGCCGGCAAGGCTGGGCGCGCAGACCGGATAGACCGCATCCCGGGCGATCGCCCCGGTCGGGTGCTCGCGATAGTGCGGGCCGTAGGATAGCCGGATGTCGACCATCTCATGGTCGAACGGCACAGGGTCGTCCTCGCCTCTCAGCGAAATATCCGCGGCGCCGTGGCTGGCGACAAAGCCGGCGAGGCGTTCGGAAAGCCAGCCCATCGCCATCGAAGGCGGCACCGAGATGACGAGCCTCGGCCGGAACGCATCGCCGCCTACATCCCGCGCGACGCTGCCGATTTCCTGGAAGGCCATGGTAAGCCTCGGCAACATCTCGACGCCGGCTTCGGTGAGCACGACGCGCCGGTTGACGCGGTGGAACAACTTGCGGCCCATCTGTTCTTCCACGGTGCGGATGAGCTGGCTGACCGCCGCCGCCGAAATCGACAGCTCTTCCGCCGCTGCGGCAAAGCTGCCGCTGCGCGCCGCCGCCTCGAAGGCTTGAAGTCCGCGCAGGGAGGGAAGTGCGACCATGGCGACCCGAAAAGATAAGCTGAGCTTATCTATCTTGCAGAATTCCTCGTTTTTCGAAAGCTTTCTTTCTGCAGTACGGTAGCCTCATGAGCGCCATCGACCACACCATCGACCACCGCGACGTCATCGCCTCGCTGACCCATGAGGAGCGCAGCCGGCTGACCGGCAAGTCCGATCTGCCGGGCATCATCCAATTCGCCGTTCATCTCGGCGCCATTGTCGCTCTCGGCGCGCTGATCGCGGCCAAGGTGCCGTACTGGCCGGTTCTGATGCTGCCGCAGGGCATCCTGATCGTGTTCCTGTTCACGCTGCTGCATGAGACCGTGCACAGGACGGCCTTCGAGACGCAGTGGCTGAACGATGCCGTCGCGCGGCTCTGCAGCCTGGCGATCGCGCTGCCCGCCGACTGGTTCCGCTATTTCCATTTCGCCCATCATCGCTTCACTCAGGACCCGCAGAACGATCCGGAGCTGGCTTTCCCGAAGCCCGAGACCTTGCGACAGTACATCGTCCATGTCTCTGGCCTGCCGGTGTGGTGGGGTCATTTCAAGACGCTCTACAGAAATGCCAGCGGCCGCTGCCGGGACAGCTATGTGCCGTCGAAAGGCTTGCCGAAAGTCCAGGCCGAAGCGCGGGCGATGATCGCCTTCTACCTCGTCGTGCTGACGCTTGCGATCTGGCTCGAGGCGACCGTGATCCTCTACGTCTGGCTCGTACCGGCGCTGCTCGGGCAGCCCTTTCTCAGGCTTTATCTGCTGGCCGAGCATGGCCGCTGCCCCTTCGTCGCCAATATGCTGGAAAACACCAGGACGACGCTGACCAACTGGTTCGTGCGCAAGCTCGCCTGGAACATGCCCTACCATGCCGAGCACCACGCCTATCCGGGTGTGCCGTTCCATCAATTGCCGGCTTTTCATCGGCTGATCGCGCGGCATCTCAAAGTGGTAGAACCCGGCTATGTGATCTTCCACGAGAAATATTTCGAGACGCTGCGCTGACCGGTGCCCGGCATCAACCGGATCGGCGAAGCTTTTCCTGCGAGCGCAGCAGGCGGCTCATCTCCGAGGCCCTGGCCGGCGCGCCGATCAGAAAACCTTGCGCCTCGCCGCAGCCGGCCTTGCGCAGCATGTCGAGCTGCGCTTCGGCCTCGACGCCTTCGGCGGTGACGGTGATGCCGAGCTCGGCGCCGAGCCCGATAACCGTGCGCACGATCGCCGCCGTGTCGCGCTTGTCGAGATCGTGGATGAAGGAGCGGTCAATCTTGATCTTGTCGACCGGGAAGCGCCGCAGATAACCGAGCGAAGAATAGCCGGTGCCGAAATCGTCGAGCGCGATGCGCACGCCGAGCCCGCGCAATTGCCCGAGCGTCCTCAGCACGCTGTCGCTCTCGTCCATCATCACCGTTTCGGTGATTTCGAGTTCCAGCCGGCTTGCTGGCAGGCCGGAAAAGGCGAGCGCCGCAATCACGCTGCGGGCGAAGCCGCCGCTCTTGATCTGGGCCGCCGAGACGTTGACCGCCATGCGCACGTCCTGCGGCCAGCCCGCCGCCACGCCGCAGGCCTTGCGCAGCGCCCAGTCGCCGAGTTGCACGATCAGCCCGGTTTCTTCGGCCGCGGCGATGAAGTCTTGCGGCGGCACCAGCCCGCGCGACGGCGAGCGCCAGCGCATCAGCGCTTCAGCGCCGACGATCTCACCGGAGGCGATGTCGAGAATCGGCTGGAAATCCAGTTCGAACTCGCGCCTCGGGAGTGCAGCTTCGAGGTCGGCCTCGAGCGCCAGGCGCTCCCGCACCATGGCATCCATGCCCGGCTCGAAGAAACGGTAGATGTTGCGCCCCTCGCTCTTGCCCCGGTAGAGCGCCATGTCGGCATTGGTGAGCAGCGTATCCGCATCCTGCCCGTCGCTGGGATAAAGCGCGATGCCGAGGCTCACCCCGACATGCATTTCGCGGCCCTTGTCGCGATAAGGCTTGCCGATCACCTCGATAATGCGCTTGGCCAGCTTTTCGGCGTCGACCGCGTTTCTGATATTGGATTGAATGATGGCGAATTCGTCGCCGCCGAAACGCGCCACCACGTCCTTGTCGCTGCGCAGGCAGCGCTGCAGGCGCTCGGCCACCCTTTTCAGCAGCCAGTCGCCGGCCGGATGCCCGAACGTATCGTTGACGGCCTTGAAGCGGTCGAGGTCGAGCGAGAAGATCGCCACCGGCGTGGCCTTGGCCTCGCTCAATGCCTGGTCCAGGCGCTCGCGGAACATCGAGCGGTTCGGCAGGTTGGTCAGCGTGTCGTGATGCGCAAGATGCGTCATGCGCTCTTCGGCGCGGCGACGCTCGGTAACATCGTCGAAGGTCACGACCCAGCCGCCGCCGCTCATCGGCTGCCGGACCACCAGAAAAGTCCTGCCGTCGGCAAGATAGCGGTAAGCCGACTGCATTTTCCCTGCTCGCAGGCAGGCTTCGGTCCTGGTGACTTCGCTGTCGACGTCGATCTTGGTGTAGATGCCGAGTTCCAGCAGTCGTTTGAGCGCGTCGCGGTGTGTCGTACCAAAGGGGAAATCTGCCGCGGCGACTTTGTAGAGATCCAGAAAGCGCTGATTGCGCACGATCAGCTTGCCGTCGGCGTCATACATCAGCAGGCCTTGCGACATGTTGGCCAAAGCGGCGTCGAAGCGGCGATGCTGCTCCTTCAGTTCCTCTTCGGCGCGCCGCTGCACGGTCACGTCCTCGTAGATCGACACCCAGCCGCCGGAGGCCAGCGGCCGATGCGAGATGACGATGATGCGCCCGTCCGCCAGCCTCTCCTCATAAGTCGAGGGTTTGGCGCCGTCGATATAGGGTTTGCGGACGGCGTAGAGCTGCTCGGCGGTTTGCGAGGCGATGCCGATTTCGACGCTGTGCTGCAAGATGTCGAAGAAGCGAATGCCGGGCTTCGTGACTTTGGCGTCGAGGCGGAAGAGGTCGATATAGTTTCGGTTGCAGATGATCATGCGCTCGTCGGCGTCGAACATGCACAGGCCATGCGACATGTTCTCGACGGCGGCCGAAAACCGTTCGTTTTGTGCGCGAAGCTCCTCCGCTATTCGTCGAACCGGGCCAATACCGGTTGCCTTCCGCCTGACTGCGGCCGAACCAGCCTTGACATGAGCAACGGGCATGAGCGCGCCTGCCGACCGTGACTGAACAGTTTACTGTCGTGGCCGCCGGTTAATTTAGCGTTCTTTTATTTGACGGAATTGGCAGCAAGAAAAGGCTGGCGTTTAGCTTCCAGCGCCGCGAATCGTTTCAGAAATGCCGCCTGCGCCCAGGTCACCGAGCGTGGGGTGAAGTCGAAATGGTCGGCGGAAAAGCTGCGCGGCCGGCCGAAATATTCCGTCGCCTCCGCGGTCGAGAAGCCGGCAAGCAGCGTCGCCTCGTAATAGGCGGCGATCTGGTCGGCGCGCTTGATGTCCTTGCGCAAGGTGGCGCCGAGCTCGGCCGGCAGCGAGAAACGTTGATGGATGGCGCGCTGCAGCCTGAGCTCGCAGTCCTTGTAGGAGCCGCCCATCACCGATTTGAAGGGCGAGATCATGTCGCCGATGACATATTCGGGCGCGTCGTGCAGCAGCGCGGCGAGCCGCGCCTCGGCGGAGGCGGCCGGCACCAGCTCACCATAGAGTGCCTCGACCAGCAGCGAATGCTGAGCCACCGAAAACGCGTGCTCGCCGCTGGTCTGGCCGTTCCAGCGGGCGACGCGGGCGAGGCCATGCGCGATGTCGGCGATCTCGATGTCGAGCGGCGAGGGGTCGAGCAGGTCGAGCCGCCGGCCGGACAGCATGCGCTGCCAGGCGCGCGGCGGCGCTCCCGCCCTGTCGGCCGCCATCAGGCCTCCTCCGCGCTGACGGTGTCTTGCGGGAAGGAGAATTTCGCGCAGCTCGGGATGGCGAGCGTCACCTGGACATCGCCGGCCATGATCGGGTCGCGGGCATCGAGCGCTGCCTTGACGCGGTCGATGCGGGCGATGGCGAGGCCGCGTCCGCCGCTTGCCGAACCCAGCGTGCCGACCGGCCGGCCGGCGACGGTGAGCTCGGTACCGGGCGCAGGCAGGGAACCCCCGGCTGTGGCGATCAGCACGCGGCGTCGCGCGGTGCCGCGATGCTGCATGCGCGAGACGACTTCCTGGCCGACATAGCAGCCTTTCTTGAAGCCGACGCCGCCGGACTCGTCGAGCAGAACGTCATGTGGGAAAGCGTCACCGAGCTGGTAGTCGCTGCCGCTTTCGGCGATGCCGTTGGCGATACGCAGGGCCTGCCATGCGCCGGCATCACCGTCGTCCTGTGTTGCGCGGTCATAGGTGCGCCTGACCTCCACCTCGCGGAAGCGGATGTCGGCGAGCGAAGTTGAGTCGGCAAGTGAGGCGGTTGAATCATCGCCCCATGCAACCGTGACAAGCGCCTGATCCTGCTTGGCAATCTCGGCCTTTGCCCTCAGCCGGTAAAGCATCAGCCGGCGCACGAAGTCATCGGCTATGTCGGTCCGGCATTCCAGCCGGAAGCCGTTCTCGCCGACGCGAGAGATGAGAAAATCGAACAGGATCTTGCCTTGCGGCGAAAGCAGCGCGCCAGGCTTTGCCTCGCCGGCGCCGAGCGCATCGAGATCGGTGGTGAGGATGTTTTGCAAAAAATGTTCGGCATCCGGGCCTGACACGGAAATGAGCGCGCGGTCTTTCAGCAGGGCAAAGGGCATGGGCGTGAAGTCGGCCTGATCTTGCAAAAATGATGGTCATTACGTAAGCCGGCCACACTCCCCCCGCAAGAGATTGGACCAGTCCATGGCAACCACCTTCGACCTCATCCTGACAGGCGGCACGGTAGTCAACCATGACGGTGAAGGCCGGCGCGATGTCGGCGTGAAGGCCGGGCGTATTGCCGCGATAGGCGATCTCGGCCAAGCGTCGGCCGGCGAGACGATCGATTGCACAGGCCTGCACATCCTGCCCGGCGTCGTCGACAGCCAGGTGCATTTTCGCGAGCCGGGACTGGAGCACAAGGAAGATCTGGAAACCGGGTCTCGCGCCGCGGTTCTGGGCGGCGTCACCGCGGTCTTCGAGATGCCCAACACCAATCCGCTGACCACCAGCGAGGCGGCCCTTGCCGACAAGGTGCGGCGCGCCACCGGCCGCATGCATTGCGACTTCGCTTTCTGGGTTGGCGGCACGCGCGACAATGCCGGCGATGTCGGCGAGCTCGAGCGGCTGCCAGGAGCTGCCGGCATAAAAGTCTTCATGGGCTCGTCCACCGGCGACCTGCTAGTCGAGGACGACGAAGGCGTCGCCTCCATCCTTCGCAACACCCGCCGCCGCGCCGCTTTCCACTCCGAGGACGAGTTCCGTCTGCGCGAGCGGCTCGGTCTGCGCGTCGAAGGCGATCCCTCGTCGCATCCTGTCTGGCGCGACGAGATCGCGGCGCTGCGCTGCACCGAGCGCCTGGTGCGCATCGCGAGACAGACGCGCGCCCGCATCCATGTGCTGCACATCTCGACGGCCGAGGAGATCGTTTTCCTCGAGCAGCACAAGGACGTCGCCACATGCGAAGCGACGCCGCATCACCTGACGCTCTCAGCTGACGATTATGCGCGGCTCGGCACGCTGATCCAGATGAACCCGCCCGTGCGCGCGGCGCGCCACCGCGACGGCGTCTGGCACGGCATCGAGCATGGGATCGTCGATGTGCTGGGGTCCGACCACGCGCCGCACACGCTGGCCGAGAAGGCCAAGCCTTATCCTGCCTCGCCTTCGGGCATGACGGGCGTGCAGACGCTGGTGCCGATCATGCTCGACCATGTCAACGCCGGCCGGCTCACTTTGCAGCGTTTCGTCGATCTCTCCAGTCATGGTCCGCAGCGCATCTTCGGCATGGCGGGAAAGGGCCGCATCGCCGCCGGCTACGACGCCGATTTCACCGTCGTAGACCTGAAGCGCCGCGAGACCATCACCAACGCGCAGGCCGGCTCCAAGGCGGGCTGGACGCCCTATGACGGCAAAGAGGTCACCGGCTGTCCGGTCGGCACCATCGTGCGCGGCAACCGGGTAATGTGGGACGGCGAGATCGTCACGCCCGGCCAGGGCAGGGCGGTGGAGTTTTCCGAGGCGCTGGCGGCTTAGGCCACGTTGGATTTCTTAAGCGCGCCCTGCATTAACAGTGCCTGCAGCTGCGGGAACTTGCCCTCGTCGATTTTCTTCTCGAAATGCCGACGGTGGGAGCCGATGCGATTCCGGCTCTGCGAGAGGAGGCAAACCGCATATGGCCGCAGACCAAAATTGGCAAGGGATGAGCTTCTGGCTCAATCCCCGGCGACGAAGAACAGCCACTGGCCGGCGGGCGTGATGCCGACGCGGTAGAAGATATAGGCGCCGAACTGCTTCATGTCGTCATAGTCGCTTGCGGTGACGAGCTTGAACAGCTCGACGCGCTGCCTGGGATCCAGCTTGTCGAGCGGCAGCGCGAAGAAATACGGCCAGACATAGAGCTCCTGCGGGGTGCCGGTGTCGACATGGACATAGCCGGCGCTGAGCACCTCTTCCAAAATGGCGAGAATCTCCTGGCCGTCGCCGTCGCCGGAGAGTCCCTTGAGGAAAGCGACCGGGTCGCCCTCGATGTCGCCGAGCGAAAGCTGCGTCATGGATTCGCCCGAGCCGATCAGCGGCCGAAGTTTCTCGATATCGCCGCTCTTGCAGGCCTCGATGATCAGGCCGTGCATGCGTTTGACCGGCTCGGGAAGCTTGTCGAGGTCGTAGACGACGGGCGGCGGCGGCGAATCCGGGTCGGAGCGCGGGCTGGTGATGCCGCCGCTGCCGGTTGGCGCTTCCGGCGCGCTCTTGTCCGTCTCGTCGGCCGGCTGGCTGTTGTCGGAGGGTTTGGTGCCGGGCGCGGCCGGCATTGGCACGGTGGTCCCCGGAGCGGTCGTTTCGTCACTGGTGGGCGGAGTGACCGGCGAAGGCAAATCCTCGCGCTGGATCTCGCTTAGCGCATAGCAAGGCGTGCTGGCGAGGCAGATTGCCAATGGTCCGGCGCAGGAAGCAGTGATCCAGATGCTAAGAGCCAGCCCGCGCGGCCTGCCTGCCAACGAAAATCTCACCCCTTGCCTCTCCATGGTTCCGGGCTCGCTAGGGCAATTCCAGGAAACTGTGCAATGGTTTCCGTCCGGAATTGCGAAAAAGACTAATGGCTAGGCGGCGGGTATGATGCCCAAACGGCGCGTCGCCGTCAAAAGCAGCCAAAGCGGGCGGGCTAGTGCCTGAGCCGTTCCGGCTCGAAGGCGCCGGAGATCACCTTTTCGCGCATGCGGTCGAGCAGGGCCAGCGCTGAGGTCTCACCATTGGCGCGCAGCATCTCGCCGAAGGCGGTTTCCAGCGCAGCCTCGGCGATGATTTCGGGCTCGATGCCGGCCGACAATCCTTCCGCCCAGGCTTCACTGTGGCTCTCCACGGCGGTCAGGCGCTTTTCTTCCCTGACCAACGCGTCGATGTCGCTGACGCCATGTTCCATTGCGATGTCCACCTTTTCAAGCTCGGTCCGGCAAGGCACCGGGCTTGACTTGCCAGTTCATGCGCTGCTCGTACAAGTGCTTGTAAATACGACATTTCTGCAGTCGCAATCTACATATCGAGCAAGGCTGCGATCAATTCCGACCGAGCTTAGCCGATTAGACCAACTTGCGGCATTAAAACCTTCAGTTTGAGTTAATTCCGCATTTGTCCACTAACGTTTCATTAACATTGTTGCACAAGCGCAACAGATGATTGCACCAAGGCGCAGCCTGATACAATAAGGCCGGCCACATTGGAGCGATTTGTCGGTGGATAGTCGCGATCGATGCCGGTCCTCAATTCCCGTAACGGGAAGCGATATCGCGCGACAGCGTCTCGCCTTCCTTCATGTAGCGGGCAATGGCCTCGGTGGCCGAAGGCGTGCACTGCGTGTAGGTGCCGCTGAAGGAGCGGTAGCCGCGATTGAAGGAGGCGATGAAGCGGGCGCGCCGGTTGGGATCGGGATTTTCCGACTCAAGCAGCTTTTCCATCTCCAGCCGCCACTGGTCGCCTTTCTCGCCGCAGAGGTTGCGCAGGAAATGCAGCGAACCCAGCACCTCGGCAAGCCGCATTAGCCCGGGCTCGAACGGCGCCTCGGCCGGCGATGCCGGCTGCACCGTGACGGCCATGCTGATGGCGAGGCTTGCGGCGAGAAAGGGGGAGGCGCGGGTCATCAGGGCCTTGCGATGGAAGAGCAAGGCTTTGTGGCGAAACATTTTGTCGCCCGCAAGGCCATTCTGGGGTCACCGCTCGGCGGCTTGCACAGGGCCAAGCAACTCCTCGGCAACTTCAAACACATCGCCCGCCAGCGGCATCGCCGCCATTTCCGCCAGCGTGTAGAACGCCGCCGTCTCGGCGTCATCGCTCGCTGCCGGCTCGCCGCCGACATAGGCCGCGCCGAACACCGTCAGCAGATAGTCGACCGCGTGGTGCTCAGCGCGGCCGTCGATATGGATGTCGCGCAGCGGGCGGTAATCCGTCGCCTCGAGCCCGGTTTCCTCCTTGAGTTCGCGCGCCGCGGCTTGCGCCAGCGTCTCGCCCGGCTCGACCTTGCCGCCGGAATACGCGTAGAGCCCTTGCGAAGGCGGCCGCGCCCGCTTGACAAGCAGCACCGTCTTGCCGCGCACGACGGCGACGGAGACTGCCGGGATAATCTTGCGAACCTTGTTCATGCGTTGCGAATCGCGCCGGCTGCCGGCTTGGTTGTGGACCGGACAGCTTTAGCGGTTGCGGCGCGGCGGTTCCATCGCCACTTTCATGGCGATCCCGACCGAAGAGCCAATCCATGTGCGGACGCTTTGCCCTGACCGCCTCGCCGGACCAGACCGCCGCCATTCTTGGCCTGGCGGAGCTGGAGGCGTTTCCGGCCCGCTACAATATCGCTCCGACGCAGCCGGTGCTGATGGCGTTCGCCGGTCCGCCAAGAGCGCCAGGCTCCAACCTGCCAGACCGCCAGGCGATGCTGGTGCGCTGGGGCCTGATCCCGACTTGGGTCGAGGATACGAAGGAATTTCCGCTGCTCTTCAACGCGCGCTCGGAAGGCGTGCTGCAGAAGGCCTCGTTCAAGACCGCCATGCGCCATCGCCGGGCCCTTGTGCCGGCATCCGGCTTTTATGAATGGCAGCAATCGGGGAGCGCTAAGGGCCAGCCCTACTGGATCCGACCGCGCCGAGGCGGGGTGATCGCCTTCGCCGGTCTGATCGAGACCTATGCCGAGCCGGGCGGTTCCGAGATAGACACCGGGGCGATCCTCACCACGCGGGCCAACGCCGGCACCGCCCATATCCACGACCGCGTGCCGGTGGTGATCGATGAACGCGATTTCGCCCGCTGGTTGGATTGCCGCACGCAGGAGCCGCGCGACGTGCTCGACCTCCTCAAGCCCGCCGAGCCCGATTTCTTCGAGGCGATTCCGGTTTCCGACCTCGTCAACAAGGTCGCCAACACCGGGCCGGAGATCCAGGAGCGGGGCATGGTCGGGCCTCACCCCGACAAGGTCAGGCGCCAGAAACCCGGCGCGGACGAAAACCAGATGACCCTGTTTTAGCGAAGGCTGCTAGCAGAGGCCTTCCATCTCCCAGGGCGAGCATTGGCGTCGCCCTCATTGCCGGCACCCCGATCATCGGGGGCTGCGCCGGTCCTGCCGTTTCAAGCGGCGCGCGGCGAGATGATCTTCTGCGCCGGCTTCTTCTTCTTCGCGGTGTGAAGAAGGGCTGCGACGATGGCCGCAGGGCCGATCGCGCGGTAGTGGCTGGCGAGCGGCTGCTGCGCCGGTCGGCTTTGTTCTTGCTTACTTCGAGGCATTGTTCTCTTCCCTGGTAACGTTTTCGTGTCTGGGTTTGGTGGTCGATTCGGACCAAATCGTGACGTTTGGCGGTCTAGTCCGATAATGTTTCATCACTGTGCCGAGATGCTTAATAAAATGTTTCGGCCGGTTTTTACCTGTGATGGAACGACAGCTTTCCCGAGTTGAGCGACTTGACGGCAACACCTGCGGGCGCGATAAAGCCGGCCATGAAAACGTCTTTCGCCATTTGTGGCATTTGCATTATTGGCTAGCCTCGCGCTGGTCCGGACGTTTTCGCCTTATCTTCCCCTAGATTGGACAAACGCCCCGGCCAGCAGGCTGGAGCCCGATTCGCGCCCGCGCGCGGGGGAGGCTCCGTCCAACATAAGGGATCGGAAGAGCACGAATGTCTGACGCATCGAAGGGCCTCAGCCTTTACAACACGCTGACGCGGGCGAAGGAGCGTTTCGTTCCGATCGATCCGCAAAACGTGCGCATGTATGTTTGCGGCCCGACGGTCTACGACTTTGCCCATATCGGCAACGCGCGGCCGGCGATCGTCTTCGACGTGCTGTTCCGTTTGCTGCGCCAACTCTATGGCGAAAAGCACGTCACGTATGTGCGCAACATCACGGATGTCGACGACAAGATAAATGCGCGCGCCCTGCGCGATTTCGGCACCGAGATCGAAGCCGGGACGCTTTCGCTGAACGACGCGATCCGGCGCGTCACCGAAAAGACCGCCGACCAGTACCACAAGGATGTCGCGGCACTCGGCTGCCTGGAGCCGACCTACGAGCCGCGGGCGACCGAGTTCGTCGCGCCCCGCGCCGACGGCAAGGCCGACATGCTGTCGCTGATCGCGCAACTGATCAAGCGCGGCCACGCCTACGTCGCCGGCGGCGAGGTGCTCTTCGACACCGCCTCGATGCCCGATTATGGCGAGCTTTCGAAGCGCAATCTCGACGAGCAGCAGGCCGGCGCCCGCATCGCCGTCGACGCCCACAAGAAGAACCCCGGCGATTTCGTTTTATGGAAACTCTCGACTCCGGAAGAGCCCGGCTGGGAAAGCCCGTGGGGCAGGGGCCGTCCGGGCTGGCACATCGAATGCTCGGCCATGACGGCCGCCTATCTCGGCGAGGTCTTCGACATCCATGGCGGCGGCCTCGACCTGATCTTCCCGCATCACGAGAACGAGATCGCCCAGTCGCGCTGCGCCCACGGCACCAAAGTCATGGCCAATGTCTGGATGCACAACGGCTTCCTTCAGGTCGAGGGCCAGAAAATGTCGAAGAGCCTCGGCAATTTCTATTCGATCCATGAGCTCTTGGAGACCGAGACTTTCGGCGGCAGGAAGTGGCCGGGCGAGGTGCTGCGGCTGGCGATGCTAATGACGCATTACCGCGAGCCGATCGACTTTTCCGTGCGCAAGCTGGAGGAGGCGGAAAACACGCTGCGCAAATGGAAGCGTGCGGCCGATCTAGCGCCCGCGGCGGCGGGGGACCTGCCGGCAGACGTGCTGGAGGCGCTGTCCGACGACGTCGCCACCTACGCTGCCTTTCAGCGATTGACGCAGCTTGCCGGCGAAGCGGTGGAGTTCACTGGCGCCGGCGAGAACGCCGCCGCGGCTTCGCTGAAAGCGGCGCTTGCCTTTCTGGGTTTCGATGTCGGCGCGGCGAAGGTAGATGAGGAAGCGATCGCTGCGGCGATCGCCAGGCGCCTGAAGTTCATCGCCGAGAAGAATTGGGCTGAGGCCGACCGCATCCGCGACGAGCTTCTTGCGCAGGGCGTTCAGCTCAAGGACGGCAAGGATCCTCTCACCGGCCAGCGGGTGACGACCTGGGAGATCAAGCGGTGAGGGCGGCTGTTCACTTGACGGGAATGGAGAGGCTGGCGCCAGGCACCCCCCTCTGTCCTGCCGGACATCTCCCCCTCACGGGGGGAGATCGGACGTCACCCCGGCTTTCGCTAAACTCCGACGTTGAAGATTGGGCGCCGTCGGCGAAACCGCCAATCTCCCCCCTTGAGGGGGAGATGCCCGGCAGGGCAGAGGGGGGCGCCTCGCGATGACGCACTATCCAGTGCCTCCATCAATCGCGGCAACGCGCGCAAGATGCGCAAGCAAATGACCGATGCCGAATTGAAGCTCTGGAATGAAGTTAGAGCGCACAGGCCTATGGGCCTTTCCTTTCGACGACAGATGCCAATTGCGGGCTACATCGTCGACTTTGCTTGTCCGGCCAAAAAACTGATTGTTGAGATTGACGGGTCTCAGCACGCTCGTGCCGACGCTTCTGCATCCGATGCTGCGAGGGCCACGAAGCTCGAAGGCCTAGGCTGGACCATCCTGCGCTTCTGGAACGACGACGTGATCCGCGATATCGACAATGTCTGCCAGCACATCGTCATTGCGGCCGGCCTGGCCGGCGCCGAAGTGCCGGAGACCGCAACGCAGGAGCTCGTTCCATGATCGATCATCTCGGCATCAGCGTTTCCGATTTCGAAAAGTCCAAGGCGTTCTACGACAAGGCGATGGCGCCGCTTGGCGCTTCGCTGCTCTACATGGTGCCGGAGGAATATACCGCCGGCGCCAAGGTCGGCGGCTATGGCCGCGACCGGCCGGTGTTCTGGCTGAGCGCGGGCAAGGAGAAGCCGAAGGACCATCAGCATGTCGCCTTCACCGCGCGCAGCCGCGCCGAGGTCGACGCCTTCCATGCCGCGGCCCTTGCGGCCGGCGGCAAGGACAATGGCGGGCCGGGGCTGCGTCCGCATTACCACCCCAATTATTACGGCGCCTTCGTCTTCGATCCCGACGGCAACAATGTCGAGGCGGTCTGCCATGATCCGGAGTGAGCTCGATGGGAGGGATCGATGAGCCTTGATAACCGGCCGGTCTATACGGGCGGGTGCCAGTGCGGCGCCGTACGTTTCCGCGTTGAGGGCGCCCTGGGCGATGCCTCGGTCTGCCATTGCCGCATGTGCCAGAAGGCGAGCGGCAATTTCTATCTGCCGCTGGTCTCGGTGCGCGGCGCCAGGCTCGACTGGACGCGCGGCGGGCCGAAGCGCTTCCGCTCGTCCAGCGCGGCATGGCGCGGCTTCTGCGCCGAATGCGGCACGCCGCTGACCTTCGAGGCGCCGGACGGCGTGGCGCTGGCGATCGCCGCCTTCGACGACCCGGCCGGCATCGCGCCCACCATCCAGTGGGGCGTCGAAGCGAAGCTTCCCTATGTCGACGGCGTTTCGAGACTGCCGTCCGAGGAGACGATGGGCGATGTTTCGTCGGCGCCTTATCTCGCCGAGCTCGTCTCCTATCAGCATCCAGACCACGACACCGACCAATGGCCGCCGGAGGAAAAACCATGACCGATGAAATTCGAACCGGCGGTTGCCAATGCGGCGCCGTGCGCTTCCGCGTCCACGGCAAGCTCGGGCGCCCGTCCATCTGCCATTGCCGCATGTGCCAGAAACAGTTCGGCAATTTCTTTGGCGCCCTGGTAACGGTGCCGAAGGATGGCGTCGAATGGACCCATGAGGAGCCGAGCTATTTCCAGTCCTCGGTCAACATCGATCGCGGCTTCTGCCGCCGCTGCGGCACGCCGCTCACCTACCGCCAGCCGGGTGGGCTGGAGATCGCCATCGGTGCCTTCGACGAGCGTTCGGACCTCGCGCCGCAGATCCAGGTCAACTACGCGGTGCGGCTGCCCTGGGTGGAGAAGATCTTCGAGGCGCCGGTCCACGACGACCCCGACTACTATCGACCGCAGGAGCAGATCATCTCCTTCCAGCATCCCGATCACGAGACGGCCAACTGGCCGCAGCAGGGACTGAAACTATGACGATCCACAGCAGCTCCTTGCGCACGCTCTATCCCGAGATCGAGGCGTTCGAAACAGGCATGCTCGATGTCGGTGATGGCCACGCCATCTATTGGGAGCGCTGTGGCACCAAAGGCGCCAAGCCAGCCGTGTTCCTGCATGGCGGGCCTGGAGGCACGATCTCGCCCAAACACCGGCGGCTGTTCGACCCGAAACTCTACGACGTCATCCTGTTCGACCAGCGCGGCTGCGGCAAGTCGACGCCCAACGCCTCGCTGGAAGCCAACACCACCTGGCATCTCGTCGCCGACATCGAACGCCTGCGCGAGATGGCGGGCTTCGACAAATGGCTGGTGTTCGGCGGCTCGTGGGGCTCGACGCTGGCGCTCGCCTATGCCGAAACGCATCCCGAGCGCGTCAGCGAGCTCGTCGTGCGCGGCATCTATACGCTGACCCGCGCCGAACTCGAATGGTACTATCAGTTCGGCGTCTCCGAGATGTTTCCCGACAAGTGGGAACGTTTTTTGGCGCCGATCCCCGAGGCCGAGCGCGGCGACATGATGGCCGCCTACCGCAAGCGGCTGGTCGGCAGCGACCGCAAGGCGAAGGTCGAGGCGGCGCTTGCCTGGAGTCTGTGGGAAGGCGAGACGATCACGCTTTTGCCGGAGCCGGAAACCAGCACGCCTTTCGGCCAGGACGACTATGCCATCGCCTTCGCCCGCATCGAGAACCACTATTTCGTCCATGCCGGCTGGCTGGAAGAAGGACAGCTGCTGCGCGACGCCTGGAAGCTGAAGGATATCCCAGGCACCATCGTCCACGGCCGCTACGACATGCCGTGCCCGGCGCGCTATGCCTGGGCCCTGCACAAGGCCTGGCCGAAGGCGGATTTCCACCTCATCGAAGGCGCCGGCCACTCGTATTCGGAGCCGGGGATTCTGGATCGGCTGATCCGGGCGACGGACAAATACGCAGGCAAATAACCATGCAGGTTTGTGCTCTACGGCGCCCCCGGCGCGAAGGATCTCGACTTTTCGAGCTACAGCCATGACGAAGCAACGCCTCTACCTCTTCGACACCACGCTGCGCGACGGCCAGCAGACGCCGGGCATCGACTTTTCCGTCGAGGACAAGATCGCGATCGCCAAGCTGCTCGACGAATTCGGCATCGACTATGTCGAGGGCGGCTATCCCGGTGCCAACCCGACCGACACCGCCTTCTTCCATCAGAAGCGCACGCAAAGCGCGAAATTCGTCGCCTTCGGCATGACCAAGCGGGCAGGGGTTTCGGCCTCCAACGATCCGGGGCTGGCGGCGCTGGTGCAATCGAAGTCGGACGCGATCTGCTTCGTCGCCAAGAGCTGGGACTATCACGTGCGCGTGGCGCTCGGCTGCACCAACGAGGAGAACCTTGAGTCGATAAAAGTCTCGGTCCAGGCGGCGGTCGCCGTCGGCAAGGAGGCGATGGTCGACTGCGAGCATTTCTTCGACGGCTTCAAGGCCAATCCGGCTTACGCGCTGGCCTGCGCCAAGACCGCCTATGATGCCGGGGCGCGCTGGGTGGTGCTATGCGACACCAATGGCGGCACGCAGCCTTCGGAAGTGCGGGCCATCGTCGAGAAGGCGATCGCGAGCGGCATCCCTGGCGACCATCTCGGCATTCATGCCCATGACGACACCGGCCAGGCGGTGGCGAATTCCCTTGCCGCCGTCGAGGCCGGTGTGCGCCAGATCCAGGGCACGCTGAACGGCATCGGCGAGCGCTGCGGCAACGCCAATCTGGTCACAATCATCCCGACGCTCGCGCTCAAGCCGGCCTTCGCCGACCGCTTCGAGACAGGCATTTCGGCCGAAGCACTGACCGGCATTTCGCGGCTCTCCCGCGCTTTCGACGAATTGCTCAACCGCGCGCCGGAAGCTCAGGCGCCCTATGTCGGCTCATCCGCCTTCGCCACCAAGGCCGGCATCCATGCCTCGGCGCTGGCCAAAGAGCCGGCGACTTACGAGCATGTGCCGCCGGAAGCGGTGGGCAACCGCCGCCGCGTCATGGTCTCCGACCAGGGCGGCAAGGCCAATTTTCTGGCCGAATTGAAGCGGCGCGGCATCGACGTGCCGAAGGACGACAGCCGGCTCGACGCGCTCATCGCCGTCGTGAAGGAGCGCGAGGCCGAAGGCTACGCCTATGAGGGCGCCGACGCCTCCTTCGAGCTTTTGGCCCGCAAGATGCTGCACGGCCTGCCGGAGTTCTTCAACGTCACCTCGTTCCGCTGCATGGTCGAGCGCCGCTTCGATGCCAACGGCAACCTGAAGACCGTGTCCGAGGCGATCGTGAAGGTGATGGTCGACGGCGAGGAGAAGATGTCGGTGGCCGAAGGCCACGGCCCGGTCAACGCGCTCGACATCGCGCTGCGCAAGGATCTCGGCAAGTATCAGAACGAGATCGTCGACCTCGAGCTCGCCGACTTCAAGGTGCGCATCCTCAACGGCGGGACCGAAGCCATCACCCGGGTGCTGATCGAATCGCACGATTCCACCGGCGCCCGCTGGTGGACTGTCGGCGTCTCGGAAAACATCATCGACGCCTCCTTCCAGGCGCTGATGGATTCAATCATCTACAAGCTGATGAAGAACCGTGATATGGCTGGCTTAGTCGCGGCGGAGTAGGTTGAACCATCATCAAAAGTCCATTGATCCATCAGAATTTTGCGATGGTCTTGGACGGTCCCCTGGGCCATAGCGTTGGGCCATGGTCACCGCAACAGCCGATCTCGATCAAGACGCCAAGGCTCGCCGCGGCTTCCTTTTGGCGCTCGGCGCCTATTTTCTCTGGGGGCTGTTGCCCTTTTACATGAAAGCGGTGGCGCATCTGCCGCTGATCGAGGTGATCTCGCACCGGATCGTTTGGTCGGTGCCGATCGCTGCTGCCGTGCTGGTTTGGGCCGGCCGCACCGCCGACTTCAAGGCCGCGATCCGCTCGCCGAAAAGCCTCGCCATGGCGGCGCTGACGGCGACGCTCATCTCGGTCAACTGGGGCATCTATGTCTGGGCGATCGCAGTCAACCGCACGGTCGAGACGGCGCTCGGCTACTATATCAACCCGCTGGTCAGCGTGGTGGTCGGCGCCGTTCTCCTCGGCGAACGGCTCGACCGGCTGCAGATCGCGGCGGTGGCGCTGGCCGCCATTGCGGTGACCGTGCTTACTGTCGAGGCCGGCAAATTACCCTGGGTATCGCTGGCATTGGCCTTCTCCTTCGCCGCCTACGGCTTCTTCCGCAAGACGCTGCCGATCGGGCCGAGCCAGGGCTTTCTGCTCGAAGTTCTTTTGCTGTCGGTGCCGGCGCTTTGCTACATTGCCTACCTGATCGCCTCGGGACAGGACCATTTCATCTCCAGCACCGGCGCCGACACCGCGCTGCTGATCGGCTGCGGCCCGGTGACCGCGGTGCCGCTTCTGCTCTTTGCCTTCGGCGCTAGGCTTTTGCGCCTCTCCACGATCGGCATCATGCAATATATCGCGCCGACGATGGTGTTCCTGATCGCCGTCCTGATCTTCGATGAGCCGTTCGGCACCACGCAGGCCATAGCTTTCGCCCTTATCTGGACTGCGCTGGCCATGTACAGCTGGTCGATGTTCAGAGGGCGCGAGGTCCGCCAGGCGGGTCCCGCGACGAGGTGAGGGCGGCAAATGTACCAGCTTTATATCGGCAACAAGAACTATTCGTCCTGGTCGCTGCGGCCTTGGCTGCTGATGCGGACCCTCGACATTCGCTTCGAGGAGCGGCTGACGCCGTTCCCAACCGGTTCAAGTTTCAGCCTCTTCCGGTCATTCTCGCCGAATGGCCGCGTGCCCTGCCTGGTCGACGATGGCTGGGCGGTGTGGGATTCGCTCTCGATCGTCGAATATCTGGCAGAGCGTCATCGAGGCGTCTGGCCGGCCGATGCGAAAGCGCGCGCCTGGGCGCGCTCCGCCGCTGCCGAAATGCATTCGAGCTTTACCGCGCTGCGCAATGACTGCCCGATGAGCTGTGGGGTGCGCGTCAAGCTGGCATCGATGTCCGATGCGCTGAAGCACGATCTCTTCCGCCTGGGCGACTTGTGGAACGACGGCCTTGCGCGCTTCGGCGGACCGTTCCTTGCCGGAGACCACTTCACCGCGGTCGATGCTTTCTTCGCTCCGGTCGCTTTCCGGGCACAGTCCTATGGACTGGCATTCGAGGGCGCTGCCGCTGCTTATCCCAAGCGGTTGCTCGATCTCGCTGCCATGCGCGAATGGTATACGGCCGGTCTCGCCGAGACATGGCGCGAGCCGGACCATGAGGCGGAAGTCCGCGCGGCCGGTACTGTCGTCGAGGATCTGCGCGCAAGCGCATAGGACGCTAGACCCGGCCCAGCCGCCGCACGACCATGTAGACGATGCCGGCGACGACGACCGCTATCGCCGTTACCACCCAGAAGCCGAGCGCCGTGTCGACCAGCGGGAGCCCGCCGACATTCATGCCGAACAGGCCGGAGATGATGGTCATCGGCAGCAGCACCGCGGTCATGACGGAGAGGATGTAGAGCAGCTGGTTCAACCGCTCAGTCAGCTTCGCCATCAGTTCGTCCTGCAAAAGCCGGGTTCGCGCCTGCATCTGCTCGCCGTCGTGATGCAGCGTATGCGCGCGGTGCGAGAGCCTTGCCGCCATGTCGCCGGTCGCTTCCGCTATAAAAACACGACTGAACAGTCCTACTCCTGCTGTCCCGCCAACGCCGCCTGAACGGCCGCCATTCCGGGATCGCGACCCTTGAGCAGATCGTCGATTGACCATGGCGCGGCAATGTCGGGCTCTAGCGTCTTGAGCGCAACCGGCTTGCGGCCCTTGCCTTCGTCGATGGCGGCGACAAGCACGGGCGTCGTGCCGGTGGCGGAACTCGGTTGCGCCATGCCGACGAAACAGTCGGCGTAGGCCTTGCAGCCGTTTTGAAGGTCGTAGCGCTGCGTCGCGGACTGCAGCACGAGGCCCGAATGCGGCAGCGTCACCTGCTGCTGATCGGCGAAGAACATCATGCGGTCGCCGGGCGCTTCGCCGACCAGTGTGACCCTGTCCCCACCAGCCTGCTTGAGATAGGCGACGTCGACAATTCCCGCCGAAAAGGTAATCGGGCTTTCCAGAACGAACAGCCGTCCCGGCGGTTTGACGCGGGACGGCCAGGAACTGAGCGCATCGCGGGTCAGCATCAAGTTGCCGCCGGTGTTGAAGCGCATATCGAGGACGAGGTTCTTGCGGCCGAGACGGACCCGGGCGGCTTCGACCTCAGCCAGGAAATCGGCGATCTTCCCGGTCTTGCCATCGACGTTGCGCCTGATCTCGGCGACGACGCCATCGAGTTCGGGCGCATCGCGCCAGCGGAAAGGCTGTTCCTGATCCTGCAGCGGCCAGGGCGCGCTTCCCTTGGGAAAAATCTTCACCCAGCCGCGGCGTTGCGGCTCCGGGGCGAGCTTGCGGTCGATGATGCGGCCGTCGGGCGTCTGGAAACGAAAGGTCGCGTCGCCAGCGGCATTGGCGAGCCCGAGCGCATGGAGCAGATCGGGCCGGACGATCGCGTCGGTCGCCTCGATGTCGCGCCATGCCGCCACGCCGCCATGCAGGCTGCGCAGCGCCGAGGAGACTTCAGCAGCCGGATGGCCGTCGATGCCGGCGAGCCGACTGCCCAGCAGATCGCCGTTTTGGGGACTGGCCGCTATGACGTAGAAGGCGCCGTCGATCGGCAGCAAAGACATCGCCACACCGTTGGCGCGCGGCAGCTTGCAGGTCGTGTGACCGTTGTCGGCCAACGCCGCGATCTGGCAGAGATCGACAGCGAAGACGGCCGCGTCGGTCGGACCTGCCGCGGTTTCGAGCGCCTGCAGCCGCGATGCCGCTTCCACGCGGGCGGCGCTGGAAAAAGACTTGTCGACATCGAGGAAGTCGTGACGGAAGACTTTCAGATCCTCGACCTGTGCGTCATGCGAGGTGACCCCGTCCGGACTTTGCGCGGTCGCGTGGCCGAGCGCCAACAGGCTGAGCAGGGGCAAGGCGAGCAGCCGGGCAACGGTCATGGCTTCCCTCTTCGATCGCGATCCGGCCCCGCTGCCGATAAAGCTGAGGAATAGGGCAGCTTCGCACGTCGCTGCGTTCACATCTTTGCGAGCGGGATGGAGTGGCGTCCCGCTCGGACGCTGCGGTTCCGCCGGGACAGGAACGGGGCCCGCCCGTCAAAACGCGGTCCGCCGCACGGGCCGGATTCACCCCTTAAAACCTTGTCATCATTGGCCGGCGCGGCGCGGGTCGGTCACTCCCACGCGATGGAGGCACGTCCCCGAACAGCCCGCCCGGGCGTGCGTTTTTGAGTGTGGTCATCGACTAACCCATTCAATTCTTACGGGAATTTAATGTCAGGCTCAATTGCATGGCCGGGTTCCGGCGTTATGTTCCCGGCCGGACTGCCTCTTGGGCCTGTTACGCTGGCCAATGACGTGGTCGACCTGGCCGCATGCTGGTTCGATGGATAGGTGACACAGTGGACGACGAAGTCGCCAGCCGGCTACAGCCGCTCCGTGAGCCGACGACGGACGTCAAGCCCGGCGTCGTGCGTCGCCGGCGCCGCGGCTGGATGGTCGCGCTGCTGCTGGTCGCGGCTGGAGCGGGCGTCGCGTTCTGGCTGCATCCAGCACCGGTGCAGCAGCAAGGCGCGCGCGGCGGCGGGCGCTTCCGGGGCGGCGATCTCGGCGCGCAGCCGGTCGCCGTCGCCTCGGTGACGCAGGCCGACATCCCGATCACGCTGGAGGCGCTCGGCACGGTCACCTCGCTGTCGACGGTGACGGCGCGCCCACAGGTCAGCGGGCAGGTCACCGCGATCGCCTTCACCGAAGGGGAGATGGTGAAGAAGGGCGATTTTCTTGCCCAGGTCGACGACCGCACTCTCCAAGCCTCGCTGCATCAGCTGCAGGGGCAATTGAAGCACGACCAGGCGCTGCTGACCGATGCCAGGCTCGACCTCGACCGCGATCTGAAGCTGACCTCCAACGCCATCACGCAGCAGGCGATCGACCTGCAGCGCGCGACCGTGCAATCCGACGAGGGCACGGTCATGTCCGACCAGGCGCAGATCGAGGCCGTCGAGGTCAATATCGCCAACAGCCATATCGTTGCACCTGCCGACGGCCGCATCGGCCTCAGGCTGGTCGATCAGGGCAATTACGTCACGCCTTCCGACAGCACCGGCATTGCGGTGATCACCGAGATGCAGCCGATTTCGGTGCTGTTTTCGCTGCCGGAAGACACCCTCGCCGAAGTGCTGGAACAGACGCATGGCAATGCGGGGCTCAAGGCCACCTTGTTCGACCGCAACGACACCAAGCAGATCGCCGAAGGCACGCTGCAGACGATCGACAACCAGATCGATCCGACCACCGGCACCGTGAAGCTGCGCGCCGTGTTTGCTAACGCCGACGGCGGGCTTTATCCCAACCAGTTCGTCAACGTGCATCTCCTGGTGCGCACCCTGACCGGCGTGACGGTGCTGCCCAACGCCGCCATCCAGCACGGCGCTCCAGGCACTTTCGTCTATCAGCTCAACGACGACAGCACTGTCTCGGTAAAGACCGTTTCCCTTGGCCCGGGCGACGCCTCGGTCACGCAATTGCTGTCGGGCCTTCCGCCGGGCGCCAAGGTGGTCGTCGATGGCGTCGACCGGCTGAAGGACGGCGCCAAGGTGACCGTGCCTGACAACAGCGCCGCGCCGACCGCCGGCGCTGGATCTCCCGCGCAGCCGCAAGCCGCGGGTAGGGGCAGCGGGGCCGCCGGTGCGCCGGCCGCCGCGACCAGCAATACGTCTGCCGTCGACCCCGGCAACGCGCCCGCATTGTCGGGCGGCCAGGGCCGGGGCTCGGCAGGCGGCGGCGCGGACGCATCGGGCGATGCCGGCCGCAAGCACCACCGCCACCATCGTCGCGACGGCAGCGGCAATAGCGGCAGCAGCGGAAATGGCGGCGACAGCGGCGAAGCCCAATGAGCACGCCAAGCGGTCTCGTCTCCGGCTGGCTGAACCCGTCGCGGCCGTTCATCCTGCGGCCGGTGGCCACCACGCTGATCATGGCCACCATCCTGGTGGTCGGCATGATCGCCTATCTCTTCCTGCCGCTCTCGGCCTTGCCTGAGGTCGACTACCCGACGATCCAGGTGCAGACCTTCTATCCCGGCGCCAGCCCGGAGGTGATGACGACTTCAGTAACGGCGCCGCTGGAGCGCCCGTTCGGCCAGATGCCGGGGCTGGAGCAGATGTCGTCGGGGAGTTCGGCCGGCGCCTCCGTCATCACGCTGCGCTTCAGCCTCGACCTCAGCCTGGACATTGCCGAACAGGAAGTGCAGGCGGCGATCAACGCGGCCGGCAATCTCTTGCCCGCCGACCTCCCGGCGCCGCCCATCTACGCCAAGGTGAACCCGGCCGACGCGCCGATCCTGACGCTCGCGATCACCTCGAAGACGCTGCCGCTGACCGAAGTCGAGAACTATGCCGAGACGCGGCTGGCGCAAAAGATCTCGCAGCTTCCGGGTGTCGGGCTGGTCAGCATCTCCGGCGGCGAGCGACCGGCCGTGCGCATCCGCGTCAAGCTCAAGGCGGTGGCCGCCATGGGGCTCAACATCGACGATCTGCGCACCACCATCGGCACGCTCAACGTCAACACGCCGAAAGGCAGCTTCGACGGACCGGCGCGTTCCTACACCATCAACGCCAACGACCAGATCAGCGACCCCAAGACCTATGCCGACATGGTCGTCGCTTACCGCAACGGCGCGCCGGTCAAGCTGGGCGAGGTCGCCGATATCATAGAGGGGCCGGAGAACTCGAAGCTGGGCGCCTGGGAGAACCGCTCGCCGGCGATCCTGCTCAACATCCAGCGCCAGCCCGGCGCCAACGTCATCCGCGTCGTCGACTCGGTGAAGGCGCTGCTACCACAGCTTCGCGCCGGCTTGCCGGCGGCGGTCACCGTCGAGCCGCTGACCGACCGCACGACCACCATCCGTGCCTCAGTCCATGACGTCGAGTTCGAGCTGGCGACGGCGGCGCTTCTGGTCGTGCTCGTCACCTTCCTGTTCCTGCGCAACATTCCGGCGACGATCATTCCGAGCCTGTCGGTGCCGCTGTCGCTGATCGGCACGTTCGCGGTCATGTATCTGTGGGGCTTCAGCCTCGACAATCTGTCGCTGATGGCGCTGACCATCGCCTCCGGCTTCGTCATCGACGACGCCATCGTCATGATCGAAAACATCTCGCGTTTCATCGAGCATGGCGACGATCCGGTCACCGCCGCGCTCGAAGGCTCGGCCCAGATCGGCTTCACCATCATCTCGCTCACCGTCTCGCTGATCGCGGTGCTGATCCCGCTTCTGTTCATGGGCGACGTCGTCGGCCGCCTGTTCCACGAATTCGCCATCACGCTTGCGATCGCCATCGTCATTTCGGCCATCGTCTCGCTGACGCTGGTGCCGATGATGTGCGCCAGGCTCCTCAAGCCGCCGTCCGAACGCAGGCAGGGCGCGCTGGCGCGCGGCGCCGAGGCCGGCTTCGACGCTGTCGCGAATGGCTATGCCGCCGCCTTGCGGTGGGTGCTCGACCGTCAGGCGCTGACGCTGCTGGTCGCCGCAGCCACGCTTGCGCTCACCGTCTATCTCTATGTTGTCATCCCGAAAGGCTTCTTCCCGGTTCAGGACACCGGCGCGATTTCGGCGGTCACCGAGGCCGCGGGCTCGGCCTCCTACGCCGACATGGCAGCGCACCAGCAGGCGCTCGCCGATGTCATCCTGAAGGACCCGGATGTCGCGAGCCTGTCGTCCTTCATCGGCGTCGACGGCCAGAACATGACCGCCAACAGTGGCCACATGCTGATCAATCTCAAGCCGCGCGACGAGCGCGCGGCCGATGCCAGCGCGATCATCCGGCGGCTGGCTCGGGAGACCGACGTCGTGACCGGCATCGTGCTGCACATGCAG
This sequence comes from Mesorhizobium sp. WSM3873, assembly GCF_001672445.1. Taxonomy (NCBI): domain Bacteria; kingdom Pseudomonadati; phylum Pseudomonadota; class Alphaproteobacteria; order Hyphomicrobiales; family Phyllobacteriaceae; genus Mesorhizobium; species Mesorhizobium sp. WSM3873. The sequence goes on along the minus strand of NZ_LYTM01000023.1, from coordinate 18,580 downwards.
CCGGTGCAGGACCTGAGCGTGGACTCCACCTCCAGCGCGTCGCAGTACCAATACGTTCTGCAGGATTCGGATCCGGCCGAGCTGGCGACGTGGACATCAAAGCTCACCGATAGGCTGGTGGCACTTCCCGAACTCGCCGACGTGGCCAGCGACAGCCAGCAGAGCGGGCTTGCGGTCGACATCACCATCGACCGAGCGACGGCGGCACGCTTCGGGATTACGCCAGCGACCGTCGACAACGCGCTCTACGATGCCTTCGGCCAGCGCATCATCTCGACCATCTTCACCCAGTCGAACGAATACCGCGTCATCATTGAAGCCGACCCCTCGGTGGGACAGACGCCGGCTTCGCTGGGCTCGATCTACCTGCCGTCCTCCGGTTCCGGCCAGGTGCCGCTATCGGCGATCGCCAATATCAGTGTCCGGCAGGCGCCGCTGCTGGTGAACCACCTTGCCCAGTTCCCGGCCGCGACCATCTCCTTCAACCTCGCCCCGGGCGTGTCGCTCGGCGACGCCACCGCGGCGATCAGCAAGGCGGAACATGACATGCAGCCGCCCGCCGGCCTGGTCACCGGCTTCCAGGGCGCCGCGCTTGCCTTGCAAAGCTCGCTCTCCAACGAGCTGCTGCTGGTGCTCGCGGCAGTCGCCACCGTCTATGTCGTGCTTGGCGTGCTTTATGAGAGCTTCATCCACCCGCTGACGATCCTCTCGACGCTGCCCTCGGCAACCGTGGGAGCGCTGGTGGCGCTGATGCTCGCCGGCCACGATCTCGACGTGATCGGCATCATCGGCATCGTGCTCTTGGTCGGCATCGTCAAGAAGAACGCCATCATGATGATCGACTTCGCCCTGCAGGCCGAGCGCCTGCAGGGGCTGGACCCGCGCGAGGCGATTTACGAAGCCTGCTTGCTGCGGTTGCGGCCGATCCTGATGACGACGATGGCCGCGCTGTTCGGGGCGCTTCCGCTCCTGCTCGGCGGCCTTGCCGGCTCGGAATTGCACCAGCCGCTCGGCATCACCATCGTTGGCGGGCTGATCGTCAGCCAGGTGCTGACGCTCTTCACCACGCCGGTGATCTACCTTGCCTTCGATAGAGTGACGCGGTCGGGGGCGCGTGAAGCGAGAGCGCCGGCCGGCGGGCTCATGCCGTGAATCTCTCCGCGCCCTTCATCGCCAGGCCGGTCGCCACGACGCTGCTGGCCATCGGATTGGCGGCGGCGGGCCTGATCGCATACGTCAATCTTCCCGTCGCGCCGCTGCCCAAGGTGGATTTCCCGACCATCTCGGTGCAGGCTTCGATGCCAGGCGCCAGCCCCGACACGATGTCGACCGATGTCGCGGCGCCGCTCGAACGCCATCTCGGCCAGATCGCCGGCGTTTCCGAGATGACGTCGCGCTCCGGCACCGGCTCGACCAACGTGGTGCTGCAATTCGACCTCGATCGCGACATCAACGGCGCCGCGCGCGATGTTCAAGCCGCGATCAACGCCGCGCGCGCCGACCTCCCGTCCGATCTGCGCAGCAACCCGACCTACCGCAAATACAATCCCGCCGACGCGCCGGTGATGATCCTGGCGCTGACCTCGCGCACACTCACACCCGGTCAGCTCTACGATGCCGCCGCGACCGTGCTCCAGCAGCGCCTCTCCCAGGTCGAGGGCGTCGGCAATGTCGATCTCGGCGGCTCGTCGCTGCCCGCCGTCCGGGTGGAGCTCAATCCAGGCGCGCTGTTCCATTACGGCATCGGCCTGGAGGATGTGCGCGCCGCACTTGCCTCGGCCAATGCCCGCAGTCCGAAGGGCTTCGAGGAGGACGGCGCGCTCCGCTATCAGCTCTACACCAACGACCAGGCGAGCCATGCCGCCGACTATCGCGACCTGGTGATCGCCTGGCGCAACAGTGCGGCGGTGCGCCTCGCCGACATCGCAGATGTCGAGGACTCGGTCGAGGACGTGCGCAATCTCGGCCTCGCCAATGGCGTGCCGGCCGTGCTTTTGGTGCTCTATCGCGAGCCCAACGCCAACATCATCGACACGGTGGACCGCGTGCGCGCGCTGATCCCGACGCTGCAGGCTTCGGTGCCGGCGGATGCACGCCTCAGCATCGCGTCCGACAGCAGCCTCACCATCCGCGGCTCGCTGCGCGACACCGAGCTGACGCTGGTGCTGGCGGTGCTGCTGGTCGTGTTCGTGGTGTTCTGCTTTTTGCGCGACTGGCGCGCGGCGCTGATCCCGAGCGTGGCGCTGGTCGTCTCGATCCTCGGCACCTTCGGGGCGATGTACCTGCTCGGCTACACGCTCGACAATCTGTCCTTGATGGCGCTCACCATCGCCACCGGCTTCGTCGTCGATGACGCCATCGTGGTGCTGGAAAACATCATGCGCCACATCGAGGACGGCATGCCGCGCGGCCGGGCGGCGCTGGTCGGCGCTCAGGAGGTCGGCTTCACCGTTCTGTCGATGAGCGCTTCTCTCGTCGCCGTGTTCCTGCCGATTCTGTTGATGGGCGGCATACTCGGCCGCCTGTTCCAGGAATTCGCCATGACCTTGTCGCTGGCCATCGCCATTTCGCTGGTGCTGTCACTGACGGTGACGCCGATGATGTGCGCGCATTTTTTGCGCGCGGGTGCAGTCCGGTCGGAGCGCCGTTCCATCCTCGCCCGCTTCGGCGAAAGCGTCTTCGAGCGCGTCCGCGCCGGCTACGGCCGCTCGCTCGCCTGGTCGCTCGACAATGCCGAAGTGATGCTCATCCTCCTGATCGCGGCCGTCGCGCTCAACGTCTACCTCTATACGATCGTGCCGAAGGGCTTCTTCCCGCAGCAGGACACCGGCGAGCTGATCGGCGGCCTGCGCGCCGACCAGGCCATTTCCTTCCAACTGATGCGGCAGAAATTCGAGAGGCTGGAGACGATCCTGAAGAGCGATCCGGCGGTGGCGAACGTCGTCGGCTACATCGGCGGCCGCCAGACCAATTCCGGCTTCGTCTACGTCAACCTGAAGCCGAAGGGCGATCGAGCGCCGCTGCAAGCGGTGTTGGGGCGACTGCGCGCGCAGCTCAGGCAATTGCCCGGCGCGCAGCTCTTCCTCAACCCGCGCCAGGAGATCAGGGTCGGCGGCCGCCAAAGCCTCGCCACCTATCAATACACGCTGCAGGCCGATACGACCGCGGACCTCGACGAATGGGCGCCGAAACTCGTCGAATTGCTGAAACAGGCGCCGGAGCTAACCGACGTCAATTCGGACCGCGACGAGGCCGGGCTCGAAACCAACATCACCGTCGACCGCGAGAGCGCGGCCCGGCTCGGCCTGACGCCGGCGAGCATCGACAACACGCTTTACGACGCCTTCGGCCAGCGCCAGGTGTCGACCATCTTCAACGCCCGCAACCAATATCACGTGGTGATGGAAGTCGCGCCGCGCTATCTGCAGGATCCGAGCGCGCTCAACGGCATCTATGTCAGCACCTCGGGCGCGGCGGCGAGCGGCACGCAGAAGACCAACGCGCTGGCCGGCAGCCTGTCGGGCTCGCTGCAGAATCAGGCGACCAATGCGATCGCCGTCACCGGCCACGGCAGCGCCTCGAGCGGCGCCGCCGTCAGCACCTCGGCCGAGACCATGGTGCCGCTCGCCGCCTTCAGCACCTACGGTCCGGCGACCACGCCGCTTTCGGTCAACCACCAGGGCCACTTCGTCGCCACGACGATCTCGTTCAACCTTGCCGATGGCGCCACGCTCGGCGACGCCTCGGCGGCAATCGACCGCGCCATGGCGGAGCTGAAGATGCCGGTGTCGATCCACGGCTCGCTTGCCGGCACCGCACTCGCCTTCCGCTCCAACCTGCTCAACGAGCTCCTGCTGATCGCTGCCGCGCTCGCCACGATCTATGTCGTGCTCGGCGTGCTCTACGAAAGCTACGTGCACCCGATCACCATCCTGTCGACGCTGCCCTCGGCCGGCATCGGCGCGCTGCTCGCGCTCATCGTCACCGGCATGGAATTCGACGTGATCTCGCTGATCGGCATCATCCTGTTGATCGGCATCGTCAAGAAGAACGCCATCATGATGATCGACATGGCCTTGCAGGCCGAGCGCCAGGAAGGGCTTGCGCCGCGAGAAGCCATCCACAAGGCGAGCCTCCAGCGCTTCCGACCGATCATGATGACGACCTTTGCGGCTTTGCTCGGCGCCTTGCCGTTGGCGCTCGAGACCGGCACTGGGGCGGAGCTGCGCCAGCCGCTCGGCATCGCGATCGTCGGCGGCCTCATCGTCTCGCAGCTTCTCACACTCTACACCACCCCGGTCGTCTATCTCTATCTCGACCGGCTCAGCGCCCGCAGACCGACGCTGCGAGTGGCGCCGGCGGAGTGATCGGGCACCGCGACCTTGAGTTGTTCGACCGCGCGAAGCGAAACAGTTCGGCCCGGCGCGCCTTCATCTCCCTCAACGCCACCCGAGGCGGTTGATCGTGAGATCTGGGCCATCGCTTGGTGAACTGGCAAGATGCTTCATCATCGGATGCGCCCTCGAAGGGCGCGACCAGTTCCTGCTCACCCGGCAATTGCCCAAGCGCTATACAGGGGCGTCGCGGGCGGGCCTTTTGCGTCGCTTCCTTGGTCGCTCATAGGTGCTGCCGGGTGAGCGGCAGCACCTCTCTTCATCCCGGTCTCAACGCTTCGGGCCGAAGCCGGGATAGGGATTGAGCGGCACGATCGCCGCGATGTCCATCATTCCGGCCTCGACCAGCGGCAGGGTGGCGAGATGGCCGCGCACCTCCTTGTCGTCGGCAGCCTCGAACATCATGCCGCTGCCGGGGATGTCACCGCGGTTCCAGACCTGGCGCACGGCGCCTTGCGCATAGAGCGTGCGCCGCTGCTCGGCTTCGCCCGGAAGCAGCGGCGCGAAATCGCTATCGCTGAACTTTTCGGTGTTGCGGGTGAGAAGGGCAAAGAACTGCATGGCGGTCTCCTTTGTGGCCGGTTGATGCGGAAGATATCGCGCCGGCTGGTCAGACTGTCCAAGACTGATTAGGCTAAAGATCAGACCTTGAAGGACTTAAATCATAGAGACGCAGAATGCTTGACCTGCGGCAGATCCGCTATTTCGTTGCCGTCGCCGAGGCCGGCAATGTCGGCCGCGCCGCCGAGCAGTTGCATATCTCGCAGTCCCCCTTGAGCCGGCAGATCATGCACCTCGAGGAGCAACTCGGCGTCACGCTTTTCGAGCGATCGAAGCAGCGCGTCCATCTCAACGCCGAGGGCAGGGCTTTCCTTGCCGAGGCGCGCGCTCTGCTCGTCAATGCCGCGCGGCTGGAGGAGCTCGGCCGCAAGCTTGCAAGCGGCGCGACCGGCAGCCTCGCCATCGGCTACGTCGAGGGGGCGGTGCATGCCGGGCTGATCGCCGCGATGCTCAGGGAATTCCGCCGCGAGCGGCCGGATTTTCATCTGCAACTGAGAAGCCGCCGCACGGCCGCGCAGTTCGAGGATCTGCGCCAGCGCGTGCTCGACCTCGGATTCATCTACGCGCCGGCGCCGCAAGGCGATCCGGATATCGAGAGCATGCTGGTGCGGCGCGAACCGCTGGTGCTGGCGATCCCCGAAGGCGATCCGCTTGTCGATGCGAGCGACATCAGGCCCCGCCATCTTGACGCCCGCGTCTGGATCACCGTCGTGCGCCAACCCGATGACACCAACCGCGCGCAGTTCCTGGCGGCCTGCATGGAGGCCGGTTTCGTGCCCGACATCGCCTACGAGACGGCCGATCCCTTGACCTCGCTCGGCCTGGTCAGCGCCGGGCTGGGCCTGGCGACGGTACAGGAAAGCCTGCAAAGCGCTGCGCCGGCCGGCATCGTCTTTCGCGACCTGCCATGGTTCAAGCGCAGCGTTGAAATCCATCTCGCCTGGCGGCGCAATGACCGGAGGGCGGTGATTGAGGATTTGAGGAGGACGGTGAACGGTGAATGGTGAATAGCGAATAGTTACTATCTGGCGGTGGACAGATTTCGGCTCGCGCGATCCGCACTATTCACCATTCACCTTACATTTTGTCGATCACCGCCTGCACACCTTCCGTCGGCGCGTCGACCGACGAGCCCGCCACCATGATGGCGGCGACGATTGCCTCGGGGTCGTTGACCACCAGCGGCTTCACCCTATGTGCGGTGTGGATGAAGCCTTCGCCCGACATGTGCTCGATGAGCGCCAGCATCGGGTCCCAGAAGGCCTTGATGTTGGCGAACACGATCGGCTTGCGGTGATGGCCGAGTTGCGCCCAGGTCATGATCTCGACGATCTCCTCGACCGTGCCGATGCCGCCCGGCAGCGCCACGAAGGCGTCGGATTTCTCGAACATCCTGTGCTTGCGCTCGTGCATGTTGTCGGTGATCACCAGCTCGTCGAGCTTGTCGAGAGCGGTCTCGGTCGCCTCCTTGTTGATCAGGAAGCGCGGGATGATGCCGGTCACCTTGCCGCCGGCCTTGAGTGCCCCGTCTGCGACGGCGCCCATGATTCCCTTGGTGCCGCCGCCATAGATCAGGCGCAGGCCGGACTTCGCCAGCGAGCGGCCGAGCAGGTGGCCGGCCTTGACATAGGCCTCGTCGCGGCCCGGAGACGAACCGCAATAGACGCAGACGGATCGAATCGTGTTCATGTCATGATTGGTGATAGGGACGGTTGGCGCGGTCAAGCCCAAGGACGGGCTTTTTCTTGTGAGCTTGGTGAAAACACGCTAGACCGGCGTTAGGTGGCTAAGGGGCAGAAAAGATTATGGCTATCAATTCTTCCAAGGCGTTATTGTTCGCGGCGGGCGGCGTTGCCGTCGTCGCGGCGGTCGCCTACGGGTCGGGCGCGCTCGACCCATACATCAACAAGCAGAATCCGCCGCAGGTCGCGTCGCTGCCGCAGGCAGGCACGAAGCCGGCCGAATCCTCAAGCACCTCCACCGAGGCGCGCGTACCGCAGGCGCAAGCCCCGGCCAATACAATGGCGCCGGCCAACAACACGATGGCGCCGGCCAACAAGATGGCGCCCGCCAACAATTCAACGGCGCCTGCCAACAACGCGACGGCCCCGGCGGAATCCGCCCCGGCCACTCAGGCGCCGGCCGCCGCAGGACCCACGCTGCCAACCTTCGATGTCGTGCGCGTCGAAGGCAATGGCTCGATCGTCGTCGCCGGCAGCGCGGCGCCCAATGCCAAGGTCGAGGTCCTGAACGGCGGCACGGTGCTCGGCTCGATCGATGCCGGTCCCGATGGTGCCTTCGCCATCGTGCTCGACGATCCGCTGAAGCCCGGCGACTACACGATCACGCTGCGCTCGACCGCTGGCGGCGTCGCCGTCGCCTCGGCGCAGACCGCCGTCGTCTCGGTGCCGCAGAGCCCGACCGGCCAGGTGCTGGCGATGGTCGAGGAGCCGGGCAAGCCGTCCGAATTGCTGACCATTCCGCAGCCCGCGGCCAAGCCGGCGGCACCTGCCGCCACCGGTCAGGCAGCCGCCCCGGACGCGCAGGTCCCGGCCGCAACCGCGCCGGCGGCGTCTGCCTCGGCGGCGGCGCCGGCTGCAACGGCACCGGCAGCTACGGATCAGGCTTCCGCTCCGGCGACCCAGAACGCCGCCGCAGACGAACCGAAGATCGCCGTCGAGGCGGTTGAGATCGACGGCGGCAAGATCTTCGTCGCGGGCAGGGCCGATCCCGGCCGCAAGGTGCGCGCCTATGCCGACGATGTACTGCTTGGCGAGGCGAAAACTTCGCCTGACGGCCATTTCCTGATCGAGGCGGCGCGCGACATTCCGGTCGGCAACCACACCATTCATGTCGACGGCCTGGCCGACGACGGCGTCAAGGTCGTCGCCCGCGCCGCTGTCCCGTTCGAACGCGAGCCCGGCGAGTCGATTGCCGCCGTCGCGCCCAACCAGACCAAGCCCGCCGACAGCAAGCTCGCCCAGGGTGCGGGGTCCCAGCCCGCGGAGGCGAAGTCCGGGGCGGCCAATCCCGCCGAGACGACGGCGCCGGCCACCGCTACCGACGAAGCGGGCAAGCCCGCCGCGACCGCCGACACGTCGGCCGAGGTCGCCGAAGCGAATCCTGCGGCCGACGTGCCTGAAACCATGGCGCCGAAGCTCGAACACGTCGATGGAGCCGTCATCATCCGCCGCAACGATACGCTCTGGCGCATCTCGCGGCGCGTCTATGGCCATGGCGTGCGCTACTCGACCATCTATCTCGCCAACCAGGATCAGATCCGCAATCCCGACCGCATCTGGCCCGGTCAGGTCTTCAAGGTCCCCGGCAAGTCGAAGGAAGGCGAGCCGGCCGACATGAAGGCCATGGGTGACCAGATGACGGCGCCAAAGACGGAGTAAGTGCGCAATCCCCCTCGTGGGGATGCCCGGCAGGACAGAGGGGCGCTGCCCCGCCGGCGTTCGACACTTCCTACCGTGCTACTCATCCGCCTAGCTTGCCCTCTCATCCTCCATCGTTTATCGGCGATGAACGATGACCGAATCCCTATCCGTCAACCGCGCCCTCAATAGCCGAGCCCTCGACAGCCGCGGCATCGCCACGCGGTTCGCGGCGCTGTCGCATCCGGCACGCATTGAGATCCTGAAGCATCTCTCGGCCAGTAGCTGCTGCTCCTGCCGCGAGGTGGTCGATCATCTCGATCTCGCCCAGTCGACCGTTTCGCAGCATCTGAAGATCCTGGTCGAAGCAGGGCTCGTCCGCTTCGAGGCGGATCGCCAGCGTTCACGCTACGCGGTGGACCGCGCTACGCTCGCCGAAGTCTCGGCGTCGCTCGCGGCCCTGGTCGATTCCTGCTGCGGCAAAAGCATGAAAGAAAGCTAAGAACAAAATGGCCGACAAGACCGTCTCCGCCGAAACCGGCACCCTCACCACACTGCGCAATCTGTGGCCCTATATGTGGCCGGCCGACCGCGCCGACTTGAGAGCCCGCGTTACCTGGGCGACGCTGCTTCTCGTCGTCGCCAAGGTCACCCTGGTCGCCGGTCCCTATTTCTTCAAATGGGCAACCGATGCGCTCGCCCACGCCTCAAAGACGCCGCCGCCGCTGCCCGCCTTCATGCTCGCGCCGGTGATGCTGGTCATCGCCTATAATGTGCTGAGGCTGGTCCAGCTGGGCTTCAACCAGCTGCGCGACGCGCTGTTTGCCCGCGTCGGCCAATATGCGGTGCGCCAGCTTGCCTTCCGCACCTTCGTCCACATGCACCAGCTGTCGCTGCGCTTCCATCTTGAGCGCCGCACCGGCGGTCTGTCGCGCATCATCGAGCGCGGCACCAAGGGCATCGAGACGATCGTGCGCTTCGTCATGCTGAACACGGCGCCGACCATTCTCGAATTCGCGCTGACGGCCGGCATTTTCGCCTACACCTATGGCTGGAAATACGTCGCCGTGGTCGCGGTCACCGTGTGGATCTATGTCTGGTTCACGGTCAAGGTCAGCGACTGGCGCATCTCGATCCGCCGCGACATGAACGAAAGCGACACCGACGCCAATACCAAGGCGATCGACTCGCTCTTGAATTTCGAGACGGTCAAATATTTCACCAATGAGCGCATGGAAGCCGAGCGCTTCGACCGCTCGATGGCGCGTTATGAAACCGCGGCCACCAAGACCTGGACCTCGCTCGGCTGGCTTAACTTCGGCCAGGGTCTCATCTTCGGCCTCGGCACCGTCATCGTCATGTGCATGTCGGCGCTCGAGGTGCAGGCCGGAACGCAGTCGGTCGGCGATTTCGTCTTCATCAACGCCATGCTGATGCAGCTGTCGGTGCCGCTCAACTTCATCGGCTTCATCTATCGCGAAATCCGCCAGGGCTTGACCGATATCGAGCACATGTTCGACCTTCTCGACGTGCCCCAGGAGATCGTCGACAAGCCGGACGCCAAGCCGTTGAAGGTGAGTGCCGGCAAGGTCGAGTTCCGCGACGTGCACTTCTCCTATGATTCAAACCGCAAGATCCTGAAGGGCGTCTCCTTCGAGGTGCCAGCCGGCAAGACGGTCGCCATCGTCGGCCCCTCCGGCGCAGGCAAGTCGACCATCTCCAGGCTTCTGTTCCGCTTCTATGACGTGCAGCGCGGCCAGGTGCTGATCGACGGCCAGGACATCCGCGACGTCACCCAGGAGAGCCTGCGCGCGGTGCTCGGCATGGTGCCGCAGGACACGGTGCTCTTCAACGACACCATCGCCTACAACATCCGCTACGGCCGCATCGGCGCCAGCGAGGAGGAGGTGCGCAAGGCCGCCGAGCTCGCCCAAATCGGGCCGTTCATCGAAAAGCTCCCCGACGGCTACCGCTCGATGGTCGGCGAGCGCGGCCTGAAACTGTCGGGCGGCGAGAAGCAGCGGGTCGCGATCGCCCGCACGATCCTGAAGGCCCCGCCGATCCTGATGCTGGACGAGGCGACCTCGGCGCTGGACACCCAGACCGAGCAGGAGATCCAGGCGGCGCTGGACCTCGTCAGCAAGGGCCGCACCACCCTTGTGATTGCCCACCGGCTGTCGACGGTGATCTCGGCCGACGAGATCATCGTGCTGAAGGACGGGCAGATCGCCGAGCGCGGCACCCACGCCGCGCTCTTGCGCCAGCAGGGCCTCTACGCCTCGATGTGGGACCGCCAGCGCGAGGCCACCGAAGCCGAGGAGCGCCTGCGCATTGCGCGTGAAAGCGACGAGTTCGGTGTGATCGTACGGAGAAGGACGTCGGAGGTGAGCTAGCGCCTCTTCCTTCTCCCCTTGTGGGAGAAGGTGGATCGGCGCGCAGCGCCGAGACGGATGAGGGGTGTTCCAGGGAATGTCAGCGTCTCACCTCGCTGGAGCACCCCTCATCCGTCGCCTTCGGCGACACCTTCTCCCACAAGGGGAGAAGGAGAAGTCGGCGCAAAATCCCCTTGACCTCAACCTAGCTTGAGCTTGCAAACCGTCTCCGAACCCTGCGAAGCAAGCCTTCCAAGAACGGAGACCGATCGAAATGAGCACTCAAGATCAACGCGCTGGCAGCGTGTTCCGGGTCGACAAATTCGTCGTGCCGGCGGAAGCGCGCGACGAGATCCTCGGCAAGGTAAGGATGACGCACGAATTGCTGCGCCAGCAGGACGGCTTCGTCCAGGACTTCCTGCTCGAGCAGTTCTCCGGCCCCGGCGAATTCAACATCGTCACCATGGTCGAATGGGAAAGTCAGGCCGCGGTCGACAACGTCGTGCCGATCGTCAAGGCCGCGCACGAGCGCATCGCCTTCAGCCCTCAGGCAACGATCGCCCGCCTCGGGGTCAACTGATATCGCCAACTACCAGCGCGTGCCGGAGTTATGAGGTGTATCCTTCCGCAGCGGCGCCCGGCCGATACGGGCGTCGCTCATCCTATCAATCAATCGGGCGGGGGCTTTTATCTCCAACGGCTGCTGATATTGTTTCGGCAGCAATAGTTGCGCATTTTACTTTGGATGACGGAAAAGCGTTCGATGTTCGGGTTCTTCTCACGCAAATCCAAAGCAGCTTCCACAAAGAAATTGCTGGCTTCCGAACAAAAAGGAGGCGGCCTATTGATACCCTTGATTATGGTGCCTCGTTCGAAGATTGAAGGGGCTGGTGAACAGCCTTTTCAACTCGTCGTCGCCATTATGCAATTCGCCGTGACGATGATTTCCAAAGGGCTCTATCGCTACCCGGAGATCAACCCCAAGGCGATGCAGGTCTTTGACGCGGATTGGTATTCCTCGGAGGTAAAGAACGGCGGCCATAGTCAATTCATCCATAATGCAGGCAGCGAAATCGACACCACGATTGCCAATGCCAGAGCCGGACTCAGCGCGTGTGGGGCAAAAGGACAGCTGGCAACCTTGGAAAAGATGTCGGCTTGGGTTGCCAAACATCCCGACGAAGCGGCGAGACAAACGGGCTTCGAGGGTGGCCGCGACGATTTCCTGGATACGCTCGACGATGCGTTCTACGAAGCGGATGACGCCGTGCCGATGGAGCATTTGCTTGCGCGTTGGATCGCTTCTTGGCCCGATCTGCAGATTGTCGATGATGACGATTACGACGAAGCGATGAATCAACTCGTTATGGCCAACCCCCAGCGCGAAACTAGGCTTCTTCATGAGTCGGTTGGCAACCTGGTCAGCCAGATGTTGAGTCGGCGCGAAGTCGGCGCCGGCCTCGCCTGCGCGAAGATATCTCCATCGGAGATCAAACTGGCGTTCGGCATGGCGAGGATGCTGGATATCGAAGGCGAAAAGCAGTTGGTTTTCCAGCTTCGAACCAGTGCGAAAGAACTCCGGCTCTGTGCCGAAACAAAGGCAAGCGTTGCCGTATATGAACATATCGCACCCGAAGATCCACCAATCGTACGCCCGGGCGAGAACCCGTTGGGAGCGAACGCACCACGGATCGGCGTCCAGCTTGGTCATGCTGAAGGATCGGAGATCGACACGGTTATCGAATTGGCCGAGCAATTCCATGCTCCGGCCGCAGTCGACCTGCTGCTGCGCAAGGCCGGTTTCGACCCTGTGGATGCAGTTGTTTCAGCGAACTCGGTGGTGCAAACGGCGGAAGGGCAGGTCGTCAATTGGGTGGTGTTGGCGTCCAACCGGGCCTTCCTTTTCTTGTCTTCGCCGAATGGCGGTCTGCTCTTGCGGGGCAACGATGACGAAAGGGTCGCCGAGGCTACCATGTCCGAACTCCAAAATCACTTTGATCGCTCCGCTGCCGCCAGGTAGGTATCTGTTCGCTTTTCGCGGTGTTCACCTCCGGTGACACGTCCATCCTCTCCCATTGTTGCGTTGCGGGGAGGGGGGCTTTCGGCTATTGAGGCCGGACCTGAAACAGGGACCGCCCCAAGCCCTATGACGCTTCTCGATACGATCAAGAATACGTTCGTTCCGATCCATCGCGAGGGCTATCCCTTCATCGCCGCCTTCGGCGCGGCCACGCTGTTCCTCGGCTATTTCTCCTCGATCCTGTTCTGGCTCGGGCTGATCCTCACCGGCTGGTGCATCTATTTTTACCGTGACCCAGAGCGCGTCACGCCGGTCGACGACCGGCTGGTAGTCAGCCCGGCCGACGGCGTGGTTTCGGCGGTCGGGCCTGCCGTGCCGCCGCGCGAGCTTGGCCTGGGCACGGGCGAAATGACCCGTATCTCGGTGTTCATGAATGTCTTTTCCTGCCACATCAACCGCGCTCCGGTGCGCGGCAGGATCACGCGCATCGAGCATCGTCCCGGCAAATTCCTCAATGCCGAGCTCGACAAGGCAAGCTCGGAGAACGAGCGCAACGGGCTGGTCATCGACAGTCCCAACGGCACCGTTGCCGCCGTGCAGATCGCCGGCCTTGTGGCGCGCCGCATCGTCTGCTGGGCCGAGCAGGGCGGCTCGATCGGCATCGGCGAGCGTTTTGGCCTGATCCGCTTCGGCTCCCGCGTTGACGTCTTCCTGCCGTCGAACGCCGTGCCGCGCGTCGCCGTCGGCCAGACGGCGGTGGGCGGCGAGACGGTGCTTGCCGAGTTCGGCGGCACCGCCGTCGCCCCGCTGGTCAGGATTTCCTGAGCGGTGGGCGCGCCTTTCAAGAAGTTCGAGGCACACGCCAGCGGCGGCCCTCGCATCCGCGAAATACCGATGCGCATGGTGCTGCCCAATCTGGTTACCGTTCTTGCGATCTGCGCCGGCCTGTCCGGCATCCGCTTCGCCTTCGAGGACCGTTTCGAGCCGGCCGTCGTCATGGTGCTGCTCGCCGCCTTCCTCGACGGCATCGACGGCCGCTTGGCGCGCATGCTGAAGGCGACCTCGAAATTCGGCGCGCAGATGGATTCGCTGGCCGATATCGTCAATTTCGGCGTCGCGCCCGCGCTGGTGCTCTATGCCTTCCTGCTCGACCGCGCCGGCTCGCCGGGCTGGATCGCGGCGCTCCTGTTCACCATTGCCTGCGGCATGCGGCTCGCCCGCTTCAATGTGCTGGCCGACGACACCGACCAGCCGGCCTGGCAGACCGAGTATTTCGTCGGCGTCCCGGCGCCGGCGGGCGCGGTGCTGGTCATGCTGCCTTGCTATCTCTACTTCCTGCGGCTCGGCCTGGAACCGACCCGGGGGGCGGCCTTCGTTGCCTCTGGCTTCACCGTGCTCGTCGCCTTCCTCTTGGTCAGTCGCCTGCCGGTCTATTCGGGCAAGAGCGTCAAGGTGCCGGGAGACAGAGTGCTTCCGGTCATCCTCGGCGTCGTGCTCTACATCCTGCTGTTGATGGCCTATCCCTGGTACACGCTGACGGCATCGGTCGCCGGCTACCTCGTCTTCCTGCCGTTCTCGGTGCGGGCCTATTCGAAGCGGGCCATGCGCGAAGGCGAGAAGGTGCCGCCTTCCGATATCGGCTGAACCCGCTCGAGAGGCGCGACTTCGAGCCGCCGAGTTCCTTCGCGCCCCCCTCTGTCCTGGCGAACATCTCCCCACGTGGGGAGAAATTGGCAGCTTTCGTTCAAGCCGCGCATCCTGCAACGATGCTGATTGGCGAAAGCCGAGACGGCATCTGATCTCCCCCCGTGTGGGGGAGATGTCCGGCAGGACAGAGGGGGGCGCTGTCCCGCCAGCGCTTGCGATACGGCCTAAGCCGCCGCGCTCAGCCCAAGCCGGTCGATCGCCAGCTTCCGCGCCGACACGTAATCCGTCTTGCCGGAACCCAGCACCGGGATCTCTTCCACCTTGATGATGTCATTGGGCACCATCAACTCGGCGGCGCCCGCCTTCTTGCCGAACTGGCGCAGCTCTTCGGCATTGGCGTCGTCGGCCGTGGTGACCAGAACGATGCGCTCGCCGCGCCTTTTATCGGGCACCGCCACCGCGGCGTGGCGCTGTTCCGGCCACAGCGACTGCACCAGCATCTCGACCGCGCCCAGCGACACCATCTCGCCGGCGATCTTGGCAAAGCGTTTTGCCCGCCCGCGGATGGTGATGAAGCCGTCGCGGTCGACCGAGACGATGTCGCCGGTGTCGTGCCAGCCCTCGAGCGGCTGCAACTCGCCGGGGCGGTCGGCGGTCATGTAGCCCATCATCATGTTCGGCCCGTCGAGCCATAGCCGGCCGCCCTCGCTGATGCCCTCGACCGGCTCAAGCTTCATGCGGATCGCCGGCAGCAGCCGGCCGACCGTGCCGTCGCGATTGTGGATGGCGGTGTTCACCGCCACCACTGGCGCCGCCTCGGTCAGCCCAAAACCTTCGATGATCGATGCCTGGAAACGGTCGCGGTAGGTGCGCCTTGTCTCGGGCTTTACCGCTTCAGCGCCGGCAACAACGAAACGCAGGCTGGAGAAATCGCCGTCCTTGGCAGTGCGGGCATAGTTGGCGAGGAAAGTGTCGGTGCCGAACATGACGGTAGGCTTCACCTTGCGCGCGATCTCCGGAATGATCTTGTAGTGCAGCGGCGAGGGATAGAGGAACAGTTTCACGCCGGTTACCAGCGGCAGGATAGTGCCGCCGGTCAGCCCGAAGGAATGGAAGACGGGCAGCACGTTGAGCAGGATATCGGCCGGCGAGATCGTGATGCGCGCCTCGGCCTGCATGGCGTTGGCGAGAAGGTTGCGGTGCGACAGCACCACCGCCTTCGGCGTTCCTTCCGAGCCCGAGGTGAACAGGATCACCGCTGGTTTCGACGCCTGCTGCCGCTGCAGCGGAAAACGCCAGAAAAGCGCCGCCGCGACCTTGTCGAGCAAGGTCACGCTCTCGCGCACATCCTCCAGCCACAGCATCTTGGCGCCGCCCGCCTCGACGGCGGTGACGATGTCGTCGATGGCGGCCTTCTCGATGAACGCGCGAGAAGAGACCACTGTGCGAATGACCGCCGTGCGGATCGCGGCGGTGACGCTCGCCGGGCCGGCGGTGTAGTTGATCATCGCCGCGATGCGGGCCGCCGAGATAAGCCCGACAAAGGAGAGCACAATGCCATTGGCATTGGGCAGGAGCAGGCCGACCGCTTCGCCGGGCGCCGTCACCGCCTCGAAGCGGCGGCCGAGCACGCGCGCGCCGATGAACATCTTGCGATAGTTGAGCGCGCCCGAAATCACGTCCTCGATGATCGGATGCGAGGCACCGACGCGATCCGCCGCGTCGCGCATGGCCAGGAACAGGCCGCGGTCGAGATTGCTGCCGTAGAGCCGCGCCTCGGCAAACCGGTCGAACAGGGCGTTGGTGTTCGACGCCATGTCGGGGTTGCGCGCCACCAGCTCGGCGACGGTCATCGGTTCCAGCACGCTGAGCGACAGGCGCGGGAACCAGTGACGCGGCGCCTTGTCGGCCGGCGTCAGCGACATCGGCAGGTCGCGCGCACCGGCGACGAAGATCGGCACGATGCGGGCGTCGGCCTGCATGGCGATGCGGGTGATGGCGCGGAACAGGCGGAACGACTTGACGTCCGGCTCGACGTCGTCGGGCAGATAGACCGCAAGCCGGCCCTTGCCCTTCAAAACGCGCACCAGCCGCCGGCTCACGAAGAGATGTTCGGCATTGAAGGCGATGGTCCGGGCAAGCTCGCGCCACGGCTCCAGCCAGGGCGAGCGGGCCGAGGCCTCGTCCAGAATGTGCAGCGTGTCGTCCGGCAAGAGCGACAGCATCAGCGCCGGCTCGATGCGCGATTGGTGCGAAACGACATAGATCACCGGCGTGCGGGCATTGCGAGCAATGCGGATGCGATCGTCGACAATGCGGTAGGCGAGCTTGAACGGCACGTAGAGCAACGCCTGGGTAAAGCGCAGGTCGAGCCGGAACCTTTCGATCACGCCAATCAGCAGCCAGGCAAAGACAAGACCGGCAAGCAGCGCCAATGTCAGGATCATGCCGCTCTCTCCCAACGTCCTCCACGGTGCGGCTCTTTGCGCGGCCGCTTTGGTGGCAGAAGGTAGCGGAAGTGGGGGCAAGGTCAATGTGGGGCTGGTAGGGCGCTCCCTTCTCCCCTTGCGGGAGAAGGGGGCCGAGCGAAGCCCGGACGGATGAGGGTGTTGGACGGATCACTTCGCTGGATATGTAAGTGCCTGAAAGCAATCGATTCTTCGAGGCCGTGCTTCTTCCAGAACCCCCTCATCCGTCTCGACGCTGCGCGCCGACCCACCGTCTCGCACAGGGGAGCGGGGAAAGGCGTGCCGCTACGCCACCTTCAGTCTCCCGCTGATGAAGCGGAACTCCTGGCTCTTGCCGCCAAAGCCGTAGGCCGCCGCCGGAACCTCATGCACCAGCGCGTAGCTTTCCTCATGGACGCCGCCGAGCAGGCGGCCGAAGGCGTCGAAAATCGCCTTGAGATAGGCTTCGAGCTCGAGCTTGGTGTTGGTGCCGTCCACCACCTTGATGTCGAGCCAGAAGGTGCTCGTGCCATGCTCGGCCAGCGACTTGCCGCCGGCGAACCAGTGCTGCGGATCGACGTAGCTGACCGCAACCGCGGTGATGGTCGGGTCCTTGCGCAGATGCGTGGCCGTAATCTCGGTGATCTCCTTCGCGATCGCGGCGGAACGCTTTGCGTCGGGCTCGCCGGTGACGCTGACATTGATGATCGGCATTTTTCTCTCCTTCGCTTCTGACGGCTTCGCGCCGCCGATGAAGGGACCATGCCACTAGCCATGCATCAAAAAAATCGAATTGTCTTTGATAATTACTTCGATATCACCGAAGTATGGAAACTCTCGATCCCGACCTGCTCAAAACTTTCCTCGCCTTCGTCGATGGCGGCTCCCTGGCCAGGGCGGCGTCCGCTGTCGGCCGCTCCCCATCCGCCGTCACGGCGCAGATGCAGCGGCTGGAGGAGATCGTCGGCGAGCCGCTGCTCGCGCCCCAGGGCCGGGGCCGCGGCCTGACGCCTGCCGGCGAGGACCTTGTCGGCCATGCCAGGCGCATCCTTGCCGTCCACACTGAGGCCTGGTTGGCGCTGAAAGGCGCGCGCGTCGGCGGTCGCATCGCCATCGGAACCACGCAGGACTTTGCCGATCATGGCCTGCCGGAGCTGTTGCGCGCCTTCGCCGCCAGCCATCCGCGCGTTAGGATCGAGCTGCGCGTCGGCCGCTCCCTGGAACTCGGGTCAGCCTTGCAGGCTGGCCAGCTCGACCTTGCGATCACCATGCGCCATGCGCCATCCCCGGATGAAGCGTTCCTGATCAGCGAGCCGATGCTGTGGCTCTGCTCGGACAAAGGGCTGGCGACGCGGCAAGACGTGGTGCCGCTGGCGCTGCTCGATCCCTATTGCGGCTTCAGGGAGGCTGCGCTCAATGCACTCGACGCCGCCGGCCGCCGCTACCGCATCGCTGCCGGCAGCTCCAGCCTTGCCGGCCTGCGCAGCGCGGTCAATGCCGGCGTCGCGCTGACGCCGCGCACCCGGCGTCTTGCCCATTCCGGTATCGTGGAAGCGTCCCCTGATCTCGACCTGCCGCCGCTGCCAATGGCCGGCTTCGCCATCCGGCTCGGCCGCGAGGCGGCTCGTCCGGCGCGGGATCTCGCGGAGCTTCTGGGCAACGGCCTGGCGCTGCCGCCCTGAACGGCCAGGAACGCCCAAAGAAAAAGCCGACCTTTTTGCGGGTCGGCTTCTAGTCGGACGGGTCGAGGGGTTTGGGG
>NZ_LYTM01000022.1:0-58662 GCF_001672445.1 Mesorhizobium sp. WSM3873 | reverse complement strand
GCCGACGTGGCGGTGGATCAGCAGGAACTCGCCGCTGCGCCGCAGATCCAGCTCTATCCCGGCATGCCGGCGCAGGTCATGATCGTCACCGAGGAACGCACCGCGCTGGACTACATTCTGGGGCCGCTGACCACGTCCCTGCATACGGCCTTCCGGCAGAAGTAAAAGCAAAAAGCTGAACTTCCGGAGCAGTGAGGTAGGTCGGGTGACTGAGGCGGCATTGCCCGCAAACTAAGGCGCGCTGCGTCACGGCTTGCAGTGGTGCTCTGCGGTATCGGCTACTGTTTGGCCTTTCATTGTTTTGCGGGGTGCGGGCAGCCATTTTGGCGCAATCTCGGCGGAGGCGTGTTGAAGCCTTCGTGAAGGATTACGAACCCGATCCAGCATGGGCTCTCTTGAATCGGATACTGGCGCACATGCGGTGGCGCCTAGGCGCCGATCTTGATTACATTGTATTGTCGCGAGAGGAGCAACGGCATCTTTCCCCAAACGGATGCTACTTAAGCCCCTGAACGTCATGAAAATGGATAGCCTCACCCGCGCGCGATCTTAATGTAGGATCGTATAAAATCGAACTTGGGGAAACTCCGATCATCATCGCTCCGACCTAACATACGGTCTGCGACGCCGAGGCAAACGATGCAATCTCCTGCCGAGAAGAACAAAACACCACCTCGAACATTGCCAGGAGAGGATGAGCGCCAAGCGCGGCTCGAAAAAACGGCCAGGCTCAAACGTCTTCGGTCCTACGCCTCCTGGCTCTTGTTTGACCCCACTGCTGAGTTTCATGACACGGTCGACTGCTCTGTCCTGCTCGAAGTTAGCGCCCCGTCCAGCAGTCGGAACGACGCTCACTTAGCAATTTTTGATCAGGGAGGCGGTCGATTACCGCGCGAACGTATTTCTCTCGGAACAGTTAGAGGCGGACACTTCGGGCGCTTATCGACGCGGGCATGTCTGTCACGGGCGGCTGCGTCGACTGCCATCGGCATCAGAAAAAGGCTAGGACCTCGAGCCTCATGCGACAGCTTTCGGCGCTGGCGAACGGCGCTTGCCGCCGGTCTTGGAATCGCGCTTGCGCTTTGAAAGGTGCGCAAGCAGAGCCGCCAAACCCATCGCGTTGAGAACCCGCGTCCTAGGGACGCCCCCCTTACGTGCGATCTCGACACCCCAATGCATGTGGTCGAGTTCTCGGATTGAATGAGCGTCTGGATTGATGCTGAAGATGCAGCCGTAGTCGAGAGCCTTCTGATGCCACCGCCAATCGAGATCGAGCCGCCACGGATGCGCATTGATTTCGACCGCGACGCCATATCTCGCGCACGCTCTGAGGACCTTGTCGATGTCGAGATCATAGCCGGGGCGACGCAACAACTGGCGACCGGTCATGTGTCCGATGATTGTCGTAAGGGGGTTCGCGATTGCCTCAATGATACGGTCCGTCTGCACTTTCTTCGGCAACTTGAAGCGGCTGTGCACGCTCGCGACAACGAAATCGAACTGCTCCAAAACATGGTCCGGATAGTCAAGCGAACCGTCGGCCAGGATGTCTGCCTCGATGCCCTTCAGAATACGGAATTTTCCACCATACTTCTTGTTCAGCCGATCCGCTTCGCGGTGCTGCTTAGCAATCTCCTGCAATGTGAGGCCGCCCGCGTAGTGGGCAGACTGCGAATGGTCGGCGGCACCATAGTACTCGAACCCGCGCTCACGGGTCGCTTCAGCCATTGCCTCAAGCGTCTCGGTGCCATCGGATGCGGTCGTGTGAGAATGCAGGATGCCATGCAGATCTTCGTCCCGGACGAGGGTAGGGAGTTGCCGCCTCGCTGCCCGCTCAATCTCGTCCCTGCCTTCGCGCAGTTCAGGTTCGATGAACTGCAGGCCCAGCGCGTCGTAGATTTCCTCCTCTGTCACTGATGCGATCAGCTTTCTGGCGCGGTAGAGCCCATCCGGTTTGAGGGCGAACCCTCTTTCGGCCGCAAACATCCTCAATTGCTCTAGATGGGCCGCGGAACCGGTTGCTTCGAGGAAGCTCGCGCCAAAGTGCTTCTTGTCCGTGACGACAAGCCTGAGGGTGGACTGCTCGATTTCGGTCCGTTTCTTCCCTTGCGCGACCAGCGCGAGGTCGGCAACAAGTTCGCAACCACGTCGGAAATCACCGGCGATTTCCACGCGCGAAAACTCGGGGTGCTCCTGCTTCACCGACATGACCGCATGTTCAAGAAGAGCGGCGGCCTTGTGCAGGTGAAGCTGTGTTTCGCCGCTTCGAGCGATAGCCAGGTTCTGCAGGATTTTCGTTTGAAGCGAAGCACCGAGGCCTTTGACTGGCCGGATGCGATCTGCCCTTGCTGCCGCTTCGAGCTCGGCCAACGAGTTCACGCCGAGCGCCTGATGGAGCTTCAGTATCTTGTCGGGCCGAAGCCCGGGTATGGCAAACAGCTCCATTACGCCCGCCGGCACCTCCTCGCGCAGCTTCTCAAGGCGTGGATGCGTGCCCGACTCGTAGAGCTTGCGCACAATGTCTGCGATAGCGTCACCGATGCCCGGGATCCTGGTGAGGGCGCCCGCGGCGATGATCCGGTCAAGCGGCTGCGACAACGCAGCCAGACTATCGGCCGCGCGCAAGTAAGCCTTGGTGCGATAGGGATTGTCTCCGCGCAGCGATAAGCGATGTGCGTATTCCCTTAGGAGACTGGCGACTGTCCGCGGATCGGGTTTTGCCATAGTCGAGGCAAACGGGGCCGATCTCCGCAGGTTCCAATCAGGCAAGGACCGCGAAACGCTCCATCCACAGTTGATGCCTTTTTCGCGGAGTGGGCGTTACAGATCAGGCAAGGACTGGTCGGCGCGACCCCACCCCGCCAATGATTTATAGGCTGCGCGTTTCTTCAATTCAGGAGCATCGCCGACGTGGAAATGAGAGGGCGCATCAATCGTTTTCATCTCCGCCCAGGTGATCGGCGCCGCGACGGGCGCGCCCGGTCGAGACCTTGCGCTGTAGGGCATGATCGCGGTCGCCCCGCGCTGGTTGCGCAAATAGTCCACAAAGATGCGACCCTTCCGGCGCGCCTTCGACAGCGCGGCCGTGAAGTGGGCCGGATCGCTCTGAGCGACCGCTTGAGCGAGGCGAGACGCGAAGTTCTTTACTTGCGGCCAATCGGCGTGAGGGTGAGGGGCGCGATTACATGCACCCCTTTGCCTCCCGTCAGCATCGGGAAGGTCGCGAGTCCCAGCGATTTCAGAATATCACGAAACTGGAAAGCAGCCCCGCGGACAGCTTCGAAATCGAGACCCTCATCGGGGTCGAGGTCGAACACGAGGCGGTCGGGCTTTTCGACATCCTCGATCCGAGCTCCCCACCCATGCAGCTCGATCGTTCCCATCTGGACGCAAGTCATCAGCCCATTGGCATCGTCGACATAAAGGTATGGCTCCTCGTGGCCGTCCTTTTCGGTGATACCCACTTGGTGGACTTTGTCGCCAAAGCTCCCGGCATCATGCTTCTGGAAAACGCACTTCTTGGCCCGGCCCTGGGGGCACCGAACCAGACTGATCGGCCGACTGCCGACCCAGGGAAGCATGATCTCCGCGACGGCCGCGTAGTGGTCCGCGAGCTGGCCCTTGGTGATATTGGACTCCGGATAGATCACGCGGTCACGGTTGCTGATGGCGATGGTGTGCGCCCGCGACGTGGTCAGATTGGCCGTGCGACGTTCCGTCTCCAGAACGACCGCCTCCGGCTTCTTGTCTTCGCGCAGACCGAGATAGCTCGGATGCCTCAACGTTCCTTCGTTGGTCATCTCGGTGAAGGCAATCTCCGCGACCAGCTTGGGGCGAAGCCAGTGTGCTCCGCGAACTTCGGCTCGCGGCGCCTCGACGGTCGCGGCATTCTGCTCGAGCGGTGCCATGATCCTCATGAGACGGAAAAGTTCAGCCGTATCGAAGCCGGTGCCGACCTTCCCGGCATAACGCAGCTTGCCACCGTCATGCACCCCCAGGATCAATGACCGGAACGCGCGGACCTTATCGGACGGCGTCCAGCCGACAATCACGAATTCCTGCCGCTTGATGCACTTGATCTTGAGCCAGCTTCCGCCGCGGGCTCCCACATAAGTCGAATCGGCGAGCTTCGAAACAACTCCCTCGAGACCGGCCGCGCAAAAGTGATCGAGCAGCTCTTCTCCCCGACCGAGGATATGATCGGAGTAACGAAGGACTGGGTTCTTCGCGGGCAAAATTTCCTTGAGCTTCTCCTTGCGTTCAAGGAGTGGATGCCTCGTGAGATCTTCGCCGTCGAGCTGAAGGAGGTCGAAGGCATAAAAGTCGATCGTTGCCGGCGCACCCTTTAATGCGTTCTGAAGCGCCTGGAAGTTTGATCTTCCGTCGGCATCGACAACGACGGCCTCGCCATCGATCAGGGCGGAGCGGACCTGGAGCTTACGGGCTTCCGAAAGAATGGAAGGAAAACGGTGAGACCAGTCCAGGCCAGATCGCGTATAGGCCCGCGCTTCGCCGCCGCCGACGGCAACAAGAATGCGATAGCCGTCATATTTCATTTCGTGGATCCAGCGGTCGCCGGCAGGGACGGTGTCTACGAGCGTTGCCAGCTGGACGGGCCGTAAAGTGGGAAGCGCTAATTTGGTCCGGTCACGAATAGGCGACTTCGCTTGAGGAGCGCTCCACCTAGGGATTGCCTTACGCGACGTTGGCTTGACCATTCTCACGCACCCCAAACCCGAGACGAAATGGCTTAATCGCGTCCAACGCGCGATTGCTTCTTTGGTTTCGCGGCCGGCGCATGGGGCTGTCTCGGTTGTTGCCGAGTCTTGTGATCGAGGCCGGTCTTGTGAATCCCCTCAAATAGCACGGATTTAGAGTCGACGGCACGGTTTCCTCCATTCGATCCGAGCCGTCTGAAGGCAAGCAACGGAGCCCACTCGACCCTCCCTCAGGAGTGGGCTCCAGTCGATCTGGGTATCTGGATCATCGCTGCCTACACCGCGCACCTCATCTTCGGCCGAAGCTCCCACTCCATGGCGGGCGCATCAGCGCCGAAGCGATCGCGTATCGCCGCTATGAGTGCCGGCTGGACCCTTCAACAGTATGTCCGTCACGGCCGGGCGTCTCGATTGTCACCGCTATCAGCGGATCGATCTGCCGACGCGCGGTTGCGGTGGCAAGCGGGTCAAGCTAACCGCTACCAATGCATTTTATGATCCAGAACCGGGGCGACATGCACCTTCGCACAAACTGGCCTTTCTACCCATCGGCCTGATACTGTGGTATGTAGATGCCGCAATTCCATAGGGTGGGACCACGGATATTCCGCTCGACCGTGCAGGCCGCCCCAGCGCAGCTGGCGTGGTGCGGATCGTCCGGCGCAGATGACGATCGATCAGGGAGGAATGCCATGCGCGCAATCGCACTTTTCATCGCCTCGGCGGCGACGATCTTCATTGCAAGCCCTTCGCGGGCGCAGGATGCAGCCGCAGGCGAGAAGGTCTTCACCAAGTGCAAGGTCTGCCACATTGCAGACCAGGACCAGAACAAGGTCGGCCCGTCTCTGCACGGCGTCATCGGGCGCACCGCGGGCACGCATCCCGGTTTCACTTATTCCATGGCCATGACCGAGGCCGGAAAATCCGGCATCAAATGGGATGAGCCTACGCTGACAAAGTATATTCAGGACCCCAGGGGGACGGTCAAGGGGACGAAGATGGCGTTTCCCGGCCTCAAGAACGATCAGGACGTAGCCAACGTCATTGCTTACCTGAAACAGTTTTCCAAGTAATCGGGCCATTCCAGGCCCCTGTCTGTGGCGCCGGCTCGCCCCGACCGAAGGCGGCCGGAACTGATGGCGGCCCGCTTGGCCGGCCGAGACCCAAACAGAATGCCCGTCACCCCAGGCAACGGGATGGCGGGCATCTCTCTCATGCCACCGAACTAAGGGACGTATGCTCGCCGGCTCTCAAATGATCCAGCGGGCCTAGGTTTCAGCACAGGGACCAAAGCATCAGCCTATCCGACTTCCGGAAGGAACATTCCTACCAGTGTCCCGGTTGAGTCTCGCGGCGTGTGTCTCCGGCACGAGGCTCACCGCCGCGCTGGGGCGCTCCCCCCGGGAGCCCGTTCGCCATCCCTCAAGGCGGCGGGCTCTTGCCGTTCTAGTGCCCCCGTTTCGTTGGCTATGCCTCGCCGGGCAAATCACCGGGCGAACCCCCAATTGTGTTTGACTATTTGCTTTGTCGGGCGCGTAAAATATCAGGTTCGCCCAACCGGGCGGACTAACTCAGGGAGGATGTTATGAAGATGAGTCGACGTAATGCTCTCGCCCTTGCTGCCACATCGTTGGCCGCCCCGCTTTTGGCCGCAAAGTTCACGCCGGTATCGGCCAAGACCTATGGC
This sequence comes from Mesorhizobium sp. WSM3873, assembly GCF_001672445.1. NCBI lineage: Bacteria > Pseudomonadati > Pseudomonadota > Alphaproteobacteria > Hyphomicrobiales > Phyllobacteriaceae > Mesorhizobium > Mesorhizobium sp. WSM3873. The sequence goes on along the minus strand of NZ_LYTM01000022.1, from coordinate 52,257 downwards.
CCGACTGAGGGCAAGGAGATTTTTCCTGGCGTTCGGCTAGTCGAGCGGGGGACACGAGACTCCCATATCAAGGGGTATAAGAAAATCGTCATGGAAGACGTGATTTATCAGCCGAAAGGAACTAGCCCGCTGGGGGACGTGATGACCGACGACATGGTCTGCACGGTCACTGAAGGCGAACTGGAAGTTACGGCCGGCGATATGAAGTTCACGGCCAAGGAAGGCGACGTTTGGAGCTGCGGCAAGGGCAGTACGAAAGAGGCTGCTACGAACAATGGAACAGTGGTCGCAGTGATGCGTGTCATTAACCTGAAGGTCGCATAAGTCCACACCCCGCGCGGGAACTGGCGCCTTCCAGGCCACAAACGGCGTTGAACATGTCCATGACACGGGAGGGGAGCGGCCCGGTAGCCCTTGGGTGTGGCGTTTGGGCGCGGCCACCGGGCCTTGGCCGGCAGGAGAGCTAGATGACCCGCAGCCGAAAATATTCGCATCTACTAATGAATGGAATTCAGCCAAAAGGGCGAACCCGCCTTTAACCACCAACCTGACGGCTGGACCCTGCAACAACTGATCGACGCCGGCATGTCTGTCACGGGCGGATGCCTCGATTGCCATCGTCATTAGAAGCTCGATCTGCCTGCGCTACGCGATCGCTTCGGCGCTGATGCGCCAGCCATGGAATGGGACTTGCGGCCGAAGATGAAATGCGCCGTTTGCGGCGGCAAGCGCATCACGCTGACCTATTCGCCAGACACCAGCCCAAAGGACCTCAACAAAGCCGCCGGTGAGCAACTCCTGGAACCTTTGCCCTTGTCGAAGTTCGGTAGCTGGGCGGCGCTGCTATAGCGACGCCTCGGGATGGCCTCATTTGGAACGGGCTGACTCCTCAGAGGAGACCCGACAAAAGAGCCCGTCCCTCACACCGGCGGGCTCTTTCAGTGCATTGGCGGCGGTTTATTGAAGAGCTTTCCGATGAACAGCTACACCGTTGAAACGATGTCGGGAACGGATGTAGTCGCTATTGCCTACGCGAGGACCACCTCACCGAAAGAAGCCGCTGAATGGGTGACCGGCCGCCACGTACAGGACCGGCGAGACGAAACCCAATGGGTTCGCGTCACGGACGAAACCAATCGAGCGGTCTACAAATTTGCCTACAAATAGGTTGGCCACCACGTACGAGAGGCGCGGTCACGCGTTGCCTTCGACCGAGCTCTCTTCGTCCAGCGCATAGGGCACCGGCAGGTAGGCGTTGGCCATCAGCCATTCACCGACGATCGTTCTGACCAGCTCCGACTTGGATAGCCCCATTTCCGCAGCCAGGCCTGCCAATGCTTCCTCGACCTTCGGATCCAGGACGAGCCCCGTCACATTCCTCAGCATTAGGGCGGCCCTGCGGAGCATCACCTGAAGGTCGGCTCTCGAGATCTCTGCAATCTGATCGACTGGCACTTCCAGGTCGGTTGCTATCGTCTCACGTATCATGGATGTGCCTCTGCTACAGGTAGCGTTCCCCTCCCCACGGTGTTCAAAGCAAAACCAGTGGGATGGCTTCCTCAGGCGAGCAAAGCCCCAGCCCGCATCTTTCCCACAACCCTCGTGCTCGCAGGCGTGGCCGAGAGGCCCGCGCTCGCGCGTTTGCAAAGGCTCGCCGGGGCGTGTCGTTCGTCGCTCATGCCAAAAAGATTCCATACGCTGGCTTGACGTTCAAGCGTTTTGTTCTTTTTCTGTTCTCATGGCGCATGATGATCGACACGCTGGGCAAAGCGACCATGCACAACATGTTTTTGAAGGTGGAGTGCGCCTGCGGGAACGTGCGCTACTGCCGGTCAGCTGACCTCATGATGGTTTACGGCGGGGGCGCCAATCCCTTCCGCCTGAGGTTCGACTGCAGCCGGTGCAAGCCGGAGATCAAGGTGACGCTTGTCGAGGTTCACCCCGAGCATCTGCCGAGGAAGCTTGTGATCCATGCCCATGAAGGTCGACGGCAAGATCGTCTGGCACACGGAAAGGTTCCGGCCATGAGCAGCGCTGGTGCGTCGTCGCCCACATTTGTTGCATTGCTCTCGAACAAGGAGACGACCGCCGAGCGGGGCGGGGGACCGGGGTGTGTCGACGGTCGTCGGAGGACAAGGGGCCATATGGTCAGCAAACTGCGTTGCGATAGGCCCTAACTCATTGTGGCGTCGGCCGCCCTGATCCACATTAACATTTGTTGTTTTCATCTGAGCCGGAAATCAACAAGCCGACCAGGTTGTTCACAGGTACGCCTTGGACACGAGCCGCTCGAGATGGACTGGAATGCGCCTCCATCCGGCCATTGGAGCAAGCTTGCCCGCCGTCCGTAAGCAGACTTCGCTGCTCAAAAGGCGAGAACGATGCACAGAGACGAAGTTAAGGGCGCGATGTCGCTGCAGACAGGGCAAAGGATGTCGCCATGTCAAACCCCTCACGGGCATTCTACACAAGTTCGAACGGCGACCGCTGGCTGGTCGTCAAGGTCGGCGAGCGGGACGAGATTTTCGTGAGGCATGAGCCGAACCGGGCTTCGGGCGGTCTCATTGGGACGTATCGGGACATTGCGCGATAGCGCCCCATTGATCTGTTGACTTTTTTCTTCGTCTAGGAGGGGGGCTGGTAGAGGAACATGAACCGGGAACTGGAGCTGAAGCGGTAGTGGGTCAATTCTGAGGGCCGAGGGATGTATCGCGCTTCGCCGGATGGAACCTTAGCACCAAACTGAAGCGTGAACAGCAGTCGACTATCGTCATCCGTCACATGCATGTTCCAAGGGGGTCATGTGTTCCCAGAACGATTGCTGCGAATCGTCTATCATTTGGCCGGCCGCTCGAACGGCCTCTCGCCGCGCGGCGTTTAAGTCGGGCAAATCGATTCCTGCCTGGTCTGGAATGAACTCACAGTTATCGACATGGAAAAAGTAACGCGGCATGCGGTAGTCTCCCAGCAACCTACTTCTTAACGACAACAGTCCGAATTTGTTTCCAAAAGCGGCTGAGCAGCTCCGCAAGAGCCGCTGAGTCGACCCGTTAGCCCGCGTGTCCCCCCGGACGTGCGGGCTTTATCGGACGAGCCGGAAGAGGCTGTTCCCTCCCAAATCGTTCCGCACACCCGGTCCCACATACAATCCGCACTAAATGCCCGGAACGGATCGACGCCTGATTCGCAGCATCAGAGCTGGTCGGCTTCGGTCGGCGGTTTTTTTGTGTCATCAAGCAATGCGGCGAGGAGCTCGGGCCGAGCTTCGAGGCCGACAGGTCCGGGGCATGCCTTTCCCACTCTTGTCGCGGAAGACAATCGTCTAGTACGGAACGCCGGAAGGCTTCTCGGATGTTATTGGGGGTCGTGAGCACACATCGTCCCAAGCTCCTCACCCGGGGGCCGGCCAACCTCAGTCGGATCTGATCAGCAGCGATGTATGCCATTCGCGAAGCAATCCAGGAGCTATTCCGGCGCCAAGGCCCTCGGCATCAGCAGCATCCAGATCGACGAAGAGCGCCTCTATCAGGCGACATGCTGGATGCGATCGTTCACAGGAGCGCATAGCAGATTAGGTCAGCCCCGGGTTTGGCGGCAGAAAACCAAAAGTCGGGAATGTCCAGAATGAGATGGGAGGCTTGCGTTGGCGGTAATTCAAGCCTATATATCTGCAATCGATGTTTGCTGTTGAACTTGTTTTTGCGCTCCGGCGCCCGACGATCTTCCTCTCAAATCTCGACTAATATGACGTTTGGCGTATCGCCAGACGCGAATTTCTATGCCGATTTGAAAGGAAATCGCTATGAACACTGGAACCGTAAAGTTCTTCAATTCGACCAAGGGCTTCGGCTTTATTGCTCCTGAAACGGGCGGCGCGGACGTGTTTGTCCATATCACCGCTGTTGAGCGTGCCGGTATGCGCACAATCGTAGAAGGTCAGAAGCTGAGCTTCGATGTGGTGCAGGACCGCCGCAATGGCAAGAGCGCGGCCGAGAATCTTCGGGCCGCCTAAAGGATACCGCTTCTGGCCCTTGACCACGGATGTACTGGCACTGGCCGTCGAGGCGTTTTGGAAAGGTCGGGCCCGCCCGGCCTTTTTTCGTTTAAGGAACTTATGATGCGCAATGCAATTGCGGAAGCCGTTTTCAAGCCGAAGCCGACAGCTAGGGAGAGCAAGGGCGACGCGACCACACAAGCCGCACGAGAGATCATGGACAAAGAGGCCGCAGAGCGCGAGTCAAAGACACAGCGGCTCAGACTGGCTCGGCTGGCCAAAGAAGCTGCTGCCCCCGCCGCTTTTCCAAAAGCTAAACGTGCATCGGCAAAGCGGCGCGTTGCCGCCTGACCGCAGGGAAGGCACGCGGCCGGCCAGAAGGCCTCAGGCCGAGCATAGTGGAACATCCGACGGGGACGGCGACGAACCCAATCCTCAATCACGACCGGCGGTGACCGATGGTGGAAAAATATTCACACGCGCGAGGGCATTTCTTCGCAGCCGTAAGGGCACTGGCCGCGTCGTCGGATGGCATTCAAACGCGGCTGATCGAAGCGAACGAGAGCATCCTCAACGTGACCCTCGACGAGTTCGCGGGCGACCTTGAGCTGAAGCTCAAGTTTGCAAGAATTTTGGACCTCCTGGCCGTTGATCAGGACGACTTGGTCACGACCGCGGTTGAGACAGCGGCACACATGACCGATTTTGAAGCGGTAAAAGTTGCGGACCTGATCTGCGATTTCTGTTTTGAGCTCACTTAGGCCAACTGCGACCAATTCTTCATGGATGACGACCGCGCGGTGGAAATCAGCCCACTTTCCGAATGGCGCCTGCGCTCATTGCCACTGCAGCGCATCAGGCTCCCATCAGCTCTCCAGCAGGTGGCCCGCTCGCGCCGGTTTGCCGGGGTCGGGTGCGCCCGCCAGCACGTTGCCGCCGACCCGCTCCGGCTTGTCATAGGCGCTAGCCACCGCCCGACCCCCCTCACCAGTTCACCCCGGAGGTCCACATCGAGGATCGAACCTGAGGCGTTTCGGGCTCAAGCAGCACAAGCGTTCCCTAACGGTCGGGCAGAGCCCAATCACCCTGCCAGTCGCGACCGTTGCGATCAGCGCGCTATGCGCATCGCTTTGGCGCCGGTCGTCAGGCACGTGAAGCCTGTCGGGCATCACCGCAAGAAGCTCTCCGACCTGGCCCATAGGCCCCACGCTTGACCAGCCACGAGCGCCTCATGCGGACGTCGCGACAGACGCTGGCACACCCGAGACACAAAGCCTCATAGCTCGGGTTCTTGCATGAGAGGCTTTCGTGGGCCTGACGGCAGCCAAACCCTTAAGCATGTCGGTCATACAAGGCTCTGATCTCGCCTAAAAGCAGGCGAAGGCTGACTTCACGAGGAACGTCGCAAACTCGGCTAGGCAGCAACTCGTTGTTCTGATCGCATGCGCAGAGCGCTCCTACTCATCCGCGTCACTTTGCTTGCCAAGGTGCGAGATCGGAGCAATTCGCAGGCTCATGCGTTGGTTTTTCAACCCTGCTCGAGAGGATCTCATCATTGGACCCCACCACCGAGCTAGCCAAGTTGCGCCGACATGTCCGCATTCTCGTGGACCTTGGCCGCGTAGCGGGCGAGCAAACTCCGCTCGGCCGCTTCCTCGATCAGGCCTGTGTGCAGGTAGCCCGGGCTGTTGAGATTGACCACGCAAAGATCCTTCGCTACCGCCCGCGCACCGCGGACCTGTTCATGGAGGCCGGCTTCGGGTGGAAGGAAGGGACTGTGCGGAACGCTGTTTTTCCGGCGGATCTGCGATCGCCGCCCGGCCGGACTTATCAGACAGCCGAGCCTTTGGTGATTGTCGATGGCACGGCCGCCGAGCAGGATGGCGAATACGTCTTTTCAGATGTGCTGAGAGAGCACCACATCAAATCGCTGGCGAACGTGCCGATCCTCATCAAGGGTGCAGCCTGGGGCGTGCTGGAGGTGGATTCCTCGGTCACGCGCGACTTCAGCGAAGATACCGTCGACTTCATGACGGCTGCTGCTGCCCTCATTGCTTCAGCAATGCGGCGACCAGAGGTGGACCGAAGCAACCTGGAATCCCGCGAGGTGCTGCTGCGGGAGATGCAGCACCGCGTAAAGAACAACTTTCAGCTGATCCTGGCCTCGATAGCCATTCAGAAGCGCCGCCTTGAAAGGCCGGAAGTGCACCGGGCACTGGAACACGTGGCTAACCGCGTTAATGCCATTTCGCTTGCTCATGACCAATTGGCACCGGGGCAGGACCTCCGAACGGTGGACGTCGCCGGTTACCTGCGGGCGCTCTGCGCTTCGCTGCAGACGCAGGTGGAAATTGCAACGATCGAGATCGCGGCCGACGAAGTCGAGCTCTCGATTGAACGCGCGGTGCCGCTCGGTCTTATCTTGAATGAAGCCGCGATGAACTCAGTCAAGCATGCGTTCGGAGCGGAGGGCGGGCGTATCGTTGTCAAGCTTGAGTCCGGGATAGGCTACGGCGAGGCACGCCTGACCGTTGCCGACAACGGTCGTGGCATTCAGAATCCCCGGCCTGGCGGGTCGGGACAGAAATTGATCCAGGCGCTCGCCCGGCAGATGGGCGGTAACCTCCAGCAAGAGAGCTCCGCCGCGGGCACCACAATAACCGTGATCTTCCCTGTCATTGCATAACGCTCGCTCCTGTCGCGGTTTGCATTGGCTTCGCAGGCGAACAGACCGAACTAGGCAGCAGCCAATGCAGCTCAATTGTCGCGAAGGCTCCGCCGCGCGCTGTCAAGGATAGGGCTAAGCAGATAGGCGAATACGCTCTGTTCGCCGTCCGTGAGCAATATCTCGGCGGGCATGCCGGGCATGAGCTTCACCTGCTGCAAGGCAGCCAAGTCCTCAGGAGCGTCTGGTCCGCAAGTATGAGGAAGGCGCTCTTGATGAGGATGCGCAGGCGGCCGATCTCATCCAGGAATATGAGGGTCGCATTGCTGCGCTTGAACGGCTCGTCGGCAAATAGGCTCTGGAACCTAGTTCCTAAAGGGGGCCTGAAAAGCGCACCGCTGCCGAGAATCGGGGCTACGTCCCTTATCACCGGCCCCGTGGCGTCTCCGTCGCGGAGGGATGCCGGTTGATGGGCATTGCGCGTTCGACCTATTATGACTCCCCGAAGCGGCCGACTGACGCCGCGGTCAGTCCAATTAGTGTCTCACTTGCATGATACTGGGGGATTGCCCGGTCAAATGCCTCATCCTGCCCCTAACGTCAGGGACGTCGCAGCGCATGTCGGCAATCATCCAATAACAGGTTGGCGTTCAAGAGTAGCCGAAGACGGACGGCAGTCGTGTGAAATAGGAAATCCGTGTAGATTGGTACGTTAAGCACGCAGTGTTTCTGTTAGCCCTCCAGCAGATTTTGCATGGACCGTTCGATGGCCCAGTAAGACCAAAGTGAATATCATGGTATTTGATCTATCGGTCGAGCGGATCTTGGGAATCGGCGCACTTGTGCTTCTGGGCATCGGCTGCATTGTCGTGCTCTGGCCATTCCTCTCCGCCTTGATCTGGGCGGCGGTGCTCTGCTTCTCCACCTGGCCAATCTACACTTGGTTGGAGCGACTGCTAGGAGGAAGGAGGACGCCCGCCGCGCTTCTCATGACACTGCTTGTGGCAGCTGTTATTGTGGCGCCGTTTGCCATCTTGGTGGCAACACTGGCCGATAGTGTGGCGACCGTGGCCCAGGCCGTGAACAGCCTTCTTGAGCAAGGCCCACCTGCGCCGCCTGGGTGGGTAGCCGAAATCCCCTTCATAGGTGAGCGTCTTGCGCTTTACTGGCAGGGCCTGGCCTATAATGCACCAGCCTTCCTCGTCGAGCTGACGAAGCTGATCCGGCCTGCGACCGACATCGCAGTGGCCAGCGGTGCGGTTCTGGGCGTCGGGCTCCTCGAACTGGCACTGAGCGTGTTCATCGCGTTCTTCTTTTATCGGTACGGCCGCCAGATGGCAGCTTCCGTGCGTGGCAGTTCTGAGCGGATCGGTGGCACTCGCGCCCGACATCTGCTCGCAGTTGCGGGCTCAACAGTTACCGGGGTGGTTTACGGTGTGATCGGGACGGCTATTGCGCAAGGAGCGCTCGCCGGGCTTGGGTTCTGGATCGCAGGTGTGCCTCAGGCGCTACTGCTCGGCTTCCTCACATTCCTTCTGTCCTTCGTGCCCGCCGCCCCTCCGCTGGTTTGGGGGTCCGCCGCCCTCTGGTTGTTCTTTGGAGGCGAGCTCGGCTGGGGCATCTTCGTTGCTGCTTGGGGTTTGCTGCTGGTGAGCAGCATCGACAACCTGTTGAGGCCCTATCTTCTCACGCAAGCGAACAGCTTGCCAGTGCTGCTCAGTTTCTTCGGTTTTCTCGGTGGCATTTTGGCCTTCGGCTTCATCGGTGTGTTCCTCGGCCCTGTCCTCCTAGCAGTGGGATACAGCCTTTTTCTTGAATGGCAGGCTGCCGACGTCCCGAAGCATAGCCCTCCTGGTGAGTAGTCCTTCGGGCGGCGGTGGCGCGCCCGGCGCCAGGAACGCGGGGTTGATGTTGGACTAACGGCGGCGTTCGCGGTGACGAACGGCTTTCCCTGGGTGATGTGGCGCAAGGCTCCCGCCGAAGGATGAGCGAGCCCGCGCATCTCGAACTCTGGGGCGAGGAGGCGGTCCGGAGCGCGACCGATCTCTTGGCCGACCTGGAACCGGGTGCGGACCGAGTATCTCTCTGGCTGGCTGGTGCGCGTGCGCGGCGGAATGGCGAACTACTCTACACCGTCGAGGTCAGTGAGGCCAAGGAGGCCGGCATAGGTAGTGATGAAATTTGAGATGGATGATTCAGTGCCGCCGGCCTGTCGCCTGACGCGTCGAATTCCCAATATGCTTAGCGCTATGGATCAAAACAAACGAGCCCTTGAGCGCGCCTTCGACCTCGCCCAGTCTGGCGTATGCGTCAATTTCGGAGAGGTGCGTACAAAGATCAAAAACGAAGGCTACGACAGTCGTCAGATGAAGGCTTGGCCCTTCGCAAGCAGATCAATCAACCCATTCAGAGTGCGAGAGCGAATGCCCATCGGACCTAAAGGCCAGAAGCGACCGGCCGACGTGATCGGCAACGCCGTCCGCGTCATGCGCATCGCCACCTGGCGAGGAAGCCGACGACACACCGGATGACGGCAACGGCGCCGCCGCAAAAGAGCCTGGCTCGAACGGCGGAAAGAAACGCGCCGCCAATATGTCACCGGAACGGCGCGCAGAGATTGCTAAGAAGGCTGGTGCGAAGCGGTGGGCGAAGCAGCTGGCTCGTCCGCCTCCGAGAATCTGGCGGCTGGTGTTTCCAAGACGCTCTGGTCGATGGAAGACCTTTGCGAGAAGATCGACGCCGTTGCGCCTTAACCCGGCAAGCGCGGTCCCTAAAAAAAGCGCGCTCTAACATTACTGGCCGGGTCGCCGTACTGAAAACTAAATCTGACTCGGCATGCCGTTAAGTGCTAGCGTGTCTCTGGCGCTGATCTCCACCCACTGGAGAACTGGCGACGGGGGCTGGTGGTCGGCAGGGGTCGAGTCCACCAGCCTGCCCACACCTCTCTCAATCCAGAAACTTCAAACTGAGACACTACCCGGCATAAGAACCAGTGATGGTGCAGTGGCTTCAAGAAAGGACGGCCGTCTAGGATCGCGCTAACATGCTAGCGCATCAAACCCGCCGCTCGTAGCGCATCTTCGATGACGGCCTGTATGCCATGCGGGCCCGACTCGGGTCGAGGCGCGGATATGTTGCGGGCTGACGGAGTGGGAAATTTTGCCAGCGCCTCTTCTTCCGCGGCCGGCGACGACGAGCGGGAGGACGGCCTTTCGGCCTCCATATCAAGATTCGATCGGATCGAACCATTCGTCTGCGTCGCATCGATACCCCAGAAACGCGCGATCTCGCGCGTGGACGAGATGCCGACATCGAGCATGAAAGGGCCTGGACTGCCCAGGCCATCGCGGATCGGCGTACCGTGTCCCATTCCGGCAATCATGTTGATCTCAATCATTGCCTCACCCCCGACATTCCGCCAGACTCGCTTCGCAAGCCTGCCGGCCCTTTCCGAATGCGTCGGCGTCTTCTTGTCGAATCCATGAACGCCCAGCCATTGTGCCGCGAGGGCATCCGCGTTGGACGGCGCGACTGTTTGGTCTGCCGTGCCCTGCCAGATCGAAATCCTCGGCCATAATACCCTATGGTCGGAAGCATGACGAAGGATCCGTTGCAGTTCCTTTCCCGACGGACCGCCATGCCCGCGCATGCGGTCGAACGCCTGCGGAATCGTCGTCGCGCTGCCGTAGGGTATGCCCGCAATGATGGCGCCACCTGCAAACACTTCCGGGTAGGTCGCCAGCATGGCCGCCGCCATCGCGCCGCCGGCCGAGAGGCCGGTGATGAAGATGCGCTTTCGATCGATCCCCTTCGCGAGGACCATCGCCTCGATCATCTGGCGTATCGAAAGCGCCTCGCCCGTACCGCGCCGGGTGTCGGCAGGTTCGAACCAGTTGAAGCAAAGGTTCCGATTGTTGGCACGTTGCTGCTCGGGAAAAAGCAGGGCAAAGCCGGCCTCGTCGGCGAGCTGTGACCATCCGGAATGATGGTCGTATGCGGCGGGATCCTGAGTGCAGCCGTGGAGGACGACGACGAGTGGCGCATTCGTCGGCAAGTCGAGCGGAAGGTGGAACCTGCCTTTCAACGCTCCCGGATTGGAACCGAAGTCGGTCAAAGCCTGGAGACGTGCACGTCCTCTGGGGCCCGGGACATGTGTGGGGCGTTGCGCGCGCAACGCGCTCAGGCGCGCGATCGTATCGGAGATTTTTCGCAATATGGCCGTCCCCTGTTTGACGCCGGAATTGGAAGGCATCGTGGGCAACGCACTTGCAGCAATATGGTTGCTGCACTGCACAATAATATGGACAGCTTGGACTGACGAGATGAAAGATCGTCACGTGGCCCGGTCGCTCCGTGCGTTAACCGGCGCTCGGTAAGGTAGAACGCTGCCTGCCGTCCAAGGCGGCCGGAGCGCTGGGCAGGAAGGTCCCGCTCTTTCATGGTACATAACCCATCGTCCGAGAATACCTGTCACCCGGTCGGTCCCGGCACTTCATAAGTCCAGACCCGAAACCCCTTCAGGACATGCGGACCGAACGAATTGATCAACGGGATGTCTGCCGCGTCGCGGCCACGCGCGACAACGATCCTGCCGATACGCCGCGTGTTGTTGCGCCGATCGAAGGTATGCCACTGGCCATCGAGGAAGACCTCGATCCAGGCACTGAAATCCATCGGATCGACGACCGGCACGCCGATGTCGCCTAGATGGCCGTTGACGTAGCGGGCGGGGATATTGAGACAGCGGCAGAACGCGACGGCAAGGTGCGCGAAATCGCGACAGACGCCGACGCGCTCGTGATAGGCCTCGGAGGCCGTTCGCGTCGAGCGGGCCTGCATATAGTCGAATCGGATGTGATTGTGGACGAAGTCGCAGATCGCCTGCACGCGGCCCCATCCCGGAGCAACGGCGCCGAAAATATCCCAAGCGATTTGGCTGAGGCGGTCGGTCTCGCAATTGCGGCTTCCCAGGAGGTAAACGAGGCTGTCGTCCGGAAGGTCCGGCACCGGCAGTTCTCGGGCGTCAAGCGCCAGCCGGTCCGGCCTGCCGTCGTCCTCGATCGTTGCATCGCCGCACATCGTCAGGTCGCCCGCCGGCGCGACAAGACGCCGGCAACGGTTCCCGAAGAGATCGCGGTAGCTAGAGACCGGTACGTCGGGATTGATGAACGTCGTTTCCGGCACCCTGATGTCGGGCGCGCGATCCTCATGGACCGATAGCAGGCAGACTAGCGCCGTAGGCTGCTGGCAGGTTAGCGTGATCTCGTAACCATAGCGGATCAGCATAGAGATCCGCCTAGCGGAAATCCACGACCGTCAGCGTGTAGGAATCGCGGCGGTCGTGGGAACAGGCCTCGCGCGCGACTTCGTAGATGGCCGCGCGCAACGATGGCGCCGTTGAGATCGTCGACCTCAACGGCTTCACGACCGACGACGGCATGGGCATCGTCAGCGTCGCGGGTCCGGTAGAATTCGATCACGATCTTCATCGTCCTTGCCCGCCCAATCAATCTCTCCCATCGCGGTCATCAGCCCTTGCCGTTGCCGCGCGAAGCGTTGCTGTTCGCGGTGACCTTGATCGGGCCGCCGGATCTGCTTTCAGACTTGGGCGGCGCCTGCTTCGGCTTCCTGATCTCGCAACTGCTGCGTTTCTGTCCCTTTGGCATGGCCGAACGTCCTTTCGATGAGGGTTGCGCCTTCGCTGGATTGCGAAGGAAGGATTGGTTCGAGGCTGTCCTGTGTGGCCACCCGCTCATGCCGCTCCTCGTCGTTGCGGATGCGGTATTGCGGCGAATCTCCCCTCGGCGGGAGTGTGCCGGTGATGCGGTAGACTTCCAAGGTCTTCGGGAATGTGCCGAAGTTGCCGCCCAGGCGGACTGCTTGTCCAATGGTGAAGAGATGCATCGGTGTCGGGCGGCGATTGGCATGCGCGGTGCGCCGCTGAATGCTCATGGTGGTCATGGTTGGTTATCCTTTTCGAGGGCGGCGTCGAGGTTCGCCGGATTGATCGGCACCATCTGCTGCGTAGGTCCACGCATCCCGATGGCCGGCAAGTGGATGAAAGCGCCGACACGTCGCCAGGCACCCTCGATCGCTTCCTCGTCATGGTCGACGCGATAATCGCCGGCCGGCTGCACCGTATCAAAGTCTGGCAGCCGGAACGGCGCGGAGAAGTGAACGACGGTCTGTGTGGTACGGCTGGTCATGGTCGCGATTTCCGCGGAAGCACGCGGAGGCGCCTCCCGCATCATTCCCGTCCGAACCGGAACGATCCCGATGCTGCCAGTAAATCCGTGGTCAGTGCCGACGTTCATTCCAGGGTTCGAGCGGAGCGGCACACGTGCCGGATCGGCGCATGGACCGCTATCGAGAATTCGGTGATGAATGGCGGATCTCTGACACCGCAAAAGCCAAATCGGCCAAATCAACGAGCTCCTTGTATGCGCTTCAATTAAGTTGCGAACAAGGCGCAAAGTGAACTATTTTCGCTGTCCAATTAAAAAGTTAGAACCGTCCAAAATAAGCAACGGCTAGAGCGAACGATCTAATGAACAAAAATCGCGTGTTTCCTGGTTCCGATAAATAGATATTTTTTGAGTTACGCGAGCGATTAATTTCTGTGTAAAAGGGACGTGGTCTGCCCTGTGCGGGCCGCAGAGAGATCGCAATTAAATTCCGGCCGCTCCACGACCGCGTCCTCATCCGAGGCGCTGAAGGCGACTTGAATCCAAAGGTGGATCATCGTCCCCGACAACGCGAAGGAAAAGCCGCAGGAAGGCGAGGTGATCGCCGTCGGCCCAGGCGAAGGCGCCGACGGCCTCCCCCACTGCGCCTACGATTGACGGAGCCGTCGAGCCGGTAGCGGAAGAGAGGGAACTGGTTGCGCCTTCGGGAGAAGCGGACTTCGACCCGTCTGATGGCGGTGGTATGGCTGACGAAAGCAGGATCACTCCACATCGCTGCCGAATGAGGCCGCCGGAGCCGGTTTGACGGCCCCGGCACCTCCTCGATCCGATCGACCAAATTTTTCGGCCGCGCTGATGACCGCGGCCGAGACCTCGAGAGCACGATACCTGCAATATCGAGGCACGCCCACTTTGACTTGTCGCCGTTGACGAAAGCCTGGACTGAATAGGTGAGGCTATCGCCGGCAGCCCTTTGTCTTGCAGGAACGTCAGCCGTTGTTCACAGTATCCTTGAGGGCCTTGGCGGGCTGAAACACCAGCTTTTTCGATGCGGCGATCTTGATTGTGGCCCCGGTCGACGGGTTGCGTCCCTCGCGCGCCGGCTTGTTCTGCACCTTGAATTTGCCGAAGCCGTTCAGAGACACTTCCTCGCCTTTGGCGGCAGCTTCGGTAATTCCTTTCAGCACATCCTCAACTACAGTCTTAGCCTGCGCCTTCGACAGGCCGTGCCCCGTAGCAAGACGCTCCGCCAGGTCATTGGTGTTTACTGCCATGTTGCCATCCCCTCTTGCGTTGATTGGAACGCTCGCCTTATTGCACAGCTTTAGGGGAATCAGGAATACCGCTCTCCCGGGTATTTTTGACTTCGGCGCTCGGAGACCGTGCTTTGAATCCAGAGACGGCGCAAACCGTGGTTCTCACCCACGTCGCTTGAGCCCATGGTTCCCGCGACTGCGGCGCCCTACCTTCCGCCAAGCCCCTGAAGCACTGTCGCCGAGGGGGCTGCCGAGGGCGACAATGACAAGGGTCCGGACTACCGCATCCTCGCCGGCGCCACCGACTTCGGTGCGGCATGCAAGAAGACGTCGCGCGAAGGCCGCGACTACCACTCCGTCAAGCTCGATGATCCAAGCCTCCCCGCTCCGATCTACGCGAGGCCTGGTAGACCGAAGCTGAGGGCGAGTTTTCGCTCATCCGGTCTCGCCCGCGCAGCCGAGTGAGGTCGGCCCAATACAGAGAAGCCCCGTCCGCCGGAAGGGGCCTCTCTCTGCTCACGTCCGCCCCAGCGCTGAACAGTAAACTGCGGGACCCGTCTAGGCGTTGGCGGCAACTTTGCGCGTTTTCTTAACCGGAGATGTTGCCGTCGCTGCAGCCGTTGCAGCCGCGGCGGCGCGGGGCGCCCGCGTTGGTTTCGCCGCCAGAGCCGGCTGCTTTGCGCGCGGACGCCCAAGTCCAGACGCCTTCGCCAAGGCAGAGCGGGTGGCGGCATAGTTCGGCGCGACCATCGGATAATCGGCTGGCAGGTTCCACTTCTGCCGATATTCTTCTGGGCTCAGATTATAATGTGTTCTGAGATGCCGCTTCAACGATTTGAACTTCTTGCCGTCTTCCAGGCAGATGATGAAGTCGGGCGTCACAGATCTCCTGATCGAGACAGCCGGCTCCTGTTTGGCCAAAGGTTCTGCTGCAGCCATGCCAAGCCCACGAAGGGCCGCATGGGTGTCGCCGATCAGCTTTGGCAGTTCTGCCACCGGCACCGAATTGTTCGACACATAGGCGGAAACGATATCAGCTGCGAGTGACACAAGATCGGCATTATCGTGAGGCTCATCGGACATGGTGTTGGTGTTTTCCCTCTTGATTGATTGGTGGATGGACCTGCTATTTGTGCAGATTGACCGATAGATCAAGCGAATAATGGATTGTTTGCTTTCCCGCACGAATATTTGAGCGATTAGCTTCCTTCTCCGACTCTAATTGCCATTCTCCTTTTTGAGCCGAATGCGACAAAGCTCCTCAGGACGCGAACGGCAGCTTTGCGCCTCAGACTCGCCGTTCAGCCTGCAGTGATCGCTGCCTGGAAGCCGTCATTCCGCGAAGTCCCGACGGACTTACACGCCGGTTCACAGCAAGCCCGAGCCGCTCGATTTCGCGTTCAATCTTCTCCGCCCAGAATCGTTGCTTCTTCAACCGAGAATTGGCAACCTTGAGCATGTGGACCAGCACCTCGCAAGCGCGACTCGGGCCTCCATCTCCACTATGCGCGCAGGCCTGCGCGGATGGCATGACGGGTGGGAGTTGACCTGCTGGAACTCGTCGAAGGTCACGTCCAACCCTCATGGAGCCGCACCCCTTCGCGCCGGAGGTGACGCCGGCGCACCGCTAACGGAGCGACCCGCAGCTTCCCGCAAAGTCCAGTCGACCTCTTCCCTCAGAGCATACACGACCTGCGCAACGTCTTGTGCATTCCCAAGGATCAACTGGGCAACGAAATCGTTAAGTTGGTGCAGCGATAGAAATTCCTGACCGTTAAACTTCTTGGCCAACTCAGCCAGCCTTGCCGGATTGTCAACGGCGCTTGGGAAAGCTTCATTAGTCCGAAGAACGAAGTCGACCAAGCGCTGGATGGCGTAGTGCTGGTAAGCCGGTTTCCCGAAGTCATTGTAAGTTCGTTTCTCAAGCAGGATTTCTGAAAGTTCTGCGGCGGTTTCGCGCGCCAAAACCCGCCGTTCGAAGACGTCAGCCCGATGAGCCGCACAAAGCGATGCGGCTCTGTCGAGTTCGGTCTTCCGAAGCGCTGGTACGGTTCCGAGCTTCCGGCGGATGCGTAGCGCTCCAGTCCGGCAAGAGAGCTCAAGTAGTGGGTCCGCACCGAACGCCTGTGCGGCGCGCAGTGCAGCGAGCCAGAATGTTTCGGCCTCGCTCAAGCTCTCGCGTCCTTCGAGCAGGGCGGCGGCGGTCGAATGGATGCGAGCGAGAGTATCTGGCGCGATCCGATGATGAGCCTCGATCAACAAGCTGCGAGCGCGGTCGAGCAACTCGTCATGCCGCCCCTGCCAAGCAAGAAGTTCAAAGAAGATGTCCACCAGCGGCCCGTCCAGCCGTTCCACACCTTCCTCCTCCAATCGAGCAAGTAGCGCTTGGCTGACAAAGCCGGACTGTATCTGCTGGCGCGTGATTTGGCGGAGCTCGTGCAATCGATCGCTGTCCTCGTGCTGCGCAGTTCTCGACATTCCAGCGAGGCGCTCAGAACCTTCCCGTTCGAGCGAAGCGGCGCCAAGCTTTCTGCGAAGGAAGCTTTGGGCTTTCGGTGGAAACTCCTTCAGTGCCGGCCGCAGCCCCCTCCCGGCTTCGTCTGTCCAGCGGCCATCGATCTCCTGGCTGCTCTGATCGAGGCGGAGCCGATGGTAGAGCTCCTCGGTGCGGTAAATGAGACTCTCTCCCTGTGTGAAGTAGTAGGCAATGGCGCGCTCGTTGATCTCCCGCGCAAGCCGCTCCTCCAACGATGCGTCGAGGTTGGCCAGCATGATGCCGCGCACGTCCTGACGGTGTCTCAAAGCGTCAGGGTCGGATACGTCGGCGGAGAAAAGCTGGCCTTCGAGCCGCGCATCCTCCATCAATTGCTGGGGCGATGTCTTGCCCAGATCCAACCCGCAGGGCTCCGCCAGGACTTTGGTGATAACGTCCTCGGTAAGGCGGCGGACGAGCAGGCCAGGCCTGGCGATCTTGCGCAGCTCCTGGTTGCGGATGCGACGGAGAAAACGATCGTAAAGGGTGGCCTGAATCGATTCAGGATCGTCACGCGCCAGCTCGCTCCAATCCTCTGGGTTGAACTCGGTCTGTTCTTTTTCCAGGATTCCAACGGCCAAACGCAAGGCGAGCGGTGAGCGGCCCACCGCCTCTCGGACTCGCCTGGCCACATTCGCGCCGATCTCGAATCCGGCTCGCGCCGCTTCGTTCCGCAAGTACGTCTCGGCCTCGGCAACCGAGAACTGTCTGAGCCGAATCGAGCGCTTTCCGGAGAGATCCCGAGGCCGCGCGAAGGCGCGCGACGCGTAGATCTGAAGCAGGCGAGCTCCGGCCAAAACGAGGAGTTTGGCCACGGCACGAGTGCTATATGCGGCGCTATCGTTGAACGTCTCCACCTGTTCGAACGTGTCGATGAACAGAATCACCCGCGGTGGTCCCTCCTTCCGCCCAGCCAGCGTGGACACCAGTCGATGAGCCAGATAATAATCGCTTCGATTAGCCTCGATGCTGCGGATCGTCGAGCCGGTAATCTCCAACCCGGCGTCACCAGCTGACACATCGCGTGTGAGGGCAAGAAGCAACTCTGAGTCCTTTCTAGCCCACCAACGTGCAGCCTGCCGAACGAATTCCTGCAGGATTGTCACCGGCCGGGCCTGCTGAAGCGACAAGCGGTCAAAGTCGATGTGAAACACAGCGTCGGGTCGCAAGGACGGTTCCGAGCTTTCCAAGACATCCGCGATGAACCGGGTAATAGCAAGAGATTTGCCGATCCCACCCGGTCCGTCGATTAAGACCGGCTGGCTCGGCTCGTCACTAGCCCAGCGCCTCCGCAGGTAGAGCTGGAGGGAGTTACGCCCTACAAAGCGGTGCAGGTCGGCTCCGCCCGCAGTTCGCAAGAAATCAATGCGCGCAATGTGCTGGTCGATCTCATCCGGCTCGAACGAGAGTTTTGCCCCGGCGGCGGCGGCCCATGGAGCAACCCGGCTCAGCGCCAAGAGCTGGGCTTGATCGTCACGGTTCACCGGGACTGTCTCTCCAGCTAGGATAGCTTGTAATAGCTGTTCCGTGAGCGTTCGGTCCGTAGGCTCTAACGCAGATAGAGTGCGTTGCGCCGTCTCAGCGCCGACAAGCTCGAGTACCTGCAAGCGCTGCGGATTCGGAAGCTGGACCGCGGCGATGTCCTCGTCCGCGGAGGGCAGGCAAGCGGCCTGCAGATCAAGCGCGGCGCGCATTGCTTGGCGCTGTTCGTCGCGTTGTGCGTCCCCATGAGCGGCGAGCCAGCTGTCGAGCAGCACCTCGGGTTGGAAGCTTTCGCGGACTGCTGCAGCCGCCCAGAGATCGCGTGCGGGCCCAGGGTCCCCGGCAAGTTCAAGGGTGGGAAGGATGGCGGCGGTCATGCTCGGACTTCCTGCCTAAGCTCGACGAGCTTTTTGCTGACGTGCTCGCCGGCTACCCTGCCACCGAGGAGCGCAAGCTCGCAGACAACAGGTGTCAGCCATTGCCGCAGAGCCGCATCGTCCATCGGCCGTGCGCCCCGAGCATTGATGATCGTCGCGGCCTCTTCGACCTCCCTCGTCTGGAACGCGGTAAGCCGCTCTATTTCGACCAACCGAAACGGGTCTTCCACTCCGTAGCCGTCGCCCGCACCGAGCAGGAACAGCTTGCAACCCTGAAGTTCGCCTTGGAGGCGCCGCTGTGCAAGTGCGCAGATGAAAAGCTTGACCTCAGTCGGGATCTTTCGGTCGACACTGTCGAACACAATCCACGGGACTCTTGGCTGGGAAAACCACTTCTCTGCAATCTCTTGCGCGTACCGGTCGGCCACGGTCTCGGCGGTGGCTCCGACGGTCGTTGGCTTGACCGCCCTCGCAAGGTTGAACTTCCCCACCAGCAAGTCAAAGAGGCCCCCGATCGAGCGCTGGTCGGACCTCGCGACCAGATCGATCTTGAAGGGCTCAACTGCGCCCGCTGAGTTTCCAACATGGCTAATCAGGTACCAGGAGTGGGTTCTGCCGCCACCTTCCGGCCCGTCGATCATTAGCACGTCCGGCCTATCGTAGGTAATGAGATTCTCCAACGCGGCACGAAGCGGCGATCTATTGACGACCGGGACACCTCTCGACAACACTGCTTTCCAAGGCAGCTCGTTTCCGAGCGCCTGTTCGGCGCGGGCGATCCGGTCAGCTGCCTGTTTGAGGAGTGAGGCGGACTCGTGGTCTGAAAAGTCCGCTGTTATCTGCTCTAGAATGGGTCTTATTCGGGCCGAGTTCGTTTCGAGCCAACCGTTGAGCTCCACAGCTATGCTCGGCATCGATTTGGCGGCAGCGGAAAATTCCTCAATCCGAACGCCAGCCCGCCCGAGGACCATGGCTAAGGTGTCATGATTGACAGACGCGACCCATTCCGACAGGGCGAAGCGTTCATCCGTCAGGAGGATCATGGAAGTAGACCCCCGCCGAGCGCTTTCGCATGGGCGGCAATAAGAGCGAATGGGATGGCTTGGTTGTAGGGGACACGGGGGCTCGGCCAATCATAGCCAGCATGGTGGATCGCGACGAGGTTTAGGCTGGCGTCGAACACAGGCGAGCCTGACGAGCCTTCCTCGGTGTTGACGCTGTGGCGCAGGCGCGTGGCGCTGATCCAGGTCACGGCCCCGATGTCGATCTTCATCGGCTGTGCCTTGGGATGCTGTAGGATCAATAAGCCCTCGTTCTTGCCGGCTGTGTGAGGCTCTGGCAAAGTCTGGATGAAGCCACGCTCCACCCCCCCGGCAACGATGGCTGCTTCGCCAATCTTACTCTCCAGCCGAAGCAGGGCGTAGTCCAGCCTGTCCGACGGGGTGATATCGCTGTCTGGTCTTAGATCCTCCTCTGCATGTACGCTTGAGGCTGCAAGGTCAGTGACCTTGACCAGTTTTCCCGGCGTCGTGTAGCCCTCCGCACCTTGCTTGTGATCGAAGAGGCAGTATATCGTCCCGGCGAGCTTCCCGGCTCCGTCAAGCGCACCCGCGATAACATGATGGTTCGTCAAGACGAGATCAGGCCCGATCAGCGACCCCGTTCCATAGGTAGTCGGGGTCTCGACCCGGCACACCGCCGCTTCCCGCTTAGCCAACTCGGCCCGAAAGACAGTCACATCTTGGTACGGCTGGCCGTCCTTGCGGACCAGTACCTCCAGGCTGCCTTGTGAAGGCCCCTGCGTGAAGCCGGCGCGGTCCGCCAGCGCGACAATCTCTGGCACGTCAGGGCGCGCATCGCGCAACGCAGCGATGAGGCACTGTGTCTGGTTTCGCATATCAAAGTGGGCGTGAACGTCCACTACTTGATACTGCCATGCTTTCGGGCCTGAGATTCTATGCAGCTGAAGTCCAAACCTTTCCAACAGCAGTCGGTCGACGTCCAGCGGATGGAAACTATCCTCCATCGCCTTAAGCAGAAGCGCTATATCGCCCCCCTGTAGTCTCAAGGGTCCCTCCTCGTAGTCCCCGGTTATGATAGGAACCAAACGACACGATCATCGTCACCACGAAATGCTGCACTGTAATATTGGCCGCGCGCTCAGGTTCCACCAACGGATGAGTCCGTGCACACAATATAGCCGATTTCTCACGAGCCTGCGACTGTACATTTCGAGCGCCTGTCGGAGGACTGATGTTGCAACGGCGGATCAGGTTACGGGTCCGTCGAACCACAGCAGCTACGTCGGGAACCCGGCCAGCAGCGTGGCCAGCAACGGCTGAGGCGATGGCGTGCATCGCTGTGTGGATCTCGGTGCGGCGGACGAAGCTAGTGCCGCCCAGAACGGATCGCATGTCTCGGACCGTCTAGTACCGCGTCCTTGTCAGGAGGCCCGCGCCGGAGAGCGCCCGGCGCGTCGTCGTCGGTGTGGCAAGCATCGCCTCAAGGGTCGTGGTCGGACTGGCTCTGGTTCCCACCTGGCTCGACGACAAGCGCGGAGACCGGGAGAGAAGGCCGAGAGGAAGTGCAGCGCGTTCTACTCGGCCCCGTTCAAATCACGCGATGTTTTTGCGTCGATCGCCGCATGGCACGGCTCCGTGCATGGCCTGCGTGTCGCGGCTCGTCGCACTTGGGCAGGACGTCCGAGAATGACCGCGGCCATCCTTCCCACCCTTGACCTTGTACCGCATCCGGGCCCGCACGCGCTCTCTGGGCGGCCGGAGGAGCGGATCAAATCCGCAGGAAGCTTGGACGAGCTCCGTACGGGACGGCCGATGTGGCGCCGCTCGCGGGGGCCTTGCCCCTGAGTTGCGGCCCCTCGGCTGTGGCCGCGTGACGCACGTGCTCTTCACACTCATCGGCAGGAATTCTTTAATTCCTGGGTCAGCCAGTGAGCGTGTTCTCCACACGCCGCCGACAAAACTAGACAGTGTGCTCTGCAAGTATTAACCTGCCGGCTGCAAATAAAGTCGTTCATCTAGACGTTTTAGGAGATCGTCATGGCCTCCTTTGAAGAGCGCCTTGATTCCGTAAAGCAGCGTCTCACCCCCGCCGTCCGCGAGGCGATCGACCGAATGGTCGCCGGCGGCCTGCTTCCGCCCGCCTTCGTCGAGGTCCTCGCCGCCCCTACGCTGGACGACCTTATCCCCGAGCGGCGCAGCGGCCTGGAGGTGGCCGCGCGGCTGGGCGCCACAGCGGCGGGCGAGGTCGTGCTGGGACGCATGCCGATCGCTGGGTTAGAGGCTATCGTCCAGCGGGTCGGGCGTCCGCCCCTCCTTGTGCGCAACGATAAAGTCGTGCTGGAGGACCTCCCCGACTTCCCGGAGGATACGGCCGACCGCATCCGCGCCGTGGAGCCGCTTGTGCCTTCCGTCGGACGGATCGAGTTCGTCAACCACAACCTGAGCTGGGGTGGCACAGGCTGGGTGGTCGAGGACCGCGGCCGCCGACGCCTCGTCATCACCAACCGCCACGTCGCGAAGATTGTCGCGAAGCGGAAGTCGGACGGGGCCGCGATCTTCTTGCGCAACCCGTTCGGCGCGAAGTACGGGGCGGCGATCGACTTCATCGCGGAGGTTGACCGGCTGGACGACACCTCCCGAACGCTGCGCCTCTCTGGGGTCGAGTACCTCGCGGACGACCTCTCCGCGGACGTTGCTCTCATGCGCGTCGAGGCGGACGGGGACGAGCTGCCGCCGCCGCTGGAGCTCGCCGACACCCCGTTCGGCGACGACCGGCGCGTCGCGATCATCGGGTACCCGGCCTTCGATGGGCGCAACAACGCCGATGACCAAGCGCGCTATTTCCGCGACCTCTATGAGGTGAAGCGCTTCGCACCTGGTTTCATCAACGGCGATCCTGGCGCGGGAGTCCTGTTCTCGCACGACTGCACGACGCTCGGCGGCAACTCCGGTTCGCCGCTCATTCGTCTCTTGGATGGCAAGGCCGTCGGCCTCCATTTCCAGGGCGAGTACGGAAAGAACAACACGGCGGTCTGCGCTGCGACCATCATCGCACTCCTGCGCGGCGAGCGGCCCGTTTCGATCAGATTGCACGGCTCCGGCGAGATTGAGCGGCCGGACGGCCATCATGACGCCGCCCACTTCGCGGGCCGCCGGGGCTTCCACCAGAATTTCCTCGGGCTAGTGACGCCCTGGCCGGCCCTACCGGACACCCTCGTCGCCGACCTCGCGCGCCCCAGCGACGGGCCCGAGGAGTCGAACGAGCTCCGCTACACTCATTTCGGGGTGAAGTACTGCGCCCGCCGGCACTTGCCGTTGATGACGGCCGTCAACATCGACGGGGGCCGAGCCGTGCGGATCAAGCGCGGCGACGACCAGTGGTTCAGCGACGGGCGCATCCCGCGCGAAATCCAGCTCGGCCGAAACGACTTCAGGGACGACCAGATCGACCGCGGCCACATGGTTCGCCGCGAGGACCCCAACTGGGGCGAGGAGGGAGAGGCGCGCCTCGGAAACGATGACACGTTCCACTATGTGAACGCCGCCGCGCAGCACTCCACCCTGAACCAAGGCAAGACGCTTTGGCTTGGCCTCGAGAACTACATCCTCGACAGCGCCCGCACGCACGGGCTCAAGGCGTGCGTCTTCACGGGGCCGGTGCTGCGACGCGACGACGAAGAGGAGGAGATCGTCATCGACCGCGCGACCGTGCCGATCGAGTTCTGGAAGCTCGTGGTCACCCTCGACGCGGCGGACGAGGGGCTGAACGCGACCGCCTACCTCCTCAGCCAGGGCGACCTCATCCGCCGGCTCCTCGAGGACCGCTCGCGGCGGGAGGCGCTGGAGGGCTTCACTCTCGGCGAGTATCGCACCTTCCAGATATCCGTCGCCGACCTTGCGGAGGCGACCGGCTACGATTTCTCCGCCTACTTCGCGGCGGACCCCTTAGCCCGCTTGCCCGCCGCGGCCGAAGCCGCCGCCAGCGACGAGGTGATCGTGGTACCGCTCGAGACGCTTGCCGACATCCAGCTTGGATCAGAAAGGGAGAAGCGACCGATGACCGAGGCCCCCGAATCCGAGATCAGCGTCACCCCGGTGCTCCGGGCGCTGAACGACCGGCCGGACGAAGAACTCGCCTTCCGCGGCGAGGCGGTCGGGGAGGAAGACCTGCACGAGGACCCCGACAGCGCGCCCGAGCCGCTGACGGAGTCGGTGGAGGCGGGTCTCGAGGCGACAACGCGGTGGCGGGCGGCGAACGCCCTTCTCGCGCTGCGAAAGCAGGTCGACGAGGCGGCGCCGAGCCGGAGCAAGTCGTCAGATGGGACGATCGGCGACACGCGGCATTGCGGCGGACCGAAGTCCACCTCCGACCACTGCCCACGGGTGCTGGACAACGGTGTCGCGGTGGTGACAGCTATTGATATTACCCACGATCCTGCACACGGCTGCGACGCCCACGCTATCGCCGAAGCGATCCGCCTGAGCAAGGATAGCCGTGTTAAGTACATCATCTCGAAGTCCCGGATAGCCGCATCGGTCCCGAAAGGAGGCGCGGCCGCATGGGCTTGGCGTCCCTACAAGGGGTCCAACAAGCACGAGAAGCACTGCCACATCTCGGTCCAGCCATCTCCGTCGCTGTTCGACAAGACGACGGCCTGGACGATCAAGTAAACGCGCTCCGCCGGACGTCCGCCCCGCGTAGCGCTGCCGATTTCACTATTAGGACCGAGGTTCCCATCATGGGGTTTGTCGCCGATGTGATCTCGCGCCTCTCCGGCCAGGCGGCAGAGGACTATACACACCGCTACATCGGCCCGACGGGCGGCACGATCGCTCCGGAGATGGAGTACGTGCGAGTCTGGCTCCGCAGCGCGCGCATCCTCGACGTCCGCCGGTGGACGCGCAAGTTCTACCCGACCGTGCACGCACGCTTCGTCCATGCCGACGCTACGACTGGGGTACGGGAGGTAATGTCCGTCAGCTCGCCGACGAAGGCGTTCCAAGAGCTTGACGCGAGCCACCTCGACCGCTTCATTGTGGTCAACCAGCCACTACTCGGACCCACCCCCGTCCGTGGCGATCTCACAAGCGAAATCGCCCTCTTCTCCGTCGTATCCGACGACCTCGCGAAGCCATACCTCGATCTCCTGTCCGAGCTCACGGCAAATTCGGCCGGCTCGTTCCTGTCGTCCGTTGCGCCTATCATCGCGCCGCTCCGGCGTGGGGCGGAGGTGCTGCTCCTCGATCCCGGCCGCGCCGAGCTCGAGATCGGCCTCTCGCGCACCGATAGCCTGATCGAGACTGGCAACATCGTAGTCGCCCGCACGCCGAAGGGCGGCAACGCGCTCGCTGAGGCCACGATCGACAAGGACGATTTCCGCCTCCTCGACCGGTCCGGCCGGCCGCTCGGGGCCTTCCCGTACATGGTGATCGGCGTCGAACGCATTACCGAGCGGCCGGACTACCGCAGCATACCGGAGGTCCGCGCGGCCTGGAAGCGAATCACGGACGCGGCACAGAGCCTCGAGCCGGAGGACAAGGTGCTCGATGAGTTCAGGGCGCTCGTGCGCGCGGTCCGCTTCAGCGCGGACCTCGTGCCACACGACCGCGATCGCGTCATCACGCTCTTCGCAGACGAACTGCGCCAGGCCGGCTATGAGATCGGCCCCGTCCCGGGCCTGCCGCGGAGCAAGGCGCCGCTCGCCGTCGGCGGCGCCGAGAGCTCGGCGGGGCTGGAGGGCATTCTGCCGCCGCAGCCGCCGGAAGAGGTCGAGGTGGCGGACGCGATCGGTCCTGGTCGGCAGATCTCCCTCGCCGTGGCACGCGAGATGATCCTCGATCCGCGCGTGCCTGAGGAGGTGGTGCGCCAACTCCTCGTGCCGGTCCCCGACCAGTCGCGGCCGTTCGCCCCAGCGGTGGCGTTCAACCCTGCCCTTGTCGCTGTCGGGCAGCCGGACACGGGGCTTGAGGGCGCGCAGCTGATGGGGTGGGCGAACGAGCTCGTCGGATGGCGCCGGCAGAACCGCTTCCTGATGCGTCGCCGCGAGAACGACCCGCGACCTGTCCTCGTCTCCGTGGGGGACAGCTGGTTCCAGTTCCCGCTCTTCCTGTCGGACGTCATCGACCAGCTCGGCGACACCTACTCGATCTGGAGCCTCGACGCCGCTGGCGACACGCTCGAGAATATGGTGTCGCACCAGCAGCGCCATTTCCAGGGGTTGAGGCGCTGGAAGGGCGTCGCGAAGCTCCTCCTCTTCTCCGGCAGCGGCAACGACATCGTCGGCGAGGATCCGGACGGCGTCTCCGTGCTCACGAAGATCCTGCGCCCATTTGAGCCGGGGAAG
Organism: Mesorhizobium sp. WSM3873; assembly: GCF_001672445.1. Lineage (NCBI taxonomy): Bacteria > Pseudomonadati > Pseudomonadota > Alphaproteobacteria > Hyphomicrobiales > Phyllobacteriaceae > Mesorhizobium > Mesorhizobium sp. WSM3873. The sequence goes on along the minus strand of NZ_LYTM01000022.1, from coordinate 26,399 downwards.
CCGGCGGCGTGGTACCTCGAGACCGGCGAATTCCATCGCCGGCTCGCGACGCTGAAGGGGCTCTACGAACGCCTCTTCAAGGAGGTGGCGAACGAATTCCCCGGCCTTCCAGTCCTCTGTCACGGCTACGATCACGCGATCCCGGCTTTCCCCCAAGACAAGCGGAACCCGCTGTGGGCGCGGCAGGATCAGTGGCTCACTGGCCCGATGGTCCGACGCCTCGGCATCCTGGACCCGACGCTGCGACGCGAAATCATCGCAAACCTCATCGACCGGCTGAACGCCATGCTGATCGGCCTGTGCGGCGGGAATGCCGGCGGAACACATAAGAACGCTTTCCACGTGGACGTCCGCGGCGTTGTGCGCGACCGCTGGGCCGACGAGTTGCACCCGACGGACCGCGGCTTCACGGACGTAACGAAGCGGTTCGCGGACGTCGTCAGCCAGGCGCTCGGCACCGGGGCCGAGGAGGCCGCGGATGTCGCCGTCGAGGCGGCGCGCGAAGAACTCCTCGCCTTCGCCGCCGCCGACCGAGGGGAGGTCCCGGCGCCCGAGGCGGGTGCCGCAGGCCTTGAAGGGACGGCAGCTGCCGGGGGACTCGAAGGCCCGTTTCCGGAGGTCTCCGCCCGGGCGCTGCGGCTTATCGTCGACTACGAGACCGGCGGCCGCGCCTACTACGAGCGCGTCCTCAAGAAGCGGCCGATCTGGCCGAAGGGCCAGTCTGGCATCACCATCGGCTTCGGCTATGATCTCGGCTATACCACGGCGACCGAGTTCGCACGGGACTGGGCGCGACTCGACGATACCGTTCGCCAGCGCCTTGCCCCCACCGTCGGCCTCAGCAGCCGGACCGTCCCGGACGCAGACATGGCAGCGCTCGCCCACGATCTGCGCGACATCGCCATCGAATGGGAGTTAGCAGAGGCCGTCTTCAACGCCGCCACCATGCCGAAGTTCGTGGGGAAGACGGTGCGCGTGCTACCCAACGCCCGGGAACTGCACTCGCACGCGTTCGGCGCCCTCGTGTCGCTCACCTTCAACCGGGGGGCGACGTACGCCGTCCCGCGCAGGCTAGGCGACACGCTCGACCGCTACCGCGAGATGCGCGGCATCCGGCAGGCGATGGGAGCGGGGCGCTTCCGCGATGTGCCGCCGCTGATGCGCATGATGAAGCGCGTCTGGCGCAACACCGCGGTCCAGGCCGGCCTCGCCCGCCGCCGCGAGGACGAGGCGCTGCTATTCGAGGCCGGCCTCGCCGAAATGCTAGGCCAAGCGGGCGGATCGCTTAGCATTAATTACTCTCAATGAAATCTATTATGGAGAAGAAGTAATGTCATTCTGCACACTTATTTCTCCGATCATTGCAATCGCGATGCCATTGGCCTTCAGCACTCCCACCCAAGCTTGTAGCTCATTGCTCAACGATGCCATCACCGCCGTGGTCCGCCCGTTGATCGAGGCTTCGGAACCTTGTCGCGAACTCGGCTTCTCGGTTGGCGGCGGCTGCGCCGTGCAGAATCCTTTCGGCGGGTGTATCGTCCGAGCTCCAAGTTTCGGGATCGACAAAAGCCGTGTCGAGCTGAGGGACTTCAGCTACTGTGTTGGCGACGGCCAATCCGAAGTTCGGGCGCGGGTCAATGTTCGCTGCTCAACCTCGCCGGAGGCGGTAATCCAAACGCATATTGAGGAGGATATAACGCTCACCGCTGTCATCGACGATGCCACTTGCGCGCTCCGGGATTTCCATGTCGAGCCGTCGGGGGAGATCGGCAAGTGGATTGCGAAGGCGGCCGGTGCAACGGGGCGGCTGCGAGGTCCGATCCAGTCCAACCTTGACTCTATCTGCAGGTGATTGGGGGCGTTCGCATGACAATTCCTCGGGGCCTCGCGGCGAGCACATTGGCGTTCTTCGCCACGGCCGCAGCTGCGAAGGCGGATGTCGATGCCGAACAATGTCGCCGGCAGATGGCCGACATCCTGCGGACCGGCGTGGACTGCAGCCTCGCGTTTGACGCGGACCCGGCCCTCACGGCGCAGCTGAAGGCGCAGACCGGCGGCGCGATCTCTGGACTTGCGTGCCGAATGCCACTCGCGTTTGCGAAACAGCGGATCTACGGCGAGTTCATCACTGACGGCGCCATCAAGCTGCCGCCGCTCGACGTGCGCTGCACGCTTTCGGGCGCTGGACCACCACTTGAGGTTACTACGTCGTTTCAACCAAGCTGCACCCGGGTCGGCGGCGGCGCTTGGGAGTGCGAGCCGAGGATGTCGGCTACAACCGGACTCGGCGTGCTCGGCCGGATTCTGGAGGCAGCCGTAAATTCCAGTGCCGAGCTGAAGCGCCAGATGGGTGAGGCGCTGTCTCAACTCAACCAGCGGTGACGCGATGCATGTACCTGATGAGATTCAGATGGCGACGACTGAGCCTAAGTCCGATCCGGCGCCTGCGGTAGTTTATTGCCTACCGGCGCTGGTCGCGTCAATCTGTGGCTGCGGGAGGCGCACTTCCTCAAGATATCGGGAGCGTCCCGCCTCGATTGGGGTTCAGCGATGAGCGACAAGTTCAAGTTCGAGTGGGTCGTGGTCGAGAAGGTGGAGCGGAAGGGGCCGAAGGCTGACGTACTCGAATTACCGGGCGCGGCGCCGAGGCGCGCCGGCACAAGTTTCGGAGAGGACGTCGCACTCGTGGCGGCGGCACCGCCCTCCGAGGTGAAACCGATGACCGTCCAAGAGGCAGGCGAGGAAGCCCGTGCCGGTAAAATTCCTTTAATCCAAATGCCGCTTCGTCTGATCAGGCCGAAGTCGAAGGCGGAGGGCGCCGCCGGGCCGACGCATGATCCACCCTGGGGGCTCGCCGACATAGGGACGGGCGGCGGCGAGTTGCGCGGCAAGGGCGTTGTGGTCGCAGTACTAGACTCGGGGATCGACGCCGGGCACGAAGCCTTCCGCCATCTGGAGGGCAAGATCGCTGCCTTCAACTTTACAGGCGTCGGCCCCGAGACCGACGCAAGGGACGACGACGAGGGGCACGGCACGCACTGCGCAGGAACGATCTTCGGCGACACGATCGACGGGATACCCGTTGGGGTCGCACCGGGGGTCGAGAAGGTGCTGATCGGCAAGGTGTTTCACAACAGCGTGGGCGGCGACACGAACAGTATCGTGCGAGCGTTGAAGTGGGCTCAATTCAACGGCGCTGACGTGATCTCCATGTCGCTGGGGATTGACTTCCCCGGCTATGTCGGTCTGCTGATGAAGAAGTACAAGCTAGAGATAATTCAAGCCGCAAATATAGCGCTCGAGGCATACCGTCGGAACCTCGAAATGTTCAACAAGCTGTCCGAATCGGTGATCGGCGTGCCGGGCCTCGTCGACGGCTCGCTGGTGGTCGGTGCAGCCGGCAACGAGAGCGACATGCCGAACTACACGATCGCAGCTTCGCTTCCGGCGAACGCTACTGAGTTCGTCTCGGTGGCGGCTCTTAAGCGGCCAGCCGACGGCAGGTATCAGCTGGCGCCCTTCTCCAATGTCGGCGCGAAGCTTGCGGCGCCGGGCGTCGGGATCTGGTCAGCGAAGCCTGGAGGCGGGGGCGTTGCGATGGACGGAACCAGCATGGCTGCACCGCATGTTGCCGGCGCGGCATGCCTGTGGATCGAGAAGCTGCAGGACGGGACTGGCTCGGTGAGCGCGCGCAAGGTCATCGACATGCTTAAGGAGAAGGCAAGCCCGCTTGAACCAGGCGTCGCCGAGGATGCTGTTATCTGGGGTCGGGCCCGTGCTCCACAATAAGGTGGCGGGGCTTATTGATAACGCGGAGAGGCCGTTCGGGGTGCCGGACGCGGGGCTAGCGCAGGTGCTGGATGGAGAATCAAAGCGTCCGGTCGGGATGGCCTTTCTCGTCAGTCCAACACTTGCACTCACCTGTGCGCACGTCGTGAACGTTGCGCTCGGCCGGAAGCGGGACGACACCTCCCCACCTCCGGCGGGCGCGACCGTCATGCTAGGGTTCCCGCATGCCGACGATATCCCGCGTCCCGATGGGGCGGTGCTCCCCGATCGGACCTCCAAGATCAGGCGGTTCAACCCGCCGGGCCGGCTCCCGACCAGCGACATCGCCTTGCTGGAGCTGGACGATCCCGCACCCGCCGAGGTCGGCGAGACGGTGCTGGCGGAGATTTGCAACGTGGCGCTCGACGGCGACGAGCTCGGCGTCTCGGGGCCGCCAGGGGACCCGAGGTTTGTCGTACAGGTCGACGCTCGCTTCGGCGGCAAGGTCAACCCGTCATGGACGCAGCTCGATTCTGTCACCGCGGGCGACGCATTCGTAAGGGGTGGCTTCAGCGGCGGCAGGGTCTGGAGCTTCCCGCATGACGCCACGATCGGCATGGTCGTCGCGATGCATCTCGGCGAGGATCAGAAGCGTGCGTTCATGATCCCGACGAGCGCGATCCGCCGCTTGATTCCCGACATCCCCAGCGAAGTGCGTCGGATCGGTCCGTATTTCTGTGCGACTTGGGCCGTCTTCGTGAGCTTCTTCTTCCTGATGATGCTGACTCACTTCCTAGGCGAAAGGATTGGAGGCTATCCAACGACGCTCGCGCTCGGGGGAGGCAATACAATCGTTACCGGCTTCTTCGGGATGAACATCCTCGCCGTGCTGATGCCGATGGTGCTCGGTATGACAATCCGCTTTTCGTCCGGCTACTCTGAGCATCCTTGGTGGATGCGGCTGCCGCGGTTCGGCCGCTTTGCGCGCCCAGCACAGCCGACGGCAAGCCGGACGGCAGCGTTGCTCACGCTGGCCCTCCTCGTGATCGCCCCGCTTTACGTGCAGGGGCACTTCCTACACATGTTCCACACCCGAGGTGATATCTACATCTATCCCGGCCAGTTCGGGTACACCGCCGATGAGCTCGAAAAGGAAGGGCAACGCTGCTACCGGTCGAGCGTGCACTACTGCACGCATCCAGACGCCGGGCCGTTCTCGGTGGTGACTCCGAAACCCGGAGCGCAGGGCGGGTACATCAATAATGCGTACCACTATGGCAAACGCGATCTTGCGCCACCTTCCTCGGTGACAATCTTCCCGGTCATCCAGCCGCTACTCATCTGGGGCGCGTATATCGCCAGCATCGCGCTTTCTGGGCTGCTCGCCGTCCGCGTCTTTTCCGCGCCGCGAAGGTTCGGGGCCAAGATCGACAGGAAGCCCCCCTGACGCTGCCGCAGCGCACCGAAGCAGCATTGGCATGGCCATCCGCACGGATGACGGCCGCCCCGAGGCGTGCGTCGACGCCGTGCACAAGGCGGAGGACCACTTCTTATGCATCGACATCCTTATCTGAAGCATCGGGCTCATCGGCGGCCAGAATGCACGCGCGGTGGAGCGTGCACCTACGGGTGGACAGATTGAGTCCGCAGCAAAGGCATACTTCATGAAATGCCATCGATCCGCAGCAATGCCGAAACTTTTTCAGAGCAGGCGGATACGCGATGTGCTTTAGCCAGGTAAGGCAGCTTTCGGAAAGCCGCAACACGGCACGATAGTTTGGAGGTCGTGACCGAGAGGCAGCTTGTCACACCTCTCGGCCAGAAGTTGACAGTCCGGCTTCGGCCCCCAATCTGCCGATCAGAATTGCGCCGCAGGCGGCCGCTCAAGGCGTGCACGGTGTCTCCGTCGCCTCGACACCGCTCATCGGGGAGCAATCGTAGTGTAGCAACGGCTTCGTACAGGTAGCGTCTTCACACTGTTGCGCTGCGCCGAAAACCGGCTATGAGGTTTCATCCATTGTTTCTGCGAACGGAGTTACTGCATGCCGGAAGAGAATGAGAACAGCCGAAGCCAGTTGATCGAGCTCACCGCGGACATTGTGTCTGCCTACGTTAGCAAAAACCCAGTGCCGATTGCGTCTCTTCCAGAATTGATCGAAAGCGTGAATTCGTCGCTGTCGAAAATCGGACAACCGGCCGAGCCTGAGAAGCCGGCCCAGCCGCCCGCAGTCAATCCGAAGCGGTCGGTGTTCCCGGACTACATCATCTGCATCGAGGATGGGAAGAAATTCAAATCTCTCAGGCGCCATCTCGACGTGCATTTCGGATTGACACCCGACGAGTACCGGGAGAAGTGGGGCTTGAAGTCGGACTATCCGATGGTAGCGCCGAACTACGCGGCTCAACGGTCCGCACTGGCAAAATCAAGCGGGCTCGGCCGGAAACCTGCGGCAAAGCCGTCGAAAAGCACAGGCAAAAAGCGTTCTCCGCGATGAACGCGGAGCCTTGCCCGTTCTGCACAAGCACCGATGTGAGGCCGTACGTGACGGGCGAGGAGGGCGTTGTGATGAGATGCGACGACTGCGGCGCATCCGGCCCGGTCTGCATCGACGAATTGAACGCCGTTAGAAGCTGGAACCGCCGTCCCGCGACACTTGATCAGGACTGGGACTGAGGATCGGTTATGCGACGCGCACTGCTGAAGCCATCCTGGACGCATTCAACGACACAGGCGCCAACCTGCGCGCCGGCGTCACCACCGGCACTAGCATAGGCATCGCTGTATTCCCGAACGATGCGGGATTCCCGTTTGACAAGATCAAAGTCGATCAGTCTCTTGTCCGGGCAGTGGATACCAGCGATGAGGCGCTGCCGCCATGCGTGCGGTCTTAGCCTCGCTCGGGGCGTCAAGCTCCCGGCGCTGGCAGAGGGTGTCGAAACGGACGCGGAGCTGACGTTCTTGCGGTAAGAAGCCTGCGATGCGATCCAGGGTCACCTACTTGGCCGACCCTGATTTCCGACTTCGCTCAGCATACGAGCGGCAAAAACCGGACGCCCGCTTCCCGACGGCTGAGCACCCACGAACTCCGCGTGGCCAGGGGGAACGTGTTTTCGAATTGCTTTACAAGCCGCAGAGGCATGGTCGCGATGCGAGTTGTGCGAGATACCATCGGTGGAATCATACTAAAAGCCTGCGCAACCACCTCGACGCGGACTCTAAGGCCATGTCGAGCAGAAACCATTCTTCTACGGACGACCTCAGGCCCCGGAACCGGGCGGCAACGTGCCGCAACGACATGTATCTTTCGAAGCTTAGCTGCAGGGGCAACTGCGGTACAGCCTACGCACGCGAACGTCCCATCAAATAGCGGCGCTTTGGGTGCGCAGTTGACATGAATCGCTCCGGAAGAATCAGGAAGTCGAAGTCACCGCGAGACAGCAACTCCTAGGGGTCGCCGTCAAGGGGCAGCAATTCGAAACTGACCCTGGGAGCTGCGCGTGCAACACACTCCACGACCTTTTCGAAAAAGCCAGCGTCGCGAATCGGATGCAATAACTCTGAAGCGGCGATCGGATAGAGCCGGTCGAACGGATTCGAAGCGATGATCGCGCACTGTATGTGGTGGAGAGCGTCGCGAACTGCGGGAGCAAGTGATTCTGCACGCGACTAAAATGCGTTCGCGGCCCATGGTCGCAAACAGTTCATCCCGGAAAAAGGCGCGCAGCCGGGAACGGCCGCACTCATGGCCGGCTGGCTTAGGTTGATGCTACGTGCCGGCATGGTGAGATTGCGCTCCGTCAGAAGTGCGTCGAGCACGACGAGGAGATTTAAGTCAAGCCCTTTGAAACGCAGCTTGTCAATCCATAGTGTGGATGCCCTTGATCGCAACAAACGATTTTATCAGACTTTCGAAATCTTGCATGGAAAAGCACCTGACGTACGGATCACCAGCCGCCTTGTGACGTGACGAACGTCTCAAGCACACCAGAAAGGAGAAATTCTTCCATGCGCTCTGAGGTGCGATGGAGGTTATGCTGGGAAAACGACCTGCAATTGGCCGACCATGTCGAACTCTCCGACTTCTTCCGAAACACCTATGGACGGACTAGCACCTTCCACGCAAAACCATTCCAAGGCGGCCGCAGTTGGGCTGGCGCGTGACTAATCGCCAGCGACCCGGATGGTGTAGCAGCACACATCGGCATACCACGCCGCTTCATCAAGGTTGGCGAAGTCGATCTTTTAGTGGCGGAGCTGGGGTTGTACTGCGTTCGTCCGAATCTTGAGAAGCTCGGACTCAGCTTTTCAGGGCGCGGTAAGACCAAGACACAAACGCTGCCGAGGGGAATCCGCCATGCACTCCTAGACCACACCCCGGGACACGATCTGACGAGGAACCATGATACGCAGTCAAAAAGACAAGATGCTCGCAGGCGAGCCGTACAGTGCGGCGGATCCGGAGATCCAAGCCGACCTGCTGGCCACCGGGGCTTGGCTGAAGCGGTACAATGACACGTTTTGCCAAACCGCCGAGCAGGGGCATGCGCTCCTGTCCGAGCGGATAGGAGAGGTTGGGCCCAGAGCGGTCATCCGTCCGCCCTTCTATTGCGACTACGGCTTTAACATCCGCCTCGGAGCCCATGTCTTCCTCAATTTCAACTGCGTCATCCTTGACGTGGTAGAGGTGACGATTGGCCAAGGAACGGCAATTGGGCCTGCCGTTCAGATCTACACCGCAGATCATCCGCATGATCCCGAGCAGCGGCAGAGAGGGCTGCAGTTCGGGCGTCCTGTCCGCATTGGCAGCCGTGTCTGGATCGGCGGTGGGGCAATCATTCTCCCGGGCGTCACGATTGGCGATGATGCGGTCGTGGGCGCTGGCAGCGTGGTCACTCGAGATGTTCCCGCAGGGGCAACAGTCGTGGGAAGTCCGGCTCGGGTGCAAGGGGTTCAAAGTCGTTGAACTTGGCGGTTTGAGCCACGCTCCGAGCTATGCCGAATGGTGTGTAAAGCAACCCGTCAATTACGCGCAATTGCGGCCGGTAGGCGGGCCGCCCCGCTTACATTCGGGCATAATCTCGGGTCTTACACCGCCTCGAGGAAGGCCAGGTCCTTAAGCAGCGCCGACTGAGTCATGCGGCGTGGCGTAACGGAGCCGGGGTCTGAGCGACCATGAAGCCTTCAGGCATCCTGATGTTCTGTATTCCAGGTGTAGATGCCGGTCAGATTGATGTGTTCCCAGCTCAGCGGCCGAGACGTGCTTGAGCAGCTGATCCGGAGTCTCGCGATGCATTTTGCGCAAGTGGGTGACGGCCCGTTTGATATAGACCGTGTTCCAATGCACGATCGCGCTAACGACGAGGTTTTGAGGCCGGAGGCGCGGAAGGCCTGATCGAGCGCGGATTTCGCCGCGGTCGTGGAAGAAGACGGGCGCGCTTCAGTTTATACTCAGCTTTGCCCTTGTTGAGCTCAGCTTGGCCGCGCCGACCGTTGCGGGACATGGTTCGAGCAGTGGTCGTGTTTACCGCGGACAGCGACTTTGTCCCGGCCTTCAAATTCGTGCGTCGCGAGGGTGTCAAAGTAATGCTGTGCACCCTTGGGCACAAAGGAGTGCGCCGCGAGCTAAAGGCCCATGCCTTCAGCTTCTGTATCCGACCGCAACGGGGTCGCATTTCAGCTCTATTCGGCGACCGGACGGCGCGGCAACTGTTTAGACTACCGTTCCCCTGCTAAGTTCGGCATCCAAAGACACGAATGGGGCGCTACGACAGTAACGCATCGTTAACTATGAGTGGGCATTGTGAGCGTTGGCGCTGCCTCGCGCCTAACCTGCCGTCCGCCCTTGCGGAGCCTTCGCCTGATGCCGGCGACCGACGCTTTCATGTACCCCCGACAGTATGCGTCGGCCGCCGGTCGGCTGCTGATCAATGTTGGGTACGGCGGGGTAGCTTTCACCAATACGAATAGTCTGAACTTCCAGGCCTTTTTGCCCAGTCCCTGTTCAAACAGCACTTTCTGTCCCTCGGCCACCGCGCTGAGCCCAGAACGGGATAGCGCCGAGGCATGAACGAAGACGTCTTTACCTTCGCCTTCAGGCGCAATGAAACCGAGCCCTTTTCGGCATTGTACCACTTCACAGTGCCTCTGGTTGCGAACTGCGTTTGCGGCCGAACGACGGATGTCCCACCGGCAGGCGCATTTGCAGAACTTATCGGAATTTCCTCTCCGATCTCCTGTACTTGCGCTACCTGATGTCCCATTTTCGTTTCCTCCAACGTGACCTTTAGATGCGCTCCTTCGGCGACACCGTGGCTTCCAATCGCCTCAAGGGCAAATAGGCCTCTGTGCCGTCTGAGGCTTTGACGAACCCAAACCCCTTGCTTGCACGTTGAACCACTTCACCTGGGCGTCGACAGGTGTCGCGACTGCGGACGGTGGCCGCTGAAAGAAGCTGGGTACGACAGCCGAGACGCGGATTGCGTGGCGCGCCACCTCGCCGGATTCAGCGGTATCCTGCAAGTGGATGGCTACTCGGCCAATACCAACCTGGTCAAGGCACGGGCCAAAGCCGGCAGCAATGAAACAATCCGCCTCGCCGGGTGCTGGGCTCACCTGCGGCGCAAAATTCTACGACCTGCACATCAGCGGGGTCTCGCAGGCCGCGACGGTAACGATCATCGCCATGACCGAATTGTGGAAGGTCGAGGACGAGGTTCGCACAAGGGTGCCGGAAGCCGCGCCGCGCTCCGTAAGGAAAAGTCCGTAGCCATTGTCGCGAGCCTCTTCGATCTAGGGGAAGCGGAACTGGACAAGGTCTCCGGAAAATCCAAGACCGCCGAGGCGATCCGCTACGCGCCCACCCGGCGGGAGGCGCTGGAACGCTTTCTGATGGACGGGCGCATCGAAATCGACTCCAATATCGTCGAGCGTGCATTCAGGCCCAGACGATCACGCGAAAGAATAGTCTATTCACCGGCAGCCACGGCGGTGGACGAACCTGGGCGACGGTGGCCACCTTGCTGCAAACCTGCAAAATGAACAGCGTCGATCCGCTCGACTGGCTCTCGCAGACCATGACCCGCATCGCTCAAGGGTGGCCGGCATCCGAAATCGAAATGCTAATGCCTTGGAACTTTGGGCCTGACGTTATCGAGCTGACCGCTTACCGAAAAAAGCCTGGGGGCCTTTGTTCAACCAAAGACAGCTACAGTCGCTGCCACCGGCAGCAACGAAACCATCCAGTGGCAGGGTGATGGGCACATTTGCGCCGCAAGTTCTACGATCTGCATATCAACTCAAACCCTGCCACGGACTCGGTCTCGACATGACCGAGTTGTGGGAGGTGGAGAATGGCCGCCCTCTTGCATTGTAAAATCTGTCTTAGAGCCATCCCGAAGCGACAAGCGTGTCGCGCTTGCGACATTACGGTGCGACTTATCCTAGACTGCCCCCCAACCGCCCCAGAATAATCCATTGAATTCAAGCGTGTCTCACTGGCACAGCTCTTGCCCAGAAGAGAGCCTAAGCGGTTCATTTCTATCGCTTCGGCTACGTTTTTTGAGGCTTTCGAAAGGGCTAACCATCAGCAGTACATCTATGAACAGCTTAATGACGGCGACGGCCTTAGCTACGGCGACCGCCATGACGGCTTCCGCCCAGCCCCAGATGACCACCATAGCCAAGGCGATAGGTTCCAACCCCAACGAGGCTCCTAACGATGCCACCGACCCTCGCGCCTATCTGAACGAGGTCGACGGCCACGAGGCGATGGTCTGGGTCAGGGCGCATAACCTATCGACCCTCAATAAGCTGTCGAAAAATCCGCGCAACTGCGAATACCAACCCGACATTCTGAAGATCCTACTGGCCACCGATCGTATTGTTTCGCCCGGCCTTGCAAGGCGACATGATCGACAACTTCTGGCAGGACGGCACGCACGTGCAAGGCTTGTCGCGGCGTGCGAGCTGGGAATCCTACAGGTCAGGCAAGCCGCAATGGCGCACCATCCTCGATGTCGATGCGCTGTGCAAGGCCGAGGGCAACCTGCAGGAATACGCCCGCCGTTACGCGCTCGAATACACCTACATGTCTCAAAAACTCATGCACAATAGTGCGCAAGTCTTAAGGCCGTGTGGGCGGATTGAAGCGAGATGAAGCCGGCGGCGAGCGCGGAGACGTGGGCGCGCACCACGGGTGGGATCAAACACCTGCACCAGATGCGCCGATCAAATCTGCCCTTCGCCAACAGCGCCCCAACAAGGCGCACCCGTGCACGCTTCTATGGAGACTATTGTACACAGGCTACTTGGCTTGACGGAAATACAGGTTGCGCCCCGACAGTTGAAGATCAGAGACATAGGATAGCGCGGCAGGTAGGGGAGCTAACATCAAGATGAGAGTCGGCTATGCTAGAGACAAAACATAGCGAGGCGTGCCTGCCTTGGTATTTCAATTATCCAACTGCACCGCAGTTCTCCGCAGCGATCGGCGCGGAGGTCTATGGAGAATGGCTCGGCGGCCTATCGGCTAACGATCCCGTATCGCTTTATATCCATATTCCGTTCTGCCGGTCGATGTGCTGGTATTGCGGCTGCCCCACTACCATCACCCAGCGGGACGCGCCGATCCAAAATTACGTGGCGGCGCTGCGCGGCGAGATCCGTTTGGTCTCGGAGCTAACGCCGCAGGCGCTGCCCGTGAGCGACGTGCACTTTGGCGGCGGAACGCCTACGCTCCTTGAGCCAACGGAATTCCTCGCCTTGACGGGGCTTCTACGCCGCCGCTTCGCGTTCAGGCAAAAGAGCGCCATCGCCGTCGAGATCGATCCGCGCACGTTCACCGCGGAGATGGCCGAAGCCTTAGGAGCAGCCGGGGTGAACCGCGCGAGCCTCGGCGTGCAAAGTTTCGACCCGAGTGTTCAAAAAGCGATCAATCGTATCCAGAGTGTAGAGCAGACCGCGACTGCCGTCGAAAACCTGCGCCAGCAGGGAATAAACCGCATTAACATCGATCTCATCTACGGTCTTCCCAATCAGACGATGAAGTCCTGCGTCCAGACCGCAACGGCGGCGGTGGCCCAGCGCCCGCAGCGGATTGCCGTGTTCGGATACGCTCACACGCCGTCTTCTAATAAACATCAGCGCTTCATTGAAAAGGCAGGACTACCGGACAGCGTTGCCCGTGCCGAACAAGCTGCGGCCGTCGCCGAGACGCTGCTTGCCGCCGGCTACCGAGAGATTGGGTTCGACCACTTCGCCTTGCCGGACGACGAGCTCGCATTGGCTCAGAAAACCGGTCGCCTGCGGCGCAACTCCCAAGGTTACTCTGCCGACACCTGCAAAACCTTGATCGCCTTTGGTGCGTCGGCTATCGGGCGTGTTGGAGAGGGTTACGTCGAGAACGAAGGCGCTCTGGAGGCCTATATTCAGCATATCGCAGCTGGTTGCTTGGCAACGTCGAAGGGCTACCGTCTCATCGGCGAAGACCGCGTCCGAGGCGCAATCATCGAGCGACTGATGTGTGATCTCGAGGCCGACGTACCGGCAATCTGTGCCGCCCACGGATTTGATTGGACCCATTTTCTCGAATCAGCTGAGCGCTTGGCGATGCTGGCCGACGACGGGATTGTGGACGTCGAGAATGGCTTCATCCGTGTGCGGCATGGCCATCGCATTTTGCTTCGCTCTGTTGCTGCCGCGTTCGACGCTTATCTCGACCACTCGTAGTGAGCCACAGCGAGTCACCATGAGCGGAGGCCTGAGAAGGTCGACTGTGCAATCCGATATGGATCGGAAGTCCTTTGTGTACCCGTTTTTGCAGCACCGTGATGTCCAGTGCCCTGTACGAGCAATGCCCGAGTTTTCCGGATCACGAGGGTAATTTGCAACGCTCGAACCGCCGCTTTGGTTCAGGGCGAACACGAGGAATGGTCGGCATGTTCACTTCTATCGGGGGAGATGGCCACCTTACTCTGCTTCGTGAACCCTGGGACGTCATCTCGCTTTCGGCAGAGTGTTCAACGAATACGAATCCTAGCTGTTAAGGACATTCCCATGGCATTCAATATTGCGACCTATCTGAATCGTATCGGCCTTGCTCGAGTGCCGACAACGGTCGACGGTCTTGTTGCCCTTCAGCAGGCTCAAATGCGCGCGATTCCCTTTGAAAACATCGATGTGCTGTTGGGTGATATACCCAATCTGACTGAGAATTCGATCTGGGCCAAACTTATCAATGCCCGGCGAGGGGGGTATTGCTTCGAATTGAACAAGTTGTTTGGCTTGGCGCTCGGAGCACTCGGTTTCACGATCCAGCCCATCCTTTGCAGAGTGCGTATGGGTGCTGCGGAGGGTGGGCCACGCACACACCAGGCATTCATCTTAACCATCGAGGGCGTCGACTGGCTCGCCGACGCTGGCTTCGGTGGTCCAGCACCGATTGCACCGCTACGGCTCGATATAGACGAACTGCAAACAGCTGGCCGTGACGTGTTTCGCCTGCGAGCTGACTCCGCCAGCGGAGAACTCGTCGTTGAACGCAAGAACGGGAATGAATGGTTCGCTCTTTATGGTTTCGATCGAGCCACGGCCCTACCCTCAGATTTCGAGGGCGCCAACTTCATCTGCGCTCGCTGGGACCGTTCGCCGTTTCCATCCAGCCTCATGATGAGCGTGCTGACAGCCGACGGGCCTGCGAACTTGTTCAACAAGGATTTCAGCTTGATTCGGAATCAAATTGAGGAAACAGAAACACTCAAAACGAAGAGCGACCTGCAGCGAGTCTTGTCCGAGGTTTTTCGGCTGCACCTTCCTCGGTCCACGATTGATACGTTATGGGAAAAGCTTGAGTCGCGTGGACGGGTATAGGAAAGAAGGCCGTCAAGCCTTGCACTGCGGCGGTTTTCAGCAGACGGATTTGCCTTTTTGCAGGCACCGTGCGTGGCTTCACTCGAAGTCTCATGCATAAATGACCCTGCTCGCTTAAGACCGCTCACTAGCCCGTCAGGAGTGGTGGCAGCCAATCGGCAGCTCTAACCATGATCTCCGAATTGGAAAGGTGAGCGTCGGCTACGGTGTCGCCACAAGCGATCAAGCATAGTCGACCCAGCATCAGGCTGTGCTGCTGGCGCTTCCTGACCCTGCTCGCCCTCAATGACGTCTTCGGCAGCAATCCGCGCGTCGACGGTGCGTTTCCGGCTGGCGCCGTGAACCTGGTCCGGCGGGCCGCGCAACGACAGATACGCCTTTGAACCGACGACCGCGCGTCCAGGCGGTGAAGCGCTCATCGGCCTATACGAGCGACTGGCTGGAAAATTCTGGCCGATCCCGCCTGGATCGCAGTGCAACTGCTTCCATCGCGGGTATGGGCTCGCGCGCGACTAATCGATGCCGCGCTTCCAAAAACCGATGACGCCAAGCGCGTCGGCGCCACGGACGGGGAGGCAGTTCAGATTTCGTGAGGCTAGGGATCGGTTCCCGGATAGGGCGAAATGACGGATCTTGACGAAGAGCTGGCCCGCTGGACCATGCCTTACCCGGTGCGCGCTCGTCTTCGTATTCCAGCTCGCGCGCTGCTTTCAGAATCAAGGTCAGCCATACCGGACCGACCGGTTCTATGGCCTACGCGAGCGTATAGTTCATTTCGGCCAGCCGGTCGGGCCGGTTTTAGCTCGACATACTGGCGGCATGACAGCGGCCTGTCCCGACCAACCTCATGACACAATCGCTGGTGCCCTGATGTGCCGGTCAGCTTCAATGACGGGGAAGTGGGAGGATGGCGCGTTTGCGGGGTATGTCGCCGGTCTAGCGTGTGACGCTCGTATACTATCCGACACTGTTCTGTCGCTTTTGTTGGATCCGCGACACCGGTCTTTTTAGCCGAGCTCTTGTCTGGCATCATGCTAATCCGTTGAAAAGCAATCACAATGTTTTCACTTCTGCCGGGTCGGCCAAACTGGCACGAGTTTTGACACTCCTTCGTTGGAAGCCGGGCGCCGCCGACCGACCTTCATTTCGTGGATGACACCGCGATGGATGGAACGAAGAAAGAAAGCAAATGTCAAACCCGCATCAGATAGCATTCTATGGCAAGGCGGCCTCGGCGAGACCGCCCCGTACCCAAACAGGCGCCGCCCTTGTCGACCCTTGCGCAGGAAAGCTTGATGGCCGGCTGCGACTCAAAGGCCGGCCCACCACACTCGCTTTATCCTGACTCAAAGGCGCGGGATAAAGTACTGCATCTCGCCCCGCGCGGTATGCCTGGACAGTTATACGTTGGCCAACACCCCTTGCCGACGCTGCCGATGTGGCGCGTCGATCACATCGAGCCCTCGCCCGAGATGTTGGCGCTACGCGCCAACGGTCCGATACACCGCGTGCGCTTCCCGTCCGGGCACGAAGGCTGGTGGGTGACAGGATACGACGAGGCCAAGGCGGCGCTGTCCGACGCGGCGTTCCGGCCTGCGGGAATGCCGCCGGCGGCATTCACCCCGGATTCGGTGATTCTCGGTTCGCCGGGGTGGCTCGTCTCGCACGAGGGGGGCGAGCACGACCGGTTACGCACGATCGTGGCGCCGGCCTTCAGCAACCGCAGGGTGAAGCTGCTCGCGCAGCAGGTCGAGGCGATCGCCGCGCAGTTGTTCGAGACGTTAGCTGTCCAGCCCCAGCCCGCCGACCTGAGGCGCCACTTCTCCTTTCCGCTTCCGGCCATGGTCATCAGCGCGCTGATTGGCGTGCGCTATGAGGATCACGCCTTTTTCGCCGGGCTGTCCAACGAGGTGATGACGCACCAGCATGAAAGCGGTCCGCGCAGCGCGTCTCGTCTGGCCTGGGAAGAACTGCGCGCCTACATTCGCGGCAAGATGTGGGACAAGCGCCGGGATCCGGGCGACAACCTGCTGACGGATCTGCTCGCGGCGGTCGACCAGGGCAAGGCGACCGAGGAAGAGGCGATCGGCCTGGCGGCGGGCATGCTGGTGGCGGGGCACGAGAGCACCGTCGCGCAGATCGAATTTGGCCTGCTGGCCATGTTCCGCCATCCGCAACAGCGCGAACGCCTGGTCGGCGATCCATCCCTGGTGGACAAGGCGGTGGAGGAAATCCTGCGCATGTACCCGCCGGGCGCGGGCTGGGACGGCATCATGCGCTATCCGAGGACCGATGTGACTATCGCGGGCGTGCATATTCCCGCGGAGAGCAAGGTGCTGGTCGGCCTGCCGGCGACGTCGTTCGATCCGCGCCATTTCGACGACCCGGAAATCTTCGATATAGGACGCGACGAAAATCCGCACCTGACGTTCTCGCACGGGCCGCACTACTGCATCGGCATGGCGCTGGCCAGACTGGAACTTAAGGTGGTGTTCGGTTCGATCTTCCAGCGCTTTCCCGCGCTGCGCCTGGCCGTGGCGCCCGAAGCGCTGAAGTTGCGCAAGGAGATCATCACTGGCGGGTTCGAGGAGTTCCCGGTGCTCTGGTGATGGACGGACGCCGCCGGGAATCGCGATCTTCTCTGCGACTTGCCGGCGCCCCTGGCGCGCGCCGGTCAGATCAGCCAGCCAACAGGTAACCAAGATGGACGTGCAAGAAACCATGGCAGCATGCCGGGACGCCTTCGCCGAACTGGCGTCGCCAGCTTGCATCCACGACCCGTATCCGTTCGTGCGGTGGTTGCGCGAGCACGATCCGGTGCATCGCGCGGCGTCGGGCCTCTTTCTGTTGAGCCGCCACGCCGACATCTACTGGGCGCTCAAGGCCACGGGCGATGCGTTTCGGGGACCGGCTCCGGGCGAACTGGCGCGCTATTTCCCGCGTGCGGCGACCAGCCTGTCGCTCAGTCTGCTGGCGTCCACGCTAGCGATGAAGGAACCACCGACACATACGCGTCTGCGCCGGCTGATCTCGCGCGATTTCACTATTCGCGAGATCGACAACCTGCGGCCGAGCATCGCGCGCATCGTCGCAGAGCGCCTGGACGGCATGGCACCCGCGCTGGAGCGCGGGGGGACAGTGGACCTGCATCGAGAATTCGCGCTTGCCTTGCCCATGCTGGTCTTCGCCGAACTGTTCGGCATGCCCCGGGACGACGTGTTCGGGCTCGCCGCCGGCATCGGCGCCATTCTGGAAGGCCTGAGCCCGCGCGCCAGCGATCCCCAGCTCGCCGCGGCGGACGCGGCCAGCGCCAGGGTGCAGGCCTACTTCGGTGACCTCATACAGCGCAAACGCACCGATCCCCGCCGCGATATCGTGTCGATGCTGGTCGGCGCACACGACGACGATGCCGACACGCTGTCGGATGCGGAGTTGATCAGCATGCTGTGGGGCATGCTGCTGGGCGGCTTCGCCACCACTGCCGCGAGCATCGACCATGCGGTCCTGGCGATGTTGGCGTTTCCCGAAAAGCGGCACTGGCTGCAGGGGGACGCCGCGGACGTGAAGGCATTCGTCGAAGAAGTCCTGCGCTGCGATGCGCCCGCCATGTTTAGTTCCATTCCGCGCATTGCTCAGCACGACATCGAACTGCGTGGCGTGGTAATCCCGAAGAACGCCGACGTGCGCGTGCTGATCGCGGCCGGCAATCGCGACCCGGACGCCTTCGCCGATCCCGACCGCTTCGATCCCGCGCGGTTCTACGGCACCACTCCTGGCATGTCGAGCGACGGGAAGATCATGCTGAGCTTCGGCCACGGCATCCACTTCTGCCTCGGTGCGCAACTGGCCCGGGTGCAGTTGGCCGAGAGCCTGCCGCGGATCCAGGCGCGCTTCCCCACGCTGGCATTGGCCGAGCAGCCGACCCGGGAGCCCTCCGCGTTCCTTAGGACGTTCCGCGCACTGCCGGTGCGGCTGCGTTCGCAGGGGGGCTGAGATGCGCGTCGTAGTCGACCAGGATCTGTGCGGAACCACTGGGCAGTGCGCGCTGACGCTGCCGGGCATCTTTCGCCAGCGCGAACTGGACGGAGTGGCCGAAATGTGCATGGCGACGGTTCCGCAGGCGCTACACGCCGCCGTGCGGCTCGCGGCCAGCCAGTGCCCAGTCGCCGCCATTCGGGTCATCGAAAGCGAAGCTGGCGATGAGTTGCGCGCCAGCGCTGACCCTGCGCCTTCTCCGGCGGAGGCCGAGCGGCATGCCGCGAAAGACCAACGCAATCCAGGGCGACACGATGGGACGGTTTGAAGGCAAGGTGGCCGTGGTGACCGGCGCCGGCGCCGGCATCGGCAAGGCATGCGCCCTCGCCATCGCGCGCGAGGGCGGCAGAGTGGTGGTGGCCGACATTGATGGCTCTGCGGCCATGGCCTGCACCGCGCAGATCGCGGCCGAAGCGGGTCACGCGCTGGCCGTTGCCATGGACATCGCCGATGCGCAGGCGGTGGCAGAGCTGTTCGAGACGGCGGAGCGGCACTTCGGTGGGGTCGACCTGCTGGTGAACAACGCGAGCGCCATGCATCTGACCCCGCGCGACTACGCGATCCTCGACCTGGACCTAGCGGTCTGGGATCAGACCATGGCGACCAATCTGCGCGGCACGCTGCTCTGCTGCCGACAGGCCATCCCACGGATGATCGCCCGCGGCGGTGGCGCGATCGTCAACATGTCGTCGTGCCAGGGGCTCAGCGGTGACACCGCGCAGACGTCCTACGCCGCGTCGAAGGCGGCGATGAACATGTTGTCGGCCTCGCTCGCCACCCAGTACGGTCATGCGCAGATCCGCTGCAACGCGGTTGCGCCGGGTCTCATCATGACCGAGCGTCTCCTCGCCAAGCTGGACGAGTGCATCCAACGGCATTTGCGCCGGCACCAGCTCCTGCCGCGCGTCGGCCGCCCCGACGACGTGGCCGCGCTGGTGGCGTTCCTGCTCTCCGACGATGCTGCATTCATTACCGGCCAGGTCGTGTGCATCGACGGCGGCATGCTGGCGCATGTGCCGACGTACGCCGACGGTGGCAACAGCCGCGCCGTGCGGCCTGACGGCGGCCTCGCTGAAGCGGCCGCGGCGCAGCGCTGCTAATGGACATGCTGCTCAACCCGCTGGACCGTCGGCACCGGCTGCGGCACGACATTCCGGTCATGCCCGGCGCTTTCCCCCTGGTCGGGCATCTTCCCGCCATCGTCTGCGACCTGCCGCGCCTGCTGCGGCGCGCGGAACGGACGCTGGGCAGCCACTTCTGGCTGGATTTCGGCCCTGCCGGCCACCTGATGACCTGCGTGCATCCGGATGCGTTCGCACTGCTCCGGCACAAGGACGTGTCCTCGTCGCTAATAGAAGAAATCGCGCCCGAATTGCTTGGCGGAACGTTGGTCGCGCAGGACGGCGTCGCGCACCGGCAGGCGCGCGATGCGATCAAGGCGGCGTTCCTGCCCAAGGGGCTGACCCAGGCCGGCATCGGCAACCTGTTTGCGCCCGTCATCCGAGCGCGGGTGCAGGCCTGGCGTGATCGCGGCGACGTAACCATTCTGCGCGAAACCGGCGACCTGATGCTCAAGCTCATCTTCAGCCTCATGGGAATCCCCGCGCAGGACCTGCCGGGATGGCATCGCAAGTACCGGCAACTGCTGCAGTTGATCGTCGCGCCCCCGGTCGACCTGCCCGGACTGCCCTTGCGGCGCGGCCGCAGCGCCCGCGACTGGATCGACGCGCAGTTGCACCAGTTCGTCCGCGACGCGCGCGCGCATGCCACGCGCACCGGGTTGATCAACGACATGGTGAGCGCCTTCGATCGCAGCGACGATGCGCTCTCCGATGACGTACTGGTCGCCAACATCCGCTTGCTGCTGCTTGCCGGCCACGACACCACCGCCTCGACGATGGCCTGGATGGTGATCGAGCTGGCGCGGCAGCCTGTGCTGTGGGACGCCCTGGTCGAGGAGGCGCAACGCGTGGGTGCGGTGCCGACCCGGCACGCGGACCTGGCGCAGTGTCCGGTCGCCGAGGCGCTGTTCCGCGAGACGTTGCGCGTGCATCCGGCGAGCACGCTCCTGCCGCGTCTCGCGCTGCAGGAATTGCAGCTCGGCCAACGGCGCATTCCCGCGGGCACCCATCTGTGCATCCCGCTGCTGCATTTCTCGACCTCGGCGCTGCTGCACGAGGCGCCTGATCAGTTCCGCCTGGCGCGGTGGCTTGAACGCACGGAGCCGATCCGGCCGGTGGACATGCTGCAGTTCGGTACCGGCCCACACGTCTGCATCGGCTACCACTTGGTATGGCTGGAAATGGTGCAGTTCTGCATCGCCTTGGCGCTGACTATGCACGAGGCCGGGGTGCGGCCGCGGTTGCTGAACGGCGCCGAAAAAGGCCGGCGCTACTACCCGACCGCACATCCGTCCATGACAGTCCGCATCGGATTCTCATGAGCTGGCATCGCATGCCCCGTGTGGCGAGGCAGCGGCGCCGGCGACGCGCAGCATTGCTGCACTCGGCGCAAGCGCTCAGCGCCGGCAACATCGCGGCGGCTCAACGCTCGCAGCGGCCGTGTCAGGTACAAGGACTATGAACAACATGCAGACCGGTCCCACGCTACACGACGACCGAACGGGCGTTTCCGCGCTCGGTGGATTGGGCGCGCAGGCGCGCGGCGCATCCGGCAGGCTGCTGCCGGAGATCTGGATGCAGGATGGCGCAAAGCGGGTGGAACAGGCGCTGGCGCGTCTTCTCTGCGCCGAAGATAACAGTGAGACCGAGCTGATGGCGGCGATGCGCTACGCCACCTTGCAGGGCGGGAAGCGCACCCGCGCCTTGCTCTGTGAGGCTGCCGGCGCACTGGCCGACACGCCGGCGCACATGCTCGACGACGTCGGAGCCGCCATCGAGATGATGCACGCCTGTACCCTGGTCCACGACGACCTGCCCGCGATGGACGACGACGTGCTTCGGCGCGGCCTTCCGACCGTGCACGTCAAGTTCGGCGAAGCCACTGCGATCCTGGTCGGCGATGCGCTGCAGGCGCACGCCTTCCTGACCCTGGCGAGCCTGGATGCGCCGGGCAACAACCGTATAGCGCTCGTGCGCGAACTGGCGCAGGCGGTGTCCGCCGAGGGTGCCGCAGGCGGGCAGGCCATGGATCTGTCGCTGGTCGGAAAGCACGTCGAGCTGGACAGGATCGTGGCGATGCACCGGATGAAGAGCGGAGCGCTAGTACGCGCGTCCGTTCGCATGGGCGCGCTATGCGCCATCGCGGAGGACACCGCGCACGCTGCGCTGTACTGTGCGCTCGATCGCTACAGCGCCTGTTTCGGCCTCGCGTTGCAGGTGGTCGACGACATTCTCGACGCGACAGCGGATGCCGCGACGTTGGGCAAGACCCCCGGCAAGGACGCGGCGGCGCAGAAGCCGACCTGCGCGTCGATCATGGGGCTGCAGGAAGCGCGCCAGTTCGCGCTGGATCTGTTGCGCGACGCCGGGGAGGCCATCGCCCCGCTGGGGCCGCGTGCGGAACGGTTGGCGCAGATGCTGCAGCGGGCCAAAGCGTATCTCTTCAAACACGCGCCATGCGCATGAGCGCGCCCGTCCGCCTGGAGTCGCCCCTGTGCCGCTGCGATCGGCCGGCGGCAGCGGTGCTGCCTATGTCCGAGTCCGCGGCGCCGATCAAGCGGTTGCCCTGCCCGGCCGCGGCGCACGGGCGCGCTGCGCGCAAGCCTATGCGGTCGATCGGCGCCAGCATCGGGGCGCGTCGCCGCGCCGGAGCAGGGCGGCCGCCCGGCGCTGCACATGGGGCCGGGCCGCGACAGGGCTGCGGCGAGGTGCGCGGCGTCTGCCCGGTCCTGATTCTCGTCAAACCGTCTGCAGAAGGAACATCCCGCGTGAACGCGCTGTCCGAACGGATCCTTTCCGAGCTGCGCCACCTGCTGAGCGAAATGAGCGACGGCGGCAGCGTCGGTCCGTCCGTGTACGACACGGCGCGAGCTCTGCATTTCCACGGCACTGTCACCGGTCGGCAGGACGCATACGCGTGGCTTATCTCGCAGCAACAGGCCGATGGCGGATGGGGAAGCGCGGACTTCCCGCTGTTCCGCCATGCGCCCACGTGGGCGGCGCTGCTGGCATTGCAGCGTGCCGATCCTCAACCCGGCGCTGCCGACGCAGTCCAGGCTGCAACTCGGTTCCTCGAGCGTCAGCCCGATCCCTACGCGCATGCTGTGCCGGAAGATGCGCCGATCGGCGCGGAGCTGATTCTGCCGCAGTTGAGCGGCGAGGCTTCATCCCTGCTCGGCGGCGTGGCGTTTCCGCGCCACCCGGCGCTGTTGCCATTGCGGCAAGCGTGCCTGGTCAAGCTGAGCGCGGTGCCGACGTTGCCGAGCGGCCATCCGTTGCTGCACTCCTGGGAAGCCTGGGGGACGTCGCCGAGCACCGCATGCCCGGATGATGACGGCAGCATCGGCATCAGTCCGGCGGCCACCGCCGCGTGGCGTGCGCACGCCGTGACACAAGGGAGCACGCCGCAGGTCGGGCGCGCCGACGCGTATCTGCACGCGGCATCCCGGGCGACGCGCAGCGGCATCGAAGGTGTCGTTCCCAACGTCTGGCCGATCAATGTGTTCGAGCCATGCTGGTCGCTGTACAGCCTGCATCTGGCCGGGCTGTTCGCGCATCCCGCGCTCGCCGAGGCGGTGCGCGTGATCGTCGCGCAGCTCGACGCCCGCCTGAGCGTGCGTGGTCTGGGCCCGGCCTTGCACTTCGCGGCCGATGCGGACGACACAGCCGTTGCGTTGTGCGTCCTGCGCCTTGCAGGCCGCGACCCGGCGGTCGACGCGTTGCGCCATTTCGAAATCGGCGAGCTATTCGTCACCTTCCCCGGCGAGCGCAATGCTTCGGTGTCGACCAACATCCATGCCCTGCATGCGTTGCGACTGCTGGGAAAGCCCGCCGCCGGCACCAGCGCCTACGTCGAGGCCAATCGCAACCCGCACGGCCTATGGGACAACGAAAAATGGCACGTTTCTTGGCTGTATCCCACCGCGCATGCGGTCGCTGCGCTGGCGCAAGGCAAGCCCCAGTGGCGCGACGAGCGCGCGCTGGCGGCGCTGCTGCAGGCGCAGCGCGACGACGGCGGCTGGGGCGCCGGTCGCGCGGCCACATTCGAGGAAACCGCCTATGCGCTGTTCGCGCTGCACGTGATGGACGGGAGCGAAGAGCCGACAGGGCGCCGGCGCATCGCGCAGGCTGTGGCGCGTGCGCTGGAATGGATGCTCGCCCGCTATGCGGCGCATGCATTGCCACAGATGCCGCTGTGGATCGGCAAGGAACTGTATTGCCCCACCCGGGTTGTACGCGTGGCCGAACTCGCCGGGTTGTGGCTGGCGCTTCGTTGGGGGCGGCGCGTCCTGGTCGAGGGAACAGGAGCGGCGCCATGATCCAGACCGAACGCGCGCTGCAGCAGGTGCTGGAGTGGGGGCGTTCCCTGATCGGGTTCGCCGACGAGCATGCCGTGGAAGCGGTCAGGGGCGGCCATTACATCCTGCAGCGCATCGACCCGAGCCTGCGGGACGCCAGCGCCCGCACTGGTCGCGATCCGCAGGACGAAACACTGATCGTGGCGTTCTACCGCGAACTGGCGCTGCTGTTTTGGCTCGACGATTGCAACGACCTTGGCCTGATCGCGCCGGAGCAGCTCGCCGCGGTGGAGCAGGCGCTGGGGCAGGGCGTACCGTGCGCACTCCCCGGATTCGAGGGCTGCGCTGTGCTAAGCGCTTCGTTGGCCGCGCTCGCCTACGATCGTCGCGACTATGCTCAGCTTCTCGACGATACTCGGTGCTACTGCGCGGCGCTGCGCGCCGGAGACGCGCAAGCGGCAGGGGCGGAACACTGGTCCTACGCCGAGTACCTGCACAACGGCATCGATTCGATCGCCTACAGGAACGTGTTGTGTTGCCTGTCGTTGTTGTGGGGGCTGGACATGGCGACTTTGCGCGCGCGTCCGGCGTTTCGCCAGGTCCTGCGGCTCATCTCTGCCATCGGGCGCCTGCAGAACGATCTGCATGGACGCGACAAGGACTGGTCGGCCGGCGAGGCCGACAACGCGGCGATCCTGCTGCTGCAGCGCTATCCGGCTATGCCTGTGGTGAAGTTCCTCAACGACGAGCTGGCCGGCCATACGCGCATGCTGCAACGGGTGATGGCGGAAGCACGCTTTCCCGCGCCGTGGGGACCGTTGATCGAGGCCATGGCGGCCATCCGCGCGCAGTACTACCAGGCCTCGGCCAGCCGCTACCGCAGGGACACTGCGGGGGACGCCAGCGTGGGCCGGCCAGAACGCGCGGGAGGCGGCGACGTGCGCGCGCTGCCGTCGGTCCGACCCGACGCAACGCCGTCGCCCGATGCGACGGATGGAGCGAGCATGAACGACACCGCCCTGAGCCGGCGCAAGGACGACCATCTTGACATCATGCTGGATCGGCGAACGGCGCCGGCCACGGTCGCCGCCGGCTGGGAGTATATCCGTTTCGAACACTGCGCATTGCCCGAGTTGGACCTGACCCAGATCGACCTGCGCGCCTCGTTGCTGGGCAAGACCATGCGCGCGCCGCTGCTGATCAGCTCCATGACCGGCGGCATGCCGCGCGCCGAGGCCATCAACCGGCATCTGAGCGAGGCAGCGCAAGCCTTGGGGATTGCCATGTGCGTCGGTTCGCAGCGCGTGAGCCTGCAATCCCGCAACTCCCAGGGGCTGACGCGCGCGCTGCGCCGCCTGGCCCCAGACATCCCCTTGCTGGCCAATATCGGCGCCGCGCAACTGCGCGAGGCCGACGGCCTAGACTTGGCGCGCCGGGCTGTGGATGCGCTGGAGGCCGATGGACTCATCGTCCATCTCAATCCGCTGCAGGAAGCGGTACAGCCGGAGGGCGACCGCGACTGGCACGGCGTGCTGGCGCAGATCGCTCGCGCCGCGCGCAGCGTGGGCGTGCCGATCGTGGCCAAGGAAGTGGGGTCGGGCCTGTCCGCCTCGGTGGCCTGCGCGCTCGTCGAGGCGGGCGTGGCGGTGATCGATGTTGCCGGCGCCGGCGGCACCAGTTGGGCCGCGGTGGAGGGCGAGCGCGCCCGCGATGCCGCCGACCGTGCAGTGGCGATGGCGTTCGCCGATTGGGGAATTCCGACCCCGGCCAGCGTGCAGGCGGTCCGTCGCGCGCTGCCAACGGTGAAGCTGATCGCGTCGGGCGGGATCCGCGACGGCGGCGACGTGGCCAAGGCCATACGCTTTGGCGCGGACTTCGCCGGGCAGGCGGCCGGCGTGCTGCGCGCGGCGACGGTGTCCACCGAGGCGGTGGTCACGCATTTCGAGATCGTCATCCGCCAGTTGGCAGTCGCGTGCTTCTGCACCGGCTCGGCTGATCTGGCGGCGTTGCGTCAAGCGCCGTTGTTGCCCTCCGCGCATCTGCCCGCCGGTTAATGCGTGGCGTCGTCCGCACGTGGCGACGGGCGCCTAGAGCGGCGGATTTTCATGTGAGTCCATAGCCTGCGGCAGTGAAGTAGTTTCTGCATTCTGTTGGGGAGAACAGATTGCAGATATCGCCGATGGCCTGCCACAGGGCGTCGATGGTTCTGATGGCCTTTGCGCGCAGATGCGCCTTGAGCTTGGCGAAGGCCATTTCGATCGGGTTGAGATCCGGACTGTAGGGCGGCAGGAAGAGCAGCCATGCGCCTCT